>CAZBNW010000004.1:0-65089 GCA_964493385.1 uncultured archaeon | reverse complement strand
AAACCCATATGGGAGCGAATCTTATCTAGTAAATTTTCGTGAAAGAACAGTTTCACGAAGATTTGTGAATTTATTTCCTTAAATTAAATTAAAATTCTAATTTTAAAAGGATCAGGATTTAATTCTTTAGGAAAGCACTTCTAGAATTTTAGTAAGGATTCTTGCTTTACCCCCAGTGGATTGAAGTAAAGTTTTTCCACAAACTAAACACTCCACATCAGTTGCAGAACATCCAAAGATTATCTGTTGATTACCACAGTTTAGACATTTTACACGTAAGAACCTGCTTTTTGGATGCGGAATGAGTTCTTTTTCTTTTTTATTAGCCATAGGTATTCACATTATTTATACTTCTTGTAATTCGAGTCGTTTTATTCGATATGATTTAGCATATTGCTTTTTACCACATTCAGAACATTCTAATAATGGAGTAGATCTCTTATTTATTTTAGAATTGCGATGAAATATTTCTTTTGGAAAACTACCATAGCCCCTCTTCTTTCTTTCGAGTCTTCTGCGTCCATGATTTAAGGCTCTCTCCTTACCCTTTTTATAGAGTGCCACACTATGCTTTGTATGTGATCTACATGATGGACAATAGCGGTTGACAGTTTTAGGGTATTTCATTTATTAGTAACCATTAGCTTTAAGATTAAGTTTAGTAATTATTTATAAATTTTAAATTTTATTAGTTCTGTTCAGTTCTTTTTGAATAACCATCATTTAATAAAAAATAATTTAAATCTTATTTACATAATGTTAATAAAAACATATTGATTGAGAATTCAAATGTTTAAAGAGAAGTTTAGCGAAGGTATAATTAGTGCTAAGCAATTTGATAGAGCAGATATCGAAT
This sequence comes from uncultured archaeon, assembly GCA_964493385.1. Classification (GTDB taxonomy): domain Archaea; phylum Asgardarchaeota; class Lokiarchaeia; order Sigyniarchaeales; family SOKP01; genus Loki-b32. Next base: position 64,233 of record CAZBNW010000004.1, on the reverse strand, counting down.
ACATTTTAAAGAAAAGCAAAGAAATGATTCATATCAAGAATTCAAATATTCTTCAAGGAAAAATCTTAGCTACTTTATTTTTTGAACCTTCTACTCGCACTCGTCTTAGTTTTGAATCCGCTATGTATAGATTAGGTGGGAGTGTAATTGGATTCCATTCTGGAGATGTTTCTTCTATTAAAAAAGGGGAAAGTATTGCAGATACAATAAGAACCGTAGAGAATTATAGCGATTGCATAGTTATGAGACATTCACTTGAAGGAGCTGCAACATTGGCTGCTAAATTTGCGAAAATTCCAATTATCAATGCTGGATCTGGAAGTGGAGAACATCCAACTCAAGCATTATTGGATTTATTAACTATCGATGAAGAAATAGGGACATTAGATGGGTTGAATATAGGTTTAATGGGAGATCTAAAATATGGGAGAACCATTCATTCACTTGCGATTTTACTTTCGAATTTCGATGTTAATATTTATTTCATAAGTCCTATGGAATTGAGAATGAGAAATCGTGATAAAGATTTTTTACAACACCGGCAAGCTAAATATAAAGAAATCACAGATTATAGGAAAATACTAAATATTTTAGATGTCCTTTATATGACACGGATCCAGAAAGAAAGATTTGTTGATCTGGAAGAGTATGAAAGAATTAAAGGGTTCTATATATTTCGACAAGAGGACCTTAAAGAAACAAAAAATAATTTCAGATTATTACATCCTTTACCAAGAATTACAGAAATTTCTCCAAGTGTCGATGGTTCAGAAAAGGCGCTTTACTTTAAACAAACTTATTATGGGATCCCAATGAGGAAAGCTCTTTTAGCAGAATTAATGACAAAATAAATTTTAAAGAATTTGTTCTAGTTTTTTATTCTGCTTTTTAGAATATGCAATCACTTAAAGAAATCGCACCTATTTTGGATTCAAATAAAGTTTTTAAAAATTTTTGATATGACATTTCAAGTGGTTTTTTTTCTATAAATAAAGTCCCTCCATTGAGGATTTTTTGAAATTTTTTGAATAATTTGATTTTTTTATTCAAGGAAAGATTTGATTCACTTCTAATTATTCTTGAAGAATATCCATTTATTTTTTGTTTGTATTGTGCCATACCATTATGGTAGGAATCTTTCAAATAAGAATCATAATGTGGTTGACTTAGAATAAAATAATTGTTATCAACTTCATTTCTTTCCTCAATAATATTTTTCATTTTTGATAGGATTTTTAGCGCAAAAGCTTCACTGCTTTCTGTTCTATCGAGTTCAATTCCGCAATGATTTAAAATAGCTTCATTTAAGCCGAAAAAACTAATGGCCTTTAAAGCTTCTCCAAATAGATGTCTTATATTCTTATTTAAAATCCGAGAAATTAAGAAATTCCATTGTTTAAGAGAATTTAGCCTTTTTTGAACTAATTTATCTTTATATTTAAATAATTCAAATATAGAATTTAATTTATCTTGTAGTAAATCTAAAAATAAATCATCATTTTGCTTTGCCTCTACTGATATCATGTGTAAATTCACTAAGATCTTGTCTAAAATAATTTTTTCCTCTTTAGGATTTGGTATTTGAATTATGGTTGAATTTAATAAATCTGAATAATCTTTATTATAGATAATTAGATTATTTTTATTAGAATCAGTAAGAAGACTTTTTCTGATACCACTTCCCGATTCTGATGATAAAAGCGTCAACCACTCAAAAAATAGTAGTGGTTTTGTGCGGTCTCTATTTTGTATATTTAAAGAATTAAGAAATTGTTCATCAATCTGATTCTGAATTGCAAAGTTTTCTACTAATTCTCTATTATAATTAAAGTTCAATGATAAATGTGTTTTACCATCATTAAAGAAGTTATTGAACCTAAGCATTTGAGAAGTTAATAAATTAAAATTGAATGATTTTGTTTTTGGTAATTCAAAATAAGAGAGAAATTGAGTATTGAAATCGCCTAGAAATAAGTCTTCGGAATAAAATTGGTTTAGTGTATATAACAGATCAAAAAAGTGAATAAGAAAATCTGTATAATCTGTAGATCCTTTAATTTTCTGTGAAGAATATGAATGAGTTTTGAAAAGATAATTAATTATTGTTTTTGTGTTTATATACAAACTTAATGGCCTTAAACTCCAATAATTCAAATAGAGTAAGGCAATTTCTCCAGATAAATATAGATCGGCTAGGTTCTTAGGCAAAAGGTTAAGAAGTAAAAACTGTTCAGAAACATCAGAACCTAATCTTTTAATAAAGTTTTCAGGCCTAATCTCACACTTTTTTGAATCAAATAATTGAAATACTTCGAATGGAGGAGTTCCTAATCGAGTTAACTTGTGTCTGACTTCCTCTAAACCATTTTCTAATAAAACTGCATTAATATACTCACGCATCAAGGGTGTAGTCATATATTCTATATTTGTCTTAGAGAGACGCTCTTCTACTTCATGGGCAATTTGTTTAGCTAAAAATCGCTCTAATTCACCTTCTTTCACTAAATATTCCTCAATTTTTCTTGAATCAAATAGTTCCTTAGAATATTTTGAGGTTCGGATCATCCTTGCCTTGTGTTGTTTATTTAGAATTTGCTCAATAGACGAAATCTTATCTATAATTTGTTCCCCTAATAAAGTAATTGAATAACCTTCTTCTGATGATAAAATTAATTCACCCATTTTTAAAGTATTTAGATGGAATGACAAATTAACAGAAGAAAGATTATTTCCTAAAACCTCTTTTTGAAGCTTTGAAAACGATAATGGAGTTTGAGTGTTTTTTAATTTTTTTAAAATATCAATCCTAACCTTTTTACCTAATACTTTTAGTTGCTTTTCTAAAATATCTTGATTTTTGTCGGTATCCACTTTACTTATTGACCCTGTTCTGTTTCTTTAATTCTGTTTAAATAAATATTATGTTTAGCTATTATATAAAAATTAAGGAATTTTCTAGGCTATCTATGAAAATTAATAATATGTAGGTGATATGAAACTTTAATTTAAGAGAATTAATCTCATAGTCAAATTAATTTTATCTATAAGAAATTTAACTTCTAAATCTCATCTTTACTCTTTATTTTAACAAATAAAATTGGACTCCAATTATTTTTTATAAAATATATAAACATTATAAGTAATATGTATTATTTTAAAACTTAATTAATAGAAACGGTTTTTTTATGAGTTGGAATGAAATTAAAAAAAAAATCAGTATGGGTACTATTGGTTTGTGGGCATTATTTATAATAACTACGTTTGTAATGATTATTCTTGCTGAAGGTGTTTTTTATGGTTTTCAGTTTTGGATGCCAATTCCAATTGGAACAGTCCTCATATTCGCTATCATAGGGACAATTATAGATTTTTCTAGTAAAAGAAAAGTTAAATTTGGGATGATTGGATTTTGGACAATATTTGCAATAACGACTTTGGTAATGCTTATTCTCCAAGTCGCTGTTTTCCCACCTTATGATTATTGGATCCCTCTAATCCCCATTGGATCCACGCTTATTTTAGCCATCTTTTTTACTATTCTAGAATATGCTGCAAAAGAAGTAAAATTTTGCTCAAAATGTGGAAAACAAATTGAAGGTAAGTGGGAATTTTGTCAAGAGTGTGGTACAAGAGTTCTTATGATTTGCCCATCTTGTGGTATAAAAGTGAAAGGAAATCCGAAATTCTGTCATAGTTGTGGAACAAATTTAAGTGAATTTGAAGTTGTTCAAACTTCTCGAACTCATGCAAAATATAAAGTTGAGGGACATACCAATTTCTGTCAGCAATGTGGAGCACCAGCTGAACCTGGAGCAAAATATTGTGTGTTTTGTGGGACACCTCAATAATTATTATTTTTTTTTATTTATTTGATATCTATCTTTAAGCTTAATTTTAAAAACAAATTTAAAGATATTTTTCAATCAAACGGTTATTTTTCTTGCCACATTTATGACAAAGTTTATTGATAGACAAATTCTTAGTATTACAAATAGGTCAGATAACAAATCTTCCAATACTCTTTTCATTATTTTTAATTTCTTGTACAATTTCCTTAAAAATTTCGCTATAGTATTCCTTTGGACTCATTTCTTGCATTTTTTTGTGTTCAATCAACCATATCCTTTTTTTAAGTGCTTTAATCCTTCATTACCTCCTTAAATAAGTGATTAAATCTAAAAATGAGTTATATAGAAATTGATATATCATTAATATCCCTATGCAACAATAATTCTATAGTACTATTTAAAAGAAAATGGTAAATTTTTGAAGTAAAAAGTCTTTCAAATATAATTTATATTAAAATATAGAAGTTTTTTTCCAATCCAAGATATATTATCTTTAGCAAATTACCATAATAAGGATTCTTTTTTATAAAAAGTGATTTGTTAAAATTCTTGAATATGTTTATCGTGCAGAAACAGCAATTCTCTCGATTTCATCTTTTCGCTTTACAGCTCTAGATTCTTGACTATTATTTGCTGCTAATATTAGTTCTTGGGTTAAATTTTCTTCGAACATCTTCACATTTGCATGTGATCTTGCACCGATTGCTTGAACGATATACTTTATAGCTAAGTCAACTCGGCGTTGTGGGGCTATATCTACGGCTGATGCATAGGAGATACCTCCCATCGCAATTTTGGTTGTTTCTTCTCGCGGTGCAGAATTACAGATAGCATCTACTAAAATTTGAATAGGATTTTGCTCAGTGAGTAGCTCTATTAATGTAAAAGCATTTTCTAAACTTTTTAATAATTTGCTTTTTTTACCAGAATTGTAAGAACTTTTATGGCCCTTAATTTTACTGCCAATAAAACCGGGAGAGAGCAATCTATTAGAAAAACGTTCAATAACTGAGACTTTTGAAGACTTCCAAAATCGCTTATGCTCATGTCTCCCTGCAGAATGAGGTACTATAATAGGTTTTAAATTTATGTAGTTTTCAAGAGTTCTATCTCTAACTTTTAAGTCCTTAAAAGGCCATTTATTAAAAAGTTTTATTTCTTTTTTAGTTTTGCTCATATTTACTTACCTCAATGATTATCGCAGCGGTTTTTCCTTCTTTCCTTGAAGCAATGCCTCCAAACTGACACCATTTACCTTTACAACTTTATATCTTACGCCAGGAAGGTCTCCAATACTCCTTCCTTTTGCCCCGCCAATTCCTTCAACAATGACTCGGTCATGTTCTTCAATAAAATTTAAAGCTCCATCTCCAGGTAAGAATGCAGTTACTCCTTTACCATTCTTTTTCAATTGAATTCTTACACATTTTCTTATTGCTGAGTTAGGTTGTTTACTTTCTCTCCCAACTTTTTGAAGAACAATGCCAAGAGCTTGACATGATCCCTCAAGAGGGTCTACTCGTTTTTTCAATTGAAGTTTTCTTCTTTTATACTTGGTCTTGGACCAACGAAATTTCTTTCTATTAGTTTGAAGCTTTCGAGCAGCATAGAGTCCTTTTGGGCTACCTATATCTAACACCTTTTAATTATTAATTGATTGAACTTTAGTAGAAGAAAAAATGATTCTTTAAACTTAAAATTTATGTATATTATGAAACATTGCTACTTTTGAATAAGTTATTCAACTCGCAGATCAAGGCTTTTTATAGCATTATAGCAAATTTCAATACAGCTATTTAGATTTTCAGCAGAGCACAATTCAGGAGTATCTTTTTTAGAATGTATATATTTTGAATCATTATTTGATAAAAAACGACAAACTTGAAAGCCTTTTCTTTTTGCCTTTTCTACAAATGCACGAAAAACTAAATGATCACTCCCAGAACCAAATGACATTTTTGCTTTCTCAGATGGAATTTTCTGTTGTGTATCGGATGCTTTTAAGACATCATTCAGATTTTCATTTAATTTTTTCTTTTTTATTACCCCAGTTTTCTCAATTAAACCTATATAAGTACCGACCATATCTATGTTAATGTTATATGATTTATTCAAGTCATAATCAGTATCTAATTCTTCGAAATGTTTAGAACAATATTGTTTCGATCCCCAGAGTCCCATCTCCTCCGCGCCACACCATAAAAAGATTACATCAGTTCTTTCAAGGGGATTTTTTTTAACTAGTTTAGCCAACTCTAATAAAATTGCAACACCTGAAGCATTATCTACAGAACCAATAGATTTATTTATTTTTTTATTAAAAAATGAAATGAAAAATTCTATCATGATTACAATGCCAATAATTAAGGATATATTTCTTATTAGCAGATATCCAAAATCAATCGAAAAAAAAGTAAAAATGACAATGATCGACCAAATTGAAATAACTATATTTATAATTATATAGGAAAGAAGAAGGACGACAGCCGTAATATGTATTATCTTCATCATTTTGGTTGGAAATAATGATGAGACAGAATCATGATGAGCTGAAAAAATAATAACTGGCCTTTTAGGATGTAAATCTTTTGCTTGTATTGTTGCTATAACATTTTTTGACTCTCTCTTCTTACCAATGTATGAAATTCGTGTGTGATCAAATAAGTGTTTTCTTCCTAAAAATAATATCATAATAAATAATCCATCAAGAGGAAGAATTGTCCAAGTAATAATTGGATACAATAAAAGAATTTGGCAAATTAAAATAAAAATAAAGATATATATATAAACTAACTTCATTAATTTTGTCAATGTTTTAGCCCACTCAAAAGACTCTACTTTAGGATCAACTTTCTCTTTATCCAATTCTTTTAAGATATAATTTATAGTTTTAGTTTCACCATCAGTTGCTGCATAACGATTGAAACTTAACGATTTAACATGATTAATTGCAGCTTGCTCCTCATATAGTTTTAATGTTGAAATATAAATCACTTTGATGACTAATTTTTAAATTAAATTAAGAACTAAATGTAAGAATAATTTCTGAAAAAAAATTCAGATATTCTTTGTATTGATGATTACATTATCAACTTCGAAATACCTTAAAACTATTTCTTTTATTTTCCTTATCATTGAACCATCTTTACCAATAGCTTTACCACGATCTTGAGGTCGTACTGTAATTATCACAGTCTTCTTTAGATTTCTACTCTCCTTTATTTCAATATTCTGAACCATTATAGAATTTTTAGTAGTTTGTAAGATATTCTGGATGAAATGGTTTAGATCCTCTGAAAATGCAATAACATCTATCTTTTTTTGGAGTTTTGACTTTAAATCTTTAACATGTTCACCGGCTTTTCCAATGGCTTTTCCTACATCTTGTTCTTTTACTAAAAAAATGATGATTTCGGTCCCATTTTCTGGTGATTTAAAAATAAGACAGTCTTTTATAATAGCACCGGAGATATTATTGAATAACGAAATAAGCTCCATTGCTTCCCGATCAATTTTAATATTCTTTTTTAACATGTAAAAATCTAGCGAAATGTAGTTAAAATTATTTAGTTTTTAAAGATATTAAATCTGAATCTCCAAAATCAATTACTCCTATAATAGAAATCATATATGGTTTAGCACATGCTAACCCTAAATCCCAACTTGAACCTTTATAGTTATAGATAAAGATTTCATCTTTTAAAAGAGAATTATAATAATTTACTTGACTCATTAATTCTGTTGGGCAATTTTTACTCACAATGAGCATTTTAAAGGGATTCTCCCTTAAGTTTTTAAGGATTTGATTTTTACCGTATACTATTTTGCCAGTTTTATAAGCAACTTTAATATTGGTACCAACATCAAATTCTTTTTTTTTTTTTCTACTTAGATCAACTTTACCAGCAACATCCTTACTCTTTCTATTTGCCATGGTATATTCAATCGATATCTTATAATAAGTAATAAGAATAATACTTTTTTAATTTTTAATTTTTTTTTAGCACGTTTAAGATAAATCTTCCTTATTAAAAGTTTTCGTTTATCTACGTCTTTTTTTCTTCTTTTTTAATAAATCTAAGTTAGCATCAAGATCAAACATTATTGAAACCCTCCCTGAGCCAATTGGGCTAATTTGACCCACAATTACGTTCTCAGGGATCCCTAGCAAACGTTCTTCCTCTCCATAAAGCCCCGCATCAAGCAATTGATTGACTGTTACTTCAAAAGCAGCTCGAGCGAAGACACTCGATTTTGAGCCTGAAATTCCATGTCTTCCAATAGACTGAATTGAGCCAGAATAACACATTAAATCTGCTAAAATTAGTAGATGTCTTAAGTCTACATCTAATCCTTGTTGTTCAAGGACTTTTTGAGATTCCTTTATTATCATTTGACGCGCTGCTTCAATACCATATAATTTTTCAATTTCGTGAATATGGTTTGAAACGGTTCTTGTTACATCTACTCCCTCTATCTGGATTACACTTTGCATATTAGTACCTTCGGTTTTAATTATCCATTCGTTATTATCATCTGAGGGAGTCAATAATCCTCTTTTAACTCCTCTTATTCCTTTTACAACCTTTTTCAGGACCTTTTCTCTTAGTTTTTGCAAATTTTGTAGATCTTCTATTCCCGGATCGATGATAATTGAATTTCCTTCACGTCTTATCGTCCCTTTTTTCTTGTATCGTTTTAAAATTTCTGGAATCTCATTAATATCGATCCCTTTTTTTTCGCATATTTCAGGAATTATATTTATTACAATATTCCAATTCACAAAATCTAAATCAACATCATGAGTTATTTGTTCGATACGTATTTGTTCGATACGATTATGAACTTCGATTGCTTTCTCTTCGCTCTCATTATAAGGATGTTCGAGATGTATTTCCATTTGTGGTGTTGAAGGAAATCTACGAGCATCTACGATTTCTATTAATCTGGGTAAACCTTGGGTGACAGAAAACTCTTTTACGCAGAAGACAGTTATCTGTCTCCCTCTACGCCCGCATAATGGAAAGTGCGGAGTGTCATCTGTGTCCCAGGTTCACCAATTGATTGTGCCGCAACTGTGCCTACAGGTTCAGAAGTTTCTACAAGAGCATTATTAAAATTAATAAAGATTTTGTTTAATAAATATTCGAGTTGTTCCTCTTCTAAATCCTCATGTATTACTTTTTCTCTAATTCTATCAATTAAATCTTCAGGGATTCCATCCGCTTTTAACACATTTAATTGTTCTTCTAAAATTTCTGGATTTATTTTTGCCATTTTTCTTAAACCTATTAATTCTTGTTAAATTTTAACCTTGTTTTTGTTTTTTCCACTCTTGAAATCCTTTAGTTATTTTTCCACAATGGACAGCATTTTTTCCTGTTTCTTCTTTATATTGTTTTTTTAAAGCTACTAAATCAGGATTTCCTGTTGATTTTTTTTTTGCCATTTTTTTTATTCTCTTCCTTTTGATAATAATTATTCTATTTTTCTTCTTTCCATTCTAAATAAGCTTTAGTTTCTTTACCCCGCCAAATTGCTTTCTTGCCAGTTTCCTCTTCAAACTGTTGCTGTAAGGAATCTTCATCAACTTTAACTTTCTTCGGTTGTGCTTGAACTGAAGCTTTTTTTATTTGTTTTTTCTTAGAAACAACTTTCTTTTTAGATAGAGAAGTTTTTGTTGTAGAGTCTTTTTTAATTTCTTCACGCACCTTTTCAACATCCAAAGCTTTAGCCTTTAATAATAAAACATCTAAATTTACTGCAGCACCGTGATCGGTATGCATAGCGTCTATGCCATCATCTCCAAAGCAAAATTGGATTACATTTTTGTCTGAGTTTCTTACAGTTCCATCATTTTCAACAACCATATCTTGTAAGGCGTTTACAAGCCTCCGTTGCATGTATCCAGATGTGCTTGTTCTGACTGCTGTATCAACAAGCCCTTCTCGACCACCCATAGCATGATAGAAGAATTCCACTGGTTTTAATCCATTTCGGTAAGAGGATGCAACAAAACCACGAGCTCGAGGACTAAGGTCATTTATTTTAAAATGAGGTAAAGTTCTCATACTATATCCTCGATTAATTCTCTCACCTCTAATAGCTTGTTGTCCAACAACAGCAGACATTTGTCCTAGATTTAATATATTACCTCTGGCTCCAGATTTGGTCATTATAACTGAATGAGCTTCATCACCAATGAACTCTGCTGCTGTTTCTTCAGCTTTTTTACGGGCTTCTGCTAATACCTGTCTGATTCTTAATTCCAAGGTTTCTCTCATAGAACGACCAGGAGCTCGTTTAAGTATTTTAGTATCGTTATCATAAAAAGCTTTGATTAATTTCTCAGATTCTATATTTGCTTCTTCTAATATCTTTTTGATTTCATCATATGCATGTCCATGCACATATACTTCATCCAATCCCATAGTCATTCCATTTTGCCTAATAACGTATAGGAGCATCTTAGTAGCACTGTCTAAAAATTGTCTTCCTCGCGCATTGCCATGATCCTTGATAATTCGTTGTAATATACTATTTGATTGCATGGCACCAAACGAATTCTCATCAACAGTTCCAGTAATCAATTTACCATTTTTAATTACAACATATGCGTCATAACTACAATTATCTTCTTCACAGACTTCACATTTTTTACAAAATTTAGATTTTACTTTAATATTTAGATCCTCTGGAAATAATGTACTGAAAATTTCTTTTCCAGAATACATTGGTTTGGGATCGGTAATTACAGGAATAAGTTGATCCAAACTAAAATTAGGATTATTTTTATAAACATCTCCAATATACAATAATTTTAATGTATCTTTTTTATTATATAATGAATCCTTACTAGTAAATTGAAATACACTTGAAATAAAATCTTGAATTCCACCTAAGATTGGTCCGCCAAATCGCGGAGAAAGTATATGTTCTTGAACTTTAAGAAGTAATTCTGCCTCCGTTCGAGCTTCTTCACTTTGAGGTACATGTAAATTCATCTCATCTCCATCAAAATCAGCATTGTATGGTGGACATACAGTTAAGTTTAATCGAAAAGTTCTTCCTTTCATAATTTTTACTTCATGAGCCATTATTGACATTCTATGAAGTGAAGGCTGGCGATTAAATAACACTAAGTCCCCATCATTTAGGTGACGCTCAACAGTAAAGCCCGGTGTGAGCATATCTGCAATTATTTTTCTATTTTTCACATATCGAAGATCAATCCTTCTACGATCATTTCGTATAATATAATTTGCACCTGGATGATTAAATGGACCATTTAGGACTATTTGCTTCATCTCTTCAATATTCCAATCGTTAACATTAGTAGGTATTGTCAAAATTTTTGCAATTTCTATTGGTACACCTACATCATTAATACTGATGTATGGATTTGGTGATATAACACTTCGGGCAGAAAAATCAACTCTTTTCCCGCTTAAATTACTTCTAAATCTTCCCTCTTTCCCTTTCAGTCTCTGAGTTAACGTTCTCAGTGCTCTACCAGAACGATGTCTCGCAGGAGGGATCCCAGATACTTGATTATCAAAATAAGTTGTAATATGATATTGTAATAATTCCCAAAGATCTTCAACAATTAAGTGTGGCGCTCCAGCATCAATATTTTCTCTTAATCTCTGATTAATTCGAATGACATCAACCAATTTATGCGTTAAATCATCTTCAGAACGAATTCCGCTATCTAAAGTAATTGATGGCCTTGCACATACGGGAGGTATTGGTAAGACTGTAAATATTACCCATTCGAGTCTAGCATTTTCAGGTGAAATACCGAGGATCCTAAGATCCACATCGCTCATTTTTTTTAATCGTTCTAAAATCTCAATAGGTGTTATTCTCCGTGAACCTTTTCCTTCTTCTTCTTCATAAAAGGTAGTTGGTTTCTCAATAATTATCTTTTTTTTCTTAGCTCCACAATGAGGGCATGTCTTTACTTTTCTCGCTTTTTTGAATACAATTTTAGCGGCATCCTCATCACCTTCAAAAAATATTTTTCGATGCTTCAACTGCTCTTGTCTAAAACTTTCTTTTTCCTCTTCAGTTAGCATTAATCGAGAGCATTCAGGACATATAGATCGAAGAACTTTTAACACTTTTTTTGCATAACCTACATGAATAACTGGTCTTGCAAGTTCAATATGGCCAAAATGTCCCATGCAATTACTTACAAGATTTCCACAGGTCTGACAACGTTGGCCAGGTTCGATGGTACCTAGTCTTTGGTCCATAAGTCCACTCGGGATCGGGAGACCATCTTCATCATACGTATCTGCTGTGATTATACGAGCAGCAGACATTTTACGTATTTCATCAGGGCTTAGGAGCCCAAATTTGATTTTTTCAATCATTTTAGTTCTTGAAAATGTATAGCTCACAAGCTAAACCTCCAAAAAAATACTTTTATTATTTAATTTTGAAGAAGAAGTACGATTCATGGGATAAAACATCCTCTAAAACAATTATAAAATGCTAATTTTAAAAAACAAGAATACGAGTCTTCCACTGTACATAAATAAAGATAGCAAATATTAAAAATTTTACTGTTTTGGGCAACTTTAAGTTTCAAATAGATTTAAAATCAGATTCTTTTTAGAAGAGTTTAATTTTTTAATATATTTAATTATTAAATAATGAAATTAAAAGAAGTTTTTAGAAGTAGAATTGTTATTTTTATCATCCAAACTCTAATTCTAACTCTATTTATATTCTTTATGGATTATAAGATTAACATAAATTTTGATGCAGGCGTTTTAGAAGAACAAAAAGTTATTATACAGTTCTTAGCAAACTATATTTTGTTTGATAATTTGTTTGGTTTATTTATTATATATTTGATTTGGATTTTAGTATCATTAATTCCAATATTCATTTATGATAATTTCAAAAAATCGTATTCAATGAATTTAATAACATTTTTCTTTCCAAATTTTTTTCTTTATGTATTTTTGTCAAGATATTCACCTGAATATTTTAATTCTAATTTTCAATTTCATTTTTTACACACAATTCTGCTAGGTGTTGTAATTGTTGGCCTTTCAATCGGACTTTCATCAATACTAAGAAAAATCAAGAGACTTAAAATTGAGACTCAAATTGAAGATTTACATGCTATTGCGAGTACGAGTAAAACTATGTGCCCAAATTGTGGAACTGAATTCGAATCTATCCCAAAATTTTGCTATAATTGTAATACAGATTTAACAATAACAATTGAGGATAAAAATGGAAAAGAAGGATAATATACATTCATTTGAGAGATTATTTAAGCCTAATAGTGTAGCAATTTTTAAAGTAAGCCAAGGTATTTCATTTTTCATTGAAGGATTTAAAAGGCAAGGTTTTGATTTAGGGAAGTTATATTTAATATCAACTAAAGAAGAAGAATTTTCAGGTCTGAAATGTTATAAAACTGTTGATGACATTCCAGAGGATATAATAGATCTATTAATTTTATCTGTAAGAAGAGAATTGCTTATTGAATCATTAGTAGATATTTTATCGAAAAAAAAAGTAAATTTTGTTCATATATTTACAGCTGGAACAGGGGAATTTGACGATTTAGGCGTAGAAATTGAACGCCAGTTAAAAGAACTATTGGAAAATTATAAGAATACAAGAGCTATAGGTCCAAACTGTATGGGATTATATAATCCTCGCGGAAAAACTGCATATTACTCATCTTTTCCTGTGGAGAGAGGCAATATTGGTCTTATTTTTCAATCAGGAGATTTGCACTCTAAAATGATAAAATTTGGTTCTCGAAGATATAATCTTAGATTTTCGATTGGAATAAGCATTGGAAATTGTATAGATATTCAAATTTCAGAAATTTTAGAATATCTCAATAAAGATGTTGATACTGATGTAATATGTGTTTATTTTGAAGGAATTTCGCCATTCCACAAAAATGAGGGAAAGAATTTATTTAATATTTTGAAAAAGATGAAAAAACCAGTATTATTTATGAGAGGTGGAAGAACTTCAAGAGGGCAAACTGCTGTTTTGACTCATACAGGAGCTTTAGCAACAAAAGGCGATATTTGGGGTGCGATCTATAAACAAACCCGCACTATTGAAGTTCCTCCTTCTTTGGATGAACTAATTGATTATACTTTTCTTTTTTCTAGTTATATATCTCGGTTTAGTAAATTAAAGAAGAATATTATTTATCCCATAAACAAACGAGCTTTAGTGGTTCTTTGGTCTGGTGGTTTTGGCATTTTAGCAACAGATACCTTAATAGAGTTAGGATTAAAATTACCTTATTTTGAAGGTGATGCTCTAGAGAAATTAAAAGAAATATATCCAATAAGAGTTGGTAGTTTATCAAACCCTTTTGATTTACCTTGGGTAACACACCAAAAAGTGTTAGTAGAGGTTTGTAAATCCGCTATCAGCGAAAATATTGATTTGATAATAGTCGAAACCGATTCTTGGAAAGACATGGAAGGTGAACGTTTTAAAGGTTATTATAATAATCTGTTAGAATTGAGAGAGTATGTTGAATCATTAAATAAGGTTTTTATTATTATCTTACATCAGTATCCTAGTGAATCTCAAGCCAAATTTAGCCACTTACTAATTAATGATAAGTTCATTGTTTATCCTACAATTGAAGCTGCTGCTAAATCATTTTTGAAATTATATGAATATGGAAAAAAACTAAGTCAATTAAAATCCAAAAGGTAAACAGTTTCTAATTTTATCCTTATAACTTTTTGTTGATTCTCTTAATTCAATAAATCTTCAATTAACTTCATTTTTCTTTTAGAATAAAATCTAAAAATCTAAATCTAATGCTTAACATGATAGTTTACACGTTTTATAAAATAATCATAATCTCAGTTAATTAATGAATGATAAAAATGGTAATTGTGATGAAAAAAAAATCCTTAGATCTTCTATTTAAACCCCGAAATATTGCGATATTTGAAGCAAAAGAAAAATTTGGATATTTTATTGAAGGCTTTAAACTACACGGATATAATTTAGAGAAATTATTTTTAATATCGCCAACAGAGTTAGAGATCTCCGGTATAGAGTGTTACAAATCGATTGAGGAAATACCTGATAATACAATCGATTTACTGATTTTAGCTGTTAGAAGAGAATTACTTATTCAATCCTTAGAAGAAATTACAGCAAAAAAGAAAATTAATTTTATACATATTTTTACTGCTGGAACAGGAGAATTCGATGATATCGGAGTAAAAATTGAAAAACAATTGAGAGATTTTTTTGATAATCACACTAACATCAAAGCTATAGGCCCCAATTGCATGGGTGTTTATTGTCCCAGTGAAAAAATGGCATATCTGCCTAGATTTCCACTAGATGATGGGAATATTGGATTAATTTACCATTCTGGCGATTTACATTCAAGAGCTATAATGTATGGATATAGCAGATATCGACTCACGTTTTCAAAAGGAGCAAGTATTGGTAATTGTGTAAGTTTACAAGTCACAGATTTTTTGGAATATTTTGAGAATGACAGTGAAATTGAAATAATTAGCGTATATTTTGAAGGTTTTTCAAAATACCAAGAATCAGCAGGACATAAATTATTAACTATTTTAAAAAAAATGTCAAACCGATCTTATTTTTAAGAGGGGGAACGACACATCGTGCTCGATCTGCAGTTCAGACTCATACTGGTTCTTTAGGATCAGATGAAAGGATATGGGATGCAGTTTTTAAACAAACAACCTTGATTGAAGTGGGAAGTTCTTTAGATGAAATGGTTGATTATATGTTTATTTTTCATAGTTTTTTTAGAAAATGTAGAGATTTGGCATTTGAAGAACAAATCAAATATTATCCTAAAGGGAAAAATGTCCTAGTTATTATGTGGTCAGGAGGATTAGGAATTCTTGATACTGATACTTTAACAAAATTAGAACTTAATTTACCTTTATTTGAAGGAAAAACAAAAGAACGATTAATGGAAGTATATCCAATTAAAGTAGGTTCTCTCAATAATCCATTAGACTTGCCATGGCTTTCACGATCAGAAAAATATGTTGAATTATGCAAAGCAGCAATTACAGAAGATATAGATCTGGTAATTATGCATACAAATGCTTTTGGTTTTAGAGATAAGGATAGATTTGAAAGATATTACAATAATTTAAAGAAGATAAAAAAATATATTGAGTCTTTAAATAAGACTTTGATATTGATTTTGGCAGAAACTCCAACTAAAATTCGTAATGATTATTATGAACTTCTTATTGATGATGGTTTTATCGTTTATCCCTCAATTGAAAGGGGAAGTAAATCTTTTTTAAAATTATATGAATTTGGTAAGAAATTAGCAAGAATAAATCAAGAAGATAACTAATTCTTGTCTTTATTAATTTTCACATTTAAGGGAATTATAATACAAAACAATATATGTATTCTTTAATTTACACATTCAATGTTAGGAGAATTTATCGCAATTTTAGCTGTGCTAACATTTGTCGGATCTAATGTTATTTTTCGCAAAACTGACCAAGAAGTTAGTCCGACTTTTATTAATTTCTTTCGAACAGGTATAGGTACATTAACATTCATTCTAATAGTCTTATTTTTAAATCAATTAAATCTCATTTTTATAATACCATGGGAGTTATGGTTGCTATTAATTTTGAGTTTCATTTTTGGCCAAGTAATTGGTGACACCGCTTATTTTACTGCTCAAAAAGAACTAGGAACTACCATCGCTCTTGCTATTTCAATGACATTTCCTCTATTTACTTTTATATTGTCTCTAATTTTTCTTAACCGACCATTTAAACTTAATTTAGTTTTTTCTTTAATTCTGATTGGTATTGGAATAACTACTATTGGAAAATCCAAAATAAACTCTGAGAATTCGAAACGTGAAAGCAATTCTATCTTACAACACTCCATTAAAATCAGAATTCAAGAGATTTTTAGAAAAGACATTGTTAAAGCAATAGGTTTTTGTTTTACAGCATCTCTTGGGTGGGCTATAGGTGCAGTAATAATTGAATTTGCTACTATTCAAATAGATCAGATAATTCATATAGAAGAACTAAGTTCTATTATAGGAAATGTAATTAGATTTCCATTTGCTTTATTGATTTTGGGTTCAATGGTGTTGAGAGAAAATTACTTAAAGAAAAGAAACGAAAATTCACCCAATCAAAAAAATTCACTTCGTTCATGGATTTTATTATTAGTTGCTTCAATAATAGGTACTTCACTAGGTGCATATCTATATACTGAATCTGTACATATAGCAGGAGCAAATATAGTTGCATTAATTGCTAGTGCTAGTCCATTATTTGCCCTCCCATTAACTTATTTTGTAAATAAGGAAAGGATTTCTAGGTATGGCTTTATTGGTGTTATCTTAACTATTATAGGAGTAGTTATTATCCTTATATAACAAGCAGAGATTATTCAAAATATTGTTCAAATAACTTTAACTCATCTGAAATTTTTTTTAACTCAATAAGTTCTGCTTCGGTTGGGGGTTCTTCTTCATAAATATCATAGAGTTCTAATTTAAGATTTTTTCTTACTTGCTTTTCTAATTTATTAATCTTCTGTTTAGTTGCGAAGTACTTTATTATCTTAAATTTTAATTTGGTAATTTTCTTTTCCCACTCTTTGGTAAATTCGCCGTTTTGAATTTCTCTTAAGATCCGTTTCATCTTATCCATAAGAGGAAGCTTACGATACCGTATTCCTCTGCTCATTGCCCCATACTGACTTGTTTGAGAATGAAAATCTACTTGCTTTATTAATCCTACATCTGCCATTTTCTTATAGGTATATGACATTTCTCCGCTCATATACATTTCAACTAACACAGCTTCTGGAGGATATCCCGCATTAATTAATGTGTATATACTCGATAATAAAACTCTACCAAATACCGGTCCAAATGCTTGTTCATTGAATAAATCTAATTCGGCTTCTTGCTTAAAAGTTATCATTATGGCACCTTTTTTTAATGTTCCAATGCCTTTAGCCAGGGCAAGCAAAATCTCTTTTGCCTGTCCAGAAGCATCTTGTTCAATCGCGATAAAACTAAAAAATCCTTCATTTTTAAGAAAATTCTCCCTTACGCCAACTCCAATCATTCTAGGCGCAATTAATAATACATCTGTGTCTTCAGGGGGTTTTAGTAAGTTAAAACCAATATTATAGCCACTAGCAAAAACAAGTATAGATTCAGGTTTCAAATAAGGGCTTATTTCTTTTTCGAAAATATCATTCATTATCTCATCTGGGATTAATAAAAATATGATCTGGGATTTTTCACTAGCTTCTTTAATTGAATAAACTGGAAAGTTATCATTTATAGCAATATTCTTATACTCATCTTCAATATTTCCTACAATAACATTTAAACCTGAATCTCTCAAGTTAAGAGCTTGAGCTCTCCCCTGATTTCCATAACCAATAATACTTATCGTCTTATTTTCTATAATTGAAAGATCTCCATCTTCTTCATGAAATATATCAACCATTTCGATTTAACCTCAAAAAATAAGTTAATCACATAAAAAATAAGTCTCTTAAATAAATCGATTACATTCGTTTATGCTAACCGATTATAATCCAATTTGTTTTTTTCTAATATTTTAATGACAAGTTCTTTAAAAATTAATTTAATATTAAAATTCTCCTTCGAAGAAGTTTTATAAAAGTCAACTTCATCATGTCTTTCCATGAACCTATTTATAACTAAATCGTCAACCCTAGCTTTCTCATCTGCTGTTTTAATAAGGTCATTTTTAGCACCAATGAATATTCTTGGAGTATTTGCATGATTGTACTCACCCATTCTCTCATACCACCAGTCTAATCTCAGCAAAGTTTGAAGATCTATTAAATCAAAAACCATAAATATTCCATTGGCACCATTAATATAATATGGAAACAATTTTTTGAATTGTTCTCGTCCTCCAAAATCCCAAATACTGAGCCTAACAAAAGTATCCTCTCCATCAACAATAATAGGAAAATCTTTTGTATAGAATTCGATTCCTAATGTTTCCTTAGTGTTCACATCAAATGTGTTAAAACATAATCTTTTCGCGATACATGTTTTTCCGACTCTTTCTTGCCCTAAAATGCATATCTTGAAAATATAAATTGGTTTTCCTTTTTCTTCCATGTTAGAAAGAGGAGTTGTTTGGTCAGCCATGAGTATAATAGTTTATTTTATTATTAAAAAAAACTAAACTTAATAATTAAAAATAAAAGTTTGGATTTATAAGTTTTGAACATATTAATATAATTCGGTGTTGAATAAGTTTTGAATGAGAAAGATTTATTCCCTGATTATGAACCAAAACTAACTCCAGATACCGTTTATGACTATTTAAAAAAACCAAATTCATTTGTTTTTGAGATTCTTGAGGAAGTTGGTCAACTAAATCTTAAAAAATTAAAAAAAATTGTAGGGCATTTCAATAAATACAAAATTGCGGCAGAAAAAAATCGGGGTGGTTATCAGGAAGGAAATATAGCAATAGGAGCCACCCCAGATCAATATTATCCTTCTGAAGAAGAGATCCTTGTTTCTGAATTAGGTAAAATGATTAAAGACATTATAATTTCGAATTCAAAAAAGTTTATTGATAAGATTAAAAAAAAGGATGAGATCGACTCTCAAACATTAGTATTTAATGAGATCTATTTCCGTCATGTAGATGTAATGGGTTCTGGACGGTTTTTCTATGCTGAGAAAAAAGAACCGAAAATAGAGTTGAGAATATAAAAAATTTTATTTCATTTTAACAAAGTTATGAAGAATTCATATTACTAAAAACAGTTCTTAAATTTAATATTCCCTTATAAAGAATCTCTACATAAGATGGCTGGATGTGCTGCCAAGAACCATCGTTTACAATTTCTATTGGATGTCCATTTATCATTCCATTATATACTCCCTTATTGTGTGAATGACCATATATTAAATGATTAACTTTTGAGAAATCATAATCATCATCCTCTAAGAACTCTTTTATTTCCTCAAAATAATACTCAAATTTTTTTGCGCGTTCCCATTTCTTCATTATTCGCGCGTTAGCTTTAATTAAGTTAAATTCCAAATTACTTAATTCTGAAAAAAGTGTATCTATTGATTCTAAAGACATATTTTTTAACTTTGTCAATTCTGCTTTCATATCTTTGAATGTAATAGGTTTAATTTTTCTACCATTCTTAATTATCTCATTCCAGAAATAATCGAAAGTTTCTTTTATTTCAAACTTATTAGAAGAAATCATAGATTTCCATACTTGACCTACAAAAAATCGATATATTTCACTATCAAACTGATATCCATGTGTCATTAAACACCTATAATTGCTATCTAAATCAAGCCCCTCAATTCTTACTTTTTTATTAGGAGTATTTTCAATTTGATCTCGTGAATCGTATAAAAGTAGCATATCCTCATTGTTCCACTTTTTCAATAATATATATTGACCAAATAATTCATTATCAAACAATTCATTGAAACTGTTATTTTTAAACTTGAATAAAAACTTCTCTTTTCGACGTCGAAATTTCTCGTCATAATCTCCGGTAATAGGAATTTCATGATTTCCAAGTACAAAAATAAGGTTTTTTTCTTTTTTAACTTCTAATAAAAGAGTGAGAATTTCTTGGATTTTTTCTCTTTTCAAGAGAGCTTCAGGAATATCAGTACATAAATCAATAAAATCTCCTAATATTATAAGGACTTGTAATTCATTTCCGAACTCTCCATTAACAATTTTTCTTAAAAATTGAATAAATAAATCCCTTTCACTATCCAAGGAACCTAAGTGAATGTCTGAAACTACTAAAATTTTAGGATTGATTATACCCATTTTTTAATACTCCAATTTTAGATAAACATTTTAATCTAGATAAAGTAAAATGTAAGAGAATTATTAAGGAGATTCACTAACTCTTAAATTAGTGTAAAGCAAAATTAATTATAAAGTATTAATATTTGAGAAATGTTTTAAAATTTGCATTAAAATTGTTATTTTGTAAAAATTATCAATGATTAGTATTTCAATCTTTTATCTTCTATGAGATTTTCTATAAACGGGGTGATAAATTTCCCCCAAGTATAACAAAGTTTATATACTTCCATTTACAACTGCATCATTTGAAATCAAATATTGATCATTTCTGATTAATTGAATTCACTAGTAAAAAATTTGTCGATTTTTATCATCATTTTTTTTTGTCGACCATATTTGATTGATCACATATATCGGATTAATGATGATCAACCAACACATTTAAATATAAGAAATACTAAATTAAATTTAAATACAATTTATAAAAAAGATTAAAAATAAGTTAAAAAATTAGTGGAGGAATAAGAAAATGGCCGCATTTGCATGGAGTCCACTACGGGCTCTAATGAAGAAAGCCGGAGCAGAAATCGTAAGTCGAGCCGCAGTTGACAAATTAATGGATTATTTAGAGGAATATGCTAAAAATTTGACTGGTTGCGCGCTTGACATTGCAAAGCACTCTGGCAGAAAGAAAGTAACTGCTGCAGATATGAAAATCGCTATTGGCTTAGTATAAATCGTTAATTACGATTTAAATTTAAGCGATTTTATTATTTCCAGCAACTTTTTAATTTTTTTTTTTTAATCTAAAAACCTTACACTGAATAATTGCCAAAAGGAATATTATTAATTTTAAATAATATTTTTAATAGAATATATTCATAAATAATGATTAACCTATGTGTGAATTGCACATGTTTTTAGACAAATTCAAAGATTCTCCTAAAGATAAATATGTAATAATTATGACTATAATAGGTTTGGCGATAGTCTTATTAGTCTATCTACTAATTTTTATACCTATTGAAGCTGCTGTTCCAACTTATGGGATTCTGGATTATGAATTTGCCTGGACACCTGAAAGAGTGCAAATAATCCTTTTATCATGGGGAGTTGAAGGAATTCTTAGACAAACTTTAGCAATATATTGGGATTTTTTATTTATTGTTGGTTATAGTTCCTTAGCTCTAGGATTAATCTTACTTATACTAAGGAAGTCAGATGAAAAAGTTCAAACTATTGGTCTTTATTTTACATTAACACCTTTTTTAACAGGTGTTTTTGATATTATTGAGAACATTAATTTATTAATAATGCTTGATGGTTGGATAATGTCCCCATTAATCTCAAATATTAACTCATTTCTTGCTTCCTTAAGTGCCTTAATAAAGTTTAGTTTCTTATTTGCTGCGATAGCATATTTTATAGTAGCATTAATTATCATAATAATTAACAGATTTAAGAGGACTTGAAGAAACAAACTAATTTTTATATTTTTTCATCTAATTTTTTTACTAAATCGTCCTACTTATTTGTTTAAAGTATTAATTAAGTGTAAATCTTTAAATAAGATTTAATTTTATGCGATTTTCATAATTCCAGCATTTTAAAAATATTTTTTTTTCTATTTTTTACTAAATCTTTTTACTTCCTTATTTTAAATACTCTTAAAATTTCAACTTATAATATGCAATTTAAAAGTAATTGTGAAAAATGTGGAAATATTATGTTGAGTAACTTCTCTAAACGCTTAGACGGTGGGAAATCAACACAGCATCATTGTTCTAAATGTGGGTATTGCTATGAATCAGGATTACGGTATAACACATTAATTAAACAATATGTAAAATATTTACGGTTTAACCCATAGATTTTCATTAATGATAATCATAGATCTAAATTGGAGATAAAGAAGACTCCAAAAAAAGAGAATCTAATTATTAGATTTACCAACTGGACATGATTCAATACATTCATTACACCAAAGGCGGGAATATTTTGAAAGAATTTTCCAATTAGCGCGATTATAATCATTGCAGATTTTTCTGTCATATTTTTCATTAGGAAATGCCTTAGCGGGGCATGAATCAATACATAAATTACAATCTTCGCAATAGGGATTTTCATAAATTGGGTTTCCAAGTTCCAGTAGTGCGGATGTAACTATTGCTCTTAATCTAACTTGTGAACCATATTTTTCAGTAATAAGTAAATTATTTTTACCAATTGAACCGAGTCCTGCTAGAGCAGCAGAATCCTTCAAAAACAATCCAGGATGATATGGGATAACTTTAGCCAGAAATCCATGCTTAATAAGAAATTTTCTAATTGAATTGCAATAATTTTTCAAAACCGAATCAGCAAATTGTAAACTTTTTCCTGTTGGATAACTCCATGTATCAAGCATAATGTCATACATATAAATTCCAATGATTATCACAGTTTTAGTTTCTTTTAAATATGCAAAAGGTTGATTTGCTTTAGGGAATCGATCAAACAATTTTGGATCTGCAAAGCCTATGAAATCAAGGCCAACTTTTTTACTATATTCAACCAATTTATCAGTTAATTCTTTATCTTGTTCCATTTCCTAATCAAAAAAGTTAGTAATTAAATAGAAGAATTATGTTCAACTTTTATTTATTGTTGAAAAATAAAAAGAAAAATAATCCCAAAACCCTCACAAGGTTGTCCTTGAACGTCTCATTTTTTTACGCTCAATTCATTCTTATTTGGGATTTATAATTTGTTTATCAATAATGCTAATCATCATGTCGATCGAGGGTCTATCTGTTTTATCTTTCCCTATATATTTCCAGATAATTTCACCATTTTTATTGATGAGGAATTTACTTGGTACTGCTTGTTTTATTTTATAATTTTTTCCTCCACCGGGAGCAAACCAGTAAACATCATATTCCTTCGCTATTTTAGCACCTCTATCAGATATCATGTCAACATTAAAATCATTTTCTTCTTTAAATATCCTCAGAAGTCTGACGCTATCGCTCGCAATAGAAATAAGTTTAATATTTCTATTTTCAAATTCAGAGATATGCTCAGTTAACAGCTTTAAGTGTTTTTTGCAATGACTTCACCAATTTCCTCGGAAAAAATCTATCAAAACTCCATTGTAAGATAGGAGAAGATCTTTTAAATTTATTGGATTCCCATAAATATCTACAGTATCTATCAGTGGCGCTTTTGTGTTTATTTGTAATCCTGGAGGTCTTGGAGGTTCTTCATTGTTTATATCTGTCATGAAAGAAACCTTTAAAATGCAAATTTTATGAATATAATTTAAAATTAGAATTAGAAATTTTAAATATATATTTATTTTGAAAAATTAACTCCGTTTTTAATAATAATCATTTTAAGAAAATAATTCTAAATATTGCCCTGCAATCCCAAAAAAGTCTTCTTCTTCAAGAGATTCAATATCACCTTTTAAATATAGAATTGTTCCTCCACCAGAATCTAAAATCTCACCGTTTTCCTTTTTAAATTCGAAAATGAGTCTATCATCAAAAGCAGAATAAATTTTTCCTTCTTTGATAAATCCTTGCTTTTCCCCTTCATTCCATGTTATATCACCGTTACTCTTAAGAATCAAGAGAGTATAGCCCGATTTATCTTTCAACTCATTATTTTCCAAGAAGCCTATTAATTTCCTTTTTTTATTCAAATATTTTTTCCCTTCAATAAAACCTTCTAATTTCTCTTTTCTATTAAAAACTTCAATCAATAATTTTCAACCAAATATGTGTATTAAAAAATAAGTAAAATAATAAATTTAAGTTTTACTTAAATGTACAGAGTAAAAATTTTTGATTACATTTTTCATTTTAGCTTGAATACTTTTCGAAAAGAATTTCTGTTATAACTTCGAAAGCTTTTTCTACGTTCTCTCCTGTCTTAGAAGATAATTCTACAAAAGAAGCAAGATTATATTTTTTTGCAGCTAATATTCCATCATCTCTTGGAACGGCTCTAAATTCATTAAGATCCACTTTGGATCCGATTAACATTATAGGAATGTCTCCTGCGTTTTCTCTAATTATCTGTGTCCAATCGGGGAGATGGTCTAACGAGACTTGATTAGTAATATCATACAAAAAAAAAGCCCCATTGGCACCTTTACAATATTGTGAGAGTAGGAATCTAAATCTTTGTTCTCCTCCAAAATCCCATATCTGTAATTTAACTTTTTGATCTTTAAAGTTTGTTGTTTTTGAATAAAAATCAACACCTATCGTTAATTTTAAATCTTCCTGAAAATAGCCCGAAATATATCTTATCGTAAGGGATGTTTTACCAACAGATGCATCCCCCAACATTAGCATTTTAAATGTATAATCGTATTGTGTCAACCTAATCAATATTTTCGGTATTTTGGAGTTTTTTCTAAATGTATAATTAGAAGGATTGAACCTTAATGTTAATATAGATTTGATTTTAGTTTATAATATTAATATACCTAATATTAATTAATTTTTGTCTAATTTAAAATTTCATAAAAAGGCAGGATTCATATTACAAATAATAAAAGATTAAAACAAGAATGAGCAACTGCACAAGGAATTATTGAATAATTAAAATATACAAAAATGAGAGATAATAGAAATCCGAAAGTAAAATAATACCCAGAAAAAGTAATAATTGTAGTTATAGGCACTAAAAACGGAGGAACATGATAAATAGTAAAACAAACAGATGAGATAATAATCGAATAGATTAATTTTAATTTTGTGTTAGACTTTTTAATAAGGAATCCTCTGAAAAACGCTTCTTCACAAGGTCCAATTACAATTATCTGTAAAATTGCTAAAATAATTAATTGAATAAGATTGGGTTGGATAAGCGCTGTGCTAATAGCTCCTTCTTGAGCTTGTTCGACAAATTCGGCACCAAATAAACTTCCAATAATAAAATCTCTGAAAAAAATAATGATATAATTACCGAAAAAAAGAAATAAGATTCCAAAACTTAATCCAGATATTATTTTTAGAAAAAGATCCTCATTTTTTTGAAATCCCATATCTTTTATTGCGTCTATGAAAGACTTTTTCTCCAATCTGCTGGATATTAATGCAGGGACTACAACAAACAATATCTCCAAAAATGTTAAACATATTAAAATCCATGGGTTTTCTCCTAATTGTATTGCCATTTTTCTTATTATATTATTTTCGATTAATCCTCATAAATCAAAAAATTAAATATCTCAATATTATTATTATGAATTCTATTATTTGTACTTTTAATGACAATTAGGGATAAATATTTAAATTCAGAAGAAAGTAATTTTCTAACTCTTTCTCATGATAAAGAAATTATTAATAATCTTGGATTAACAAAAGAACAACTTTTATTAACAGATCTAAAAACTATTGCGAAAGAATATTTAGCAATCGAAAAATTAAAAAAAAATTTTGTTAATATTTTCTTGAAAAATCTTGATGATTTAGATTTTTCGAAGTTCATTGATTTTCCTAGATTTTATATAAAAGAAGGTTTTTTAAAAAAAAATGTATCCTCCGCTAATATTAGAGGATTAAATGTTGTTAGTGTGGATGGAAGTTCGGTGTCTAAGAAATTTATGAACGTTGATTTTTCATTTTTAAAAGCTATTGCTGTAAAATATTATTTTCATAAAAATCATTCAGCAAAAATAGCCTATTATCCTGATTTAAGCGGTTTTAATAATTATTTTGTTCAAGGAAATTTTTTGAATAGAGACGAAACTGCAGTAGAAACTAAGAACTCTTTAGACATGAATTTCATGGAGATTAATCTGTTAAATAATATGATTAGAAAATTTTCTGATATTGATATGATAATAATTGATGGATCAATTGTAATCATGCCAATAAATTTGTTGTTTTCCAAAGATCCTGAAATTTCTAAAAAGTATGATAAACTATTGAAAGAATATCATAAGTTATATTCAAATTGTAAAGAAAACGGAATATTATTAATCGGTTCAATTAAAGACACAAGAACATCTGCTTTATCTCATCTGTTAAGGGATTCTATACAATTATTAAAACCTAGTCATTCAAAATTATCCGATTTTATTAAAATAGATTATCGAAAGGTAATCGAATTCTTTTCGGATATAGATTTGTTTAATCGAGTTTTAAAAAAATCTGAAAGAACCTGTATCTTTAATTGTAAAAGAGAAATCGATAAAATCAGAGATACAGGAATCAAAAAAGAAATACCTTATTATTTTCCTCTTTCCTTTTACGCATTTTATCTAAAAACTGCTCGATATGATACACCTTGTAGAATAGAATTCTTCATGGATGAAAAACATGCTTTTAACAATGCTTCAAGGAGAGCAGATTTAATTTCTTCCATCTTACTACCAATATCAAGTTTGAACGAACATTATGGTTTGCCGATCCCCCAAATTGAAGCCCATAGGAGAGCTGTCTTTAAACCAAAAGAAGTAGATTTATTACTTAATAATTTAACTAGGACATTAAATACTCATGGAATATCTTTACTAGAAAAAAGAAGAAACAGAAGACCTTTTTAAAATCTAGTAAGTGCTATTCTGTTTAAAAGAAGATCTTCAAAAAAGAGATGCTTTTTTTTTAAAATTTGTTGTTTTAAACTTTTTTGCTTTATTAAATCATTTAGCTTTCCTAAATCAGATTTACTTGAACTAACAAAATAAATATAACAATTATGGTTAACATTGAGGAAATTTATAGCAGTATCAAGAAAGTCAATTATAATTTCGTATCCCTTTTTACCACCGTTCCAACTTGCATCAATTATTTCTTTGGTTTCATTTCCTTCTAAGGAAGGTAAATAAGGGGGATTAAAAATTATTATGTCAAAAGAGTGTTTTAGAGAATTTGGAAAAGATTTAAAAAGATTAGATGTAAAAAATTTGATTTCTTCTCCGAGATTATTCGCTTTTGCGTTGTGTTTAGCACATTCTATAGCCTCTTTTAAAACATCCGAGGCATAAATCTCTGCGTTAAAATTAGGATTAACCTTTATGAGTAATTGTAAAAAGATTGCAATAATTCCCGTTCCAGTACCTAAATCGAGGATTTTATCAATATTTTTTATATTAATACCATCGAAATATTTTTCATTAACATGATTCTTCAAATAATCAATAATTAAATAGGTATCATCAGATGGCTGATAAACATCTTTCTTATGGCAGTTTATTATAGGATCGGGTAAAGATTTAATAGTTCTCACAATTTTCTCATGCTTTTTCCTTTAAATTAGAAAATAATTTACTTAATTTTATAAAATCATCAATATTTAAGCTGAAAACCTTGTTATTACTATAATTATTTGCCTGTAAAATTTGGTTTATTCGTTCCTTATTAAGATCAATTATTTTACTATTTTTTAAAAATATTTCAAGAGCATTTAATAGATTTTTATTCTTATAAGGCATAACACCAGCAATAAATTTTAGAAAAAAATATTTATTATCATCGTTTAATAAAAATTGGTTAATTTCCTCTCTAGGGCTTATTTTAATTAATGATAGATCAATATTAGGCGTTGGAAAGAAACAATTTCTAGATACTATAAATTTTTCTTTTGGTTTCATAAAAGCATTAAAATTTATCGTAATTCTCGAGAAATTCTCGTAAGTTCCATCATAAAAAATTCTATCCGCAATTTTTTTCTCAATAATCATAATTCCTTCAGGAGGATTTGAGTTATAGAATATTTTTTCAAAAATTGGACCAGTTATATTATAAGGTATGTTTGAAACAACTTTATTATGGAAAGGGACATTTGCATTTAATATATCAGCATTTATTATCTCAATATTATTATATTTTGAATATTCATTCTCTAGATACGAACAGAGCCGCGGATCTATTTCGATGGCATATACCTTCCTAACTTTTTCCACCAATTTTTCTGTTAAAGCACCTAAACCTGGACCTATCTCTAGAATTATATCATCTCTTAGGAGCTCTGATTTAATAATAACTTTTTCGACAATATTATTATCAATTAGAAAATTTTGACCTAAGCGCTTATCTGGACTTACTTTTAACTGATTTAAAATGAGTTTAACTTCTCTTAAATTCATAAGGTTTATTCATATTTTTGAGTCTTGCTAAAAAGGTAGTATTTTACATCTCTTTGAAGTTCTTTAATAATTCTCTGTGCGATTAATTTAGCAGGATTTGAAATACTAGTTCTATCGGCAATGTCTTGAAATGTTCCGAATTTTTGCCTATCTCTTGCTTCAAGTATTTCCCACATGTGCTTTTGCCCAACTCCAGGTAATAATTTTAAAGCATGCATTCTTGGAGTAATAGAAGTAGAATTATTGAAGAAATTAATAAATTCTTCTTCATATTTCATAATTTCTTTTTCTAAAATTGGTTGAATTAGTGCTTTTGAGGTACTAGTTAAATCGTTATAATCTATTTTTTTTAAGACTTCTTTTAATTTATCTTCATTTAAGAATTCTTCATACGTTTTTTTTTCTTGAACTTGGATATCAGAACTCTTATTCACTTTAACTTCATATAAAACAAAATCTGGAAAAGTAAGAACTTGTGCTATTGGCGTTTTTGCCCAACTAGGTTTATCTTCTTCGGGATGGCCATGTATCAATAGATCTAAGACAATAACTTCCCGAAATTTCTTTATAAATTGCTTTTTCTTCCTTGGACCACCCCGATATCTTCTTTTGCGTGGAGGACCTCT
Source organism: uncultured archaeon (assembly GCA_964493385.1). Taxonomy (GTDB): domain Archaea; phylum Asgardarchaeota; class Lokiarchaeia; order Sigyniarchaeales; family SOKP01; genus Loki-b32. Next base: position 34,817 of record CAZBNW010000004.1, on the reverse strand, counting down.
GTATCGCTCTCTTCTTTCCATCATTACATATTAACTTGTTTTTTACTTTTGAGATTACCATTTCAAAATTTTTATTGTTATAAAATACTTAATTAGTTGGGCTTGTTCATTAGAATTTAAAAAATTTAAATTTATAAGTTTATCGGATCTTATAACCAACAATCGAAATTTTATAATTAGGATGGTTTAGTTCAAGATGTCTTTATGTCTTCTATTTGACTTAGAAGTTCTAGCAGTTGATTATCTGTTAAAGTCTTACCAGTGAAACTTTTTTCCAAAATCATCCGTAACTCAGGTACAGTCTTCGGAGAAACATTTACAATATTAATAGCGTAAATTTCTTCAATATTATGTTTGTCTATTAAAAATTTAATTATTTTTTTTGCGGTTTTCGTATCATATTTCGCAAATTTATTAACATAGTTGTATGTTATTTCTTGAAAGTGGGACATTCCCTCCTCATTATCAATCTCTAACAATTTATCCTTAATATATTCCATTATTTCCTTTACTTCAGGAATAGAGACTGTTTTTTCGTCTTTTTTTCTTCCAGACATAAAAAATCCTATGATTATTATAATTTTATTTTACAGAAACAGTACTTAATCTAAGGTGTTCTTTTCCAATTATTAACGTTTTTTTAGAGTTACCTAATTTCACTTCTACTAAATAGCAGCGCCCTCGTTGACCAGTAATAGTACCTGTCCTTCCGTGGAATCTAGAGTGAGGCATTCCGCGGCGATGCACAGAGGGATCAGTTATAATATCGACTTTATCGTTAGTGTTATAATCTATTAAATATTTCTCAATGGATCCTAATCCCCTTTCACGGATATTTTTCCTATGCTTATGACGTGTTTTAGTTCTATAGCCTCTATGTTTTACGATTGCTACACACCTTTAAGAATAGTAATATGAAAAACAAATCAATTGATTTAGTAGAATTATGAAGGATTGTTTATTTATTTTTTGATTTTAGATATATAGAACCATTTGTAATAAAAACTATAGCGAGATTTCTAGCACATCTAATTCTTTACACATTAGGGGTATTTCAAAAATTTCTGAAAAAGAAGGAGATGTGCGCCCTTTATCACCGTTAATAAGTTCTTTTATATAGGTTCCTCCTTGTGTTTCCATTTGAAATTCAAATAAATTAGTTTTGATGAATTTTCCTTCTATTCTGTAGACAATTTTTGCCCTTGTTTTATCAGCACGACGATGAGATACTCTATTTGGAGTTCTTTGATATATTTCTTGATCTTCAACTAATTTCTTTAATTGATTTAATTTCTGGTTAAATTTTTCTTTAGTTATTTTGGCATCAGTCCCAACAATCGCTCGATAAACTTTTTTTGTATTTTTCGCTTCAGTTTTAAGTTTAATTACTTCCTTCTTATTACTATATACTAAATTTCGAATTCTTACTTTTTTTCTATTATTTTTGTTAACTTTTCTTTCGATTTTAACTAAATCTAAATTTCTATTTTCTGGATTTCTTAATTCAAGAATGAAAGGCCTTCCCGAGCCTAACATTCTCACATCAATGTCTTCTCTTCCAGCACCATGAAATTTTGAATCGGTTGCTTTTGATTCTTTAATAAACTCTGGGCTTATTAGATCTTCTACGCTCGTTAAATATTGCTTTCCCGTAAAATTACATAATTCACAACCCGTTCCCATGCATTTTTTACAGAACCAATGAGTTTGAGGGATTCCTCTAATCAACTTATTATATCTTCCATAAATAAAAAGACTTTTTAATGTTAATTCAATATTAAATGCTTCAAAACCGAAAGTGTATACAATTAATGCCTCAGGATTGTTAAATTCTGGAGTTTTATTAAGCCTAAACATTAAATTTTTTCCTACTACACGATTAAAATGACTTTTGAAAGATTCTGCTTCCAAAATATTAAACTCTGTTTTAAATTTGTCTTCCCGATTAATAATTTGAGATTCTGGACTTGAACCAACTAAAAAACTATTAAATTCGATTTTTTCAAGTATTTGTTCTGATTTGTTAGTGTATTTTTGAATATTTGAAAAAATATTATGACATAAATAACAGATTTGATTTAAATCGTTCTTTATATATTTTATCCCTTCATTAGATAAAACTTTTTGAGCGGGTACATACTTAGCATTTTCAGCTAATAATTTAAGATTAATAAGTGATTCTTTTTGTAGAGCCTCATTTCCAGATAAATAATTTCTGTGATTTTCCATAGTTATTGAAAGTAATAAAGAATTACCTCTTTCATAATTTGTTGTATTTGTACCTAATAGAGAAAACATTCTCCCTAGACAATGAATGCATATATAGTATTTCTGATAAATTTCTAAAACTTTGTCAAAAATCATTCCTACATAAATTAAGTAAATGATTATTTATTGATTTTATCAAGAAAAGAAAGGGAGGGGAGTAAAAAAATTTTAAAATAAAAATTTATTTTCCTATATAATTTCTATAAACAATACAGTTAAGAGAAAGAACTAAAGTATTTTTGTTATATTTTGTTTTTCAATAGAAACTAAAAATAAGAGAGTTACACATGGCAAAAAAGAAGAATTTGGAAAGAGGATACGTCAAATGGTTTAATATAAAAAAAGGCTTCGGTTTCATCAGTGTTGACGATCAGGATGATGTGTTTATCCATTTTTCAAATATTGATATGGAAGGTTTCCGTAAACTTGATCAAGGCGACGAAGTAGAATTTGAACTAATTGAATCTAAAGAAGGAAAAGGTCCTGAAGCATTAAACGTAAAGATCGTTTCAAAGGACAGAAGATATTAAATTTTTAATTCAAAAACACTGTCCATCTTATTTAATCTCTTTTTATTTTATTATTGATTAAGAAATTTTTGTAAATAACTAATAATTTTAGGGTATGGATATTTCAAATTCACAAACATCATCTCCTTTTACAAGGGATTTCAACAACTTAATATGCACGGGCTTTCCTAAAATTCCTTCCCAATATTGACGATACCAACCAGCACTACAATTACAAAAAGTAGGGGATATATTTTCATTTAAATAATTTCTTACTAGTGAACAATGACAATAGTTCCTTTTCTTTTCATTTAAATTTGTTGCCTTAGCATAGTCTTCCCGGTTATAAGGTATTTTTTGTACAAAGATAAGATTGCCTTCTCTTTTTTGTCCTTCATACCAAGCAAAATCTTTATCCATTTCTTTTAGTACTTCATCTACATCTCCAGTATTTTCATAGATAGTTTTTAATTTGTCAATTCTTTTTTGTGAGAATTCATGGGCACAACAAGACAAGATATCGTATTTTTGATAATCATTTGCTAGATTATCTAATCTTATTAGAACATCTTTAATCCACTGAACTTTCTCATCCAACGTAGATTCAACAGTAAAATTCTTTTCTCTACCTTTCATAACTTCTTTTCTTACATCTTCACCTAAAACTCGATCTAAATTTCTTGCTAATCTATCATCCCATTTATGTAAAATTGCTTGAATTTCTATTTCATTCTCATGTAGGCTTTTTAAATCATATTTATGATAAACTAATCTTATCCAACTTGTTCCTAACACACCATAAGTATGTAAATAATTAAATAATTTCTGAGCACTTTCATTTAGACTATCATATGAACCGTGATGGCTTATGGATAGAACTTCCACTTCTTCAAGGTATTTAGTTTTGATATCTTCCTTTTCTGGAATCTTTGAAATTGGGAAACAAATATCAATTTCTTTACCTCCTTCACTATATACTCCGTAATCAATAATAGCTATTGCTGGATTAAAAGCATAGCTTTTACATTTTTGGTATACTTCATCAATTTTTGCGGGAATTTCTTGAATTTCCCCTCTGAAATTAGTATAAGTAACTAATTTTTTATTAATCTTCTCATGGGATATTCCTAATTCTTGAAGTGACATTTACAAATAGTTTTAGAATTTTAATTATATTAGTTTTTAAATTATTTTTCTTAAAGCGCTTATTCTATTTTAAAGTTGTTTAATTGAAGTTTATCTTTTATAATTTAGTGAATTTACAATTCTATAAGATTAATAATCAAAAATGAAAAAAAAAAGATAATTGATTTAATTTCCTTATTTTTTCTCCCAATCGAAATCTAGTTTAACTTTGTCTTTAGTAAAATAGTATGAGATGAGCAAGATTAAAGAACATATTGGGCCCCATACAATTAATCCTAGAGAATATGTTAAAGATCCTACAGCTATTTTAGGTAATGCATCAATAGATACACCAAGAACAAATACTCCAAATGCTTGAAAGATATTAAGAATTATCGCTGGGTAACCCGCATAAAGTCCCGCTTTTAATTCTCCCGTGGATTTCTCATCATCTTCGGCGAGATCGGCATAAATAATATATGGGAAGAGAAACCATCCTCCTAGCATTCCCGCTATACCAATGATAAAAATTATTCCAAAAACTAAACCTGAGCCTAGAGGGATTAATCCCATAAATGTAAAAAGAAGAAAAATCACTCCAAATAGAAATATATATAAAAGGCTTTGTTTTTTCCCTTTTTCAGAAATTAATTTCCTCCAAATATATAAGAAAATGAATATCCCTATAATAAGAAATGCAGCAATTATATAATAATCAGTACCACGTAAATCTAATACATCGCTAGAATATGTTAACATTACATCAGTTACAATTGACCAGGCTAGACTTGAGATACCAATCATTAGTATGATATTTAAATAGTTTCTATTTTTCAGCACGTTTTTAAAATTTTCCCAAGGTTTTGTTTCAATCTTATAATGTGGTTCTGTTGGCATTAAAAATGCTACTAAAAAGAATAGAATTATCGCTATTACTCCAAATAGTATAATAAGTAGTAAATAGTCGATGGGGGGTGAGGCATATATATCTACTTTTAATTGGTCTACAAATTTTGGTATAACGAGGAGAGATGCAATCCCCATTGCTCCATTTCCAATCCATAGAAAAATGTTCTGAAATTGAGAAACAGCAGGACGCTCAGTAATTTCAAATTGTTCAGCTAACCATGCCTGGTATATTGTTGTCATTGAATAGCTTATCTTAAAAATTATATCCCAGATTAAGAACCATATAAAAATTGCTATTTTATCATTAAGATTAGGTACCATATAGGAGGGTAAGAATAGAAAAATAAATGAAATTCCTAATAAAGGAGTAAACGCAATTATATATGGTTTTCTCCTACCCCATCGAGTATATTTAGTATCACTAATCCAAGGAATAAGAACTTGAGATAGTCCTATGACAATAAATCCTATAGCTTGAGCCAAGGTGACAAGAGTAGCAGGAACTCCATATCCTGAATAATAAAGATTAAAAAAAGCGAATCCTTCAATTCCCAATACTAATGAACTTCCAAGTCTCGGCATGCTATAAGTTATTTTTCTGCGATTACTCGTTTTTTCTCTCTTTATTTCAGCTAATTCACTCATTTTGATTCAACGATATTAAAAATACTATTTTTTTAATAAAAAAATTTATTCTAATATAGATTAGAGAATACTTTATTTAAAGATTTATTCATACTAAAAGAATATAATTATAGTTAGTTTGGCTAAAGAGGGGAACTGGAAACTATAAAATAGTTTTAATCTTCTTCCTGGTCCCATCCAAGATCTTTTAAAACAGAGCCTAGAGCTTCAGATTCTTCCTCTAACACAAATTCAGTATCATATTCAGAAGCAGAAATTTCTGATTCGAAATCTGGTGGACCTAACTCTTCAAAAGCTGGTAATTCATCAAGAGGGGGTAATTCTTCTGTTGATATAGGTTCCTCTGAAATGGGTGCTGGTTCTTCTGAAACGGGTTCTTCATCTATTTCCATTGGGGTATAATCATCAAGGGGAATGGGTGGAACTTCATCCTCATATACTTTAAATTCAGTCTGAGTTTCTTGAATTAGGCTTTCTGGAATCTGAGATGCCTCAAATTCAGCAACTTCTTTTATTTCCTTATCAATCCCTAAACCTACTGATTTTGGAATCGAAACAATGCCCCTTTCTGTTGATGCTTCAAGTTCTTCGAATTCAACATCTTCTTTTTCCCAATCATCTAAAAATCCTAATAAATCATCTAAAGCTGCTTTATCTTGTTCAAGTGAAGGTTTTACTATTGGTTTAGCTTCTTCTTCTATCTTTTGCTGTTCAATTTTCTCTATTTCGGATTCTTCAAGAGAGAGCATCATCTCTGTTTCTTGGTCTCCAGAAATTAACTTATTTAACTTTTTTGCTAACTCTCTTAAATAACCTAGATAGTATCCAATGCGATAAATAGCTCGTAGACCTCCAAATACAATATATTCGTCATCAATAGCCATCAAGATACTATAGCCTGATGTGTTGTGTAAAATAATCTCTGTCAAAGCACCATGAACAAATGCTTGGTTTAATCTTAATCCTAAATCTATTAAGGCAGTACTTGATGCAGAAGTCGCATCAGCATCTAATTCTGAAGAAGTTGAGCTGGCTACTTTCATTCCTACTCGAGATAAAACTGCAAGATTTTCTAAATCAGTTTTGTTTTCTTCTTCTCTTAAAACATACATCATTTTTTTACGGATATCTTCTGCGATAGTGGACATTTACTTTCGCTCCTTGCTATAATATAGGATTAAACACAATTTTTTTAGCTTAGATTTAAGTATAAATAGAAAGCCTATTTTAATATATTTTATCATTAATTCATCTTAAAAATTTCAACAAATTCATCTGGGTCGAAATTGGTTTTTCAAGCTTCTCGAAGGAGTATCCAGATAAGTGTGTAATTAATTTCTTCATTTTATTGATTACTCCTTCTGGAGTTAAATTATCTGTATTGATCATGAAAACACCCTCTTTATTTGAAAGAAATTGTTTGTAATAAGAAAGAATTTTTAGTAAATATTCTTTATCTTCCTCATTCCATTCCTTCCTTATTTTTTCTAATGAACCTCTCTGAAGTATTCGTTTCATGATTGTATCTGGTTTAGCATGCAAGTGAAAAATATAATCTTCTTTCCATTGAATAGAATAGTAAGTGTCTAAAATAAGATTATAATCTTTTTCTTTTAAGTTCAAACTCTTAGAATATATTAGAACACATATAGGAGTTCTATCTAAAATGATTATTCTTCCATTATATTTATCATCAAAATTTACAATATTTTGATTACGTTTAATAAATTGTTGAAGAAAGTGAAGTTCACTTCTAAACCCAATTTGCTTATTTGGTGATCCAAAAGGAAAGGGTGGTTTTTTTATATATCTTTCAGGAAAAAACTTGAATTTATTATTATCTTTAACATCTTTTTCTTTTTTAAAAAGATTGAATACAGTGGTTTTTCCAACACCATGAGTTCCTGCAATAGAGATGATAATGTTATCTTTACTTCCTCTATTTCTATATATTTGTTTACCCAAGCCTTTTTACTCCAAACAATAAGATTAAATCGTAATAATAAAACTATAGTTAAAATATAATAAATCTAGAGATTATTGATTTTTCTTATTATTAAAATTTTATATTTGGGGGGTAATGAGTTATTTAAATTAAAGAAAAATTAGGAACAATGCAAGAACATTATAACTAATATTGGCTATAATTGTATTATATATATTTCCATTTAAAGAATAAAGAAGTCCAAGCACTATAAATGATAGGAAATTTAGAAGAATAAAACTCACTCCTACCGGAAAAGAAAATAACAGCATTACAAGTGAATAAGCTAGTGCTACCAGGAGGATCACATAAAATTCATTTTTAAATTTTTGTTTTAGTGCGTTATGTAAGACCCCTCTAAATACAATTTCTGAAAAGATTGTCCTTATAAATATTAATATTGTTAGGAGAATTATCCACAATAAATCAGCATTTCTAATTACCAGGTTCTGATTTTCTATCCTTGATTTAATATCAAAAAAATCTAAGCCTGCATCTGAAATGAAGTTAATTAAAGAATCAGAAAAAAAACTTACCAATAATAAAACAAGACTACCCAAAATCCCGATTAGTATTGCTATAATTATTTTTTTTGAATCCGAAAAAAAACCCAATTTGTTAAAGCTGTGCTTTTTTCTATAAATATACCATATTGGATACACGCCGAATAATAATTCAGGAATTTGACTCAATATAATTAGTTGAATACTCATTTCTAATGAAATAAAAGTAAATAGTAAAAAGAAGACAATCACTAGAACATAAATACTGGTTCCGAAAACATTAATACCTTCTTTTAAGTTCCAAGTATCTTTCTTTAATAAAAACTTTTGTTCGAGCTCAAGTTTTTTACTTGTAAAAATTAATCCTGGTTTCTTTTGAATAGCTGCTTTTTTAACTTCAGATAATTTTTCTAATGCGGTGTTGCATATTGGACATTGATCTAAAATAGTGGATGTAATCATAGAACCACAACCAGGGCATTTTCTTGAAATTTCTACCTTTTGGAAGGGCGGTGGTTTCGGAATTTTTTTGCTTGGTTCAACTTTAATAACTAATTTGCCACATTTAGGACAATAAGTCTTACCTTCCTCAACATCAGATCCACAATATACGCAGTATTTGATTTTTCTGTTATTATCTTTTGACATAGCTCTTATTTTTAATAAAAATCTTTTTCATAACAGTATTTTGTAAAATATATAAACTAAAAATTATATAATTTTTGTTTACAATTTAATTAATTAAATAAATAGGAATATTGTTGGAATATATGCTAAAAAAAGTCTTTAATAAAAGAATTAATGAAATACATGAGAAATTTAGGGATAAAAGCATTCTAATCGCTGATGATATTTCTAACTTCTTTGGATTAGAATCATTAGGAGTATGGAAAGTTCGCGGGAACGGCGTTTTATTACTAACAGAAGAAGAACTAATCTTTGGGATGTGGAAACCTAAGAAAGAGTTATTAATACCTATTAAATCTATTATTAAAATCACAAATCCAAAATCACACATGCATAGATCAGTATTTAGGCCACTTTTAAAGGTAACATTTAACAATGAAATTGGAGAAATTGACTCTGCCGCCTGGTATGTACAAAAATTAGATAAGTGGAATGAAGTTCTTAATAAGTTGGTTTCAAAAAATAGATAAAATTCATGTATTTTTATACTTATTAATATTTTTTAAACTCTTTTTTGTAATAGTGCTTAATTCCATAAGTAAAAGTCCGTGATAATAAGAAATCGAATCATAGTATACTTCTCCTAAGTCCGCTTTACCAGCATGAACTAATGCCATTTGAGCATTGAGTGCTGCTCTCATTAAAAGCTCAATCCCTTTATAAATTAAATTTGGAGACCAAGTCCCGTTGAGTGGGTTAGACCACCATGTTGGACATGAATGAAGACCCCTATCATAATACCACCTTCCAGTATTATAATAATTCTCAACCTCCCAATCTGTTGTTAAATCTAAATTATCTGCTAATTTCATTAAATTATTAAGGCTTTTCATCAGTTTCCAGTAATATCTATGTATATTATTATTAGGATGTTTCCATAATGGATAAGGAATTCCTAGCTGAATATCTTCATAAGTGGTACTCCAACTTGATTCCCGTGGTATGATTTTTTTATTACTTATTGGAAAGTGTTGATCTAAATCTGAGATAGATATTATTTTAATTCTCTCTTCCTCGTGAATGAGATCTAACACCTTCTTTAGAAAAGTTCTTTCATAATTTTTGATATGATAACCAAAAGTCTCACCATCCATTGCTGTGATAATATATCTATCAATTTCTTTTACTGGTTTTGCCTTTTGTTTTTCTTTTGGTTGGAAAATCTCCTTTACTGCTTTTACAAATTCTTTAGCAGTAATATTCTTAAATGAGATCTTGTTGCTGAGAATTTCATCTCTAAAGAATAATTGAAGACCATTAGGAGAGCAAAAAATCTGATCATATGGCCAATCAACTGGACAAGCAATTCCACTCATAATTACCCATTTGTATCCTAGCTGGCGAATATATTTAGCAACGCCTCCTGAGATGGCCATTTCTGGCGGAAAAAAACCTTTTCTTTCCCAGCGACCAAATTCTCTTCTGTTTAATTCTTCATTCATTTGGATTTGATGTTGCGCTTCTTTTTTTGGAATTAATGGAAGGATTGGATGAAATTTTGCTGTCCCCACAATCTCAACTTTACTTTCAGATACTAAATTCTTTAAAAGATCCATAGTGTCTGATATTCCATATTCGTTTAACAATTCAATAAGGACTCCATTAATATTTAAGCAGAACTTTGCATTTTCATATTCTTCCAATAAACTAAATAAGGGTTTGTAACTCTCTTTATCAATTTCTTTCAAAATCTTAAGTTCTTGAGTAGGAGGTTGATAAATATGTAGTAAGGGAGCCCAATATGTTATCATTTAACTTAATAACCCTAACTTTAAATAATATCTTTTTAAATATCAGTATTGTTAAATTATAATTAGAATTATTCTAATAATATTTTTTTGTAAAATCATACAATTTTAATTATCGTGATATAAAATGAGTGAAATAAAATTTGGCCATCAATTGTATTATCTTCACTCTTATGACTTTTTCCGAAAAAAAGTCTAGGCGGCAAGTAAAGAAAATTGGGATTCTCTTTGGCTTCCTGATCATCTAACTGGTATGGGTGGTACATTAATTGACGATTTTTTAAGCACTTGGCCACTGTTTGGTTCAATGGCAGATATAGCCAATGGGAAAACTTTAGGAACTGCTGTTACAGATCCTCATAGGATACACCCTGCTGTCCTTGCACAGTTATGCTCATCAATTAATCATATTACTAGAGGAAATTTTATTTTAGGGATCGGAGCTGGAGAAGCAATGAATTTAAAGGCTTATAACATTCCATTTGACCATGCTCTTTCTAAATTGAGAGAATCTATAAAACTGATGAAATTATTTTGGAAAAAGGGTAAGAGAGTTACTTTTAAAGGACAACATTACAATGCCGAAAAAGCTATTTTGCTCCCTAAACCTGTATCAGATATTCCTATATGGATAGGAGCTAATAGTCCAAAAACATTAAAACTGACTGGAGAAATTGCGGATGGATGGATGCCCGTTGGAATTGATCATACTACTTATAAACGAAAAAAACAACAAATTTCTAAAGTAATGAGAGAAAACGGGAGAGATTTGGAGAAATTTTCATTCGGGGTGTTCCATTTTATTTTTATAAACGATGATGAAAAAAAAGTCAACCAAAGAATACAAGGTAATAAATTTGAATTACTGATGAGTCCTCGAAGAATAAAAGAATTAGGATATTGGAAAGATGAATATGATGAGATTTTTTTTGATGCAACATGGATTAGAAGTGAAGAAATGAGTATTCTAAAGATTGATCGAGAGGATGTTGCAAGATTTGATATTAAAAAATTAGAACCCATATTAAATGAAATTCCAGACGATTTACTACATGAAAACACAATGTTTGGGACAAAGGAAGAAATTATTAAAAAAATTCGTAAATTTATAGAAGCAGGCGCTCAACATTTTATATTTTCATCTACTAATGGAGCATCGAGTAAAAATGCACCATTTACTTACTGGGATGCTTCAAGAATAATAAGTGAGGAAATTATTCCATTATTTCGAAACTCTAATGTCTAACTACTCTTAATATTTTTTATAACTTTATTTTTCAATGATGTTTTCTTTGATTGGTGTGCCGAAATGTGTTGCCCCAGGCCCTATATGAACTAAAATCTCATCTCCAACCTTAATATCAACAACAGATTTAGCTCTCCTATCAACCCCCACTAAACGAATCGTCTCAGCATTTTGGCAAATGCATCTTATTGGAATTTTTTTTTCTCCTATTGAAACATCCAATTCAAATCTCAACATTGGTCGTGTTTCAATTTTAACTCGCCCTACAGAAACGATTCTAGCCTCACCTTTATCTGAAACTACCAAAACTTTATCTCCACCTTTTAATTCGCTAAGATATTTTGTGAGATATAGTTTTTCTGGATCATCATCAGGTACTAATACATAAGCAGAAACATCCCCTGCATTGACTCTGAATGGCCTAGATGCCACAAACTCTGTTTCAAATGTCTCGGAATGAATCATGCAGAATCCAGCTGCCGTGGAACCAACTAAAAGCCCCTCTCCTATATTTAGAAGTGATGTCGTATCAACGCATACCCTCTCAGCCTCAGGTATGTTTTTAATGCTAATAACCTTAGCTTTAGTTAATTCTATATGAAACCGCGTATGGATAAGTTTCTTTAAATCAACAATATCATTCGCACTTTTAGGCGTCATAACTATTCCATCAACTCCAACTTCTAGGGTTTTTAACATTAATTCCGCTTCTTCTAATGTATTAACTGCAGCAATTAAGTCTGTATCGTTTGAATGCATTTCAGCGATAAGGTTTTCAAAAGGAATTATTTTCCAATCCTTAGCAGAAACAATAATAAAATCTACATATCCAGTTTTAGATAATTCGTTTATTTCTCTTTCATCTTCTTTAGATTTTAATTCTTTATAAAATCCAATATTTTCCTCTGAAGATCGTTCTTTAGCTATTACTTTTTCTATTTCTCTTTTATTATCATAAACTAAGAATTTAGCAGGAATCTCAACATCTTTCGAGTAAATGATAACTCTTTCGATTTTTTTAAATTCATTATAAGTTTCTTTCGAAACTAAAAATCTCAAAATATCATTATTAAATGCTTCTTGAACTAATTCTTTGAAATTTTTACCCTTGGTTTCGAAGTTTAAAATTAATTTTTTCATAGTGCTTCAAATTTTGGTCTATAAAAACTTTTTTGATAAGAATTATTTAATTATATTATATCAAATATTATTAAATTTTTAAGTTAGAAAAATCATATAATTCATAAATCAGATAGAATAAATATAAACCTCTAAAAGGAGCTATGTGAAAATGGGTTTAAAAAAGAAACTATTTCCCAGAAAAAGCAAAGAGAAGGAGAATCTCGTTATGAAAGCGAAAGGTCATATTCACAAATTAAATTTAATGAATAGAAATTACAGTAAGCGTTCTGAAATAAGCCGAAAAAATGCAAAAATTGCTTTAAAACGAGGAGAAAAAGATCGTGCTAAGAATTATCTAATACAATATAAATCATATCAAGCGAAGGTTGACCGTGCTACTAATATTAGGGGAAAAATCGAACGACAAATTCAGGCAATAGAAGAGGGAATGCTAATATCCCAAACTGGAGATGTTATGGGAGGCATAAGAGATGAATTAGAATATATAGCCACAAAAGCATCTCCTGCGAAAGTGGCTGAGATAGCAGAGGATTCTGAAGCATATGTAGCGGAAATTGAAGAAGCAGCTGAAATATTAGCTGGTGATCCAGAAATTGATCTCGCTATTGATGTTACAGAAGAATTGAATCAATTAGAAACAGAAATGCTTCTAGAACAAGGAGGAGCAATGCCTGAAATTCCTGCAGATGATCTACAGTACATACCAGAGTATGATGAACTCGAAGAAGAAACTGAACTTAAGTCAAAAGAAAAGTTAAAGGATGAGATTGACAAATTAAGAAAGGAATTGGAAGGTTAATTCTTTTTTGCATAAATCTTTTACTTTTTACTATTAACCTATTTTAATTTTAAATATAAGATCAATTATTTTAATTCCTTTAACGCAAGGACCATGTTTTTCACTTTTTTGATTGCTATTTCATATCCATCTTTTTCTCCAAAAGATCTTAACTCGAAAAAACCACAATCCGGTTTTATTATTAAATTTTCAGAACCATATTGATCAATTCCTTTTTTTATAAACTTTTTAAGAAACTCAATATCCTCAATGTATTCGCTAATTCGTTTATTGTGAAGTGGGGCGAATTTAGATTCAACAGTCCCCATAGCTAATAATTTACCTGTATCTTGGAAATGCTTTTTTTCAAATATATTGAAATTTTCTTCATTTGTTCTAAACTCGTGATCTAGTATGTTTACTTCTGTGTTCAATAATATATCTCGTAATTTAGGACTAATTTTACCACATACATGAACAGATGACAAGGATTTTATCCCAGATATCGCTTTATTTATAGTTTTAATGTAAAAATCTTCTTTATGAAATAAAGGCTTCCTTCCTACTAAAAGACCTAATATAGGTTCATCCATGGATATTATATTTATCCCCATATCATTATAAGCAGCTCCAATTTGTTTCATTATTTCTGCGAGCTTATCAATAATCCAATCTACCATTATTGCTCTCGGTTCTTTAAAAATAAAGCGTGTGAATCCTTTTCTAAGATCCTCTTTTAAAATAATTTCAAATGCTAGCGTAAATGGTCCAGTTAAACATGCTTTTGTTCCTTTAATTAACTCATTTAAATGAGGATGTTCTTTCAAAAATTTAATCATCAATTCTCCATATTCTGTTGCCACATTGTGTTTTGGATTCTCGAAATCTCCAAATAGATAAAATTTTTTATAAATCTCTTTTAATTGGGTAATAGTTTTTGCTAAAGGAGATAGAAATTGACTAATCATTGAAATTAATTGAGGATAACATGGATAATCAATTCCTATATCTATTATATCGTTGAAAACCCTTAACATGTTATCAGTAGTATTACTTAAGGGCCAACTACCGACGACTGTAGTAAATAATCCATCCACTTTATTCATAAGTTTTAGAATAGTAATAAAAATATAAATATAGGATAGATAAAATATGAATTTTATGCATTCTGCATAAAATTTATGGATAATATTTTATGTATAAAACCGTTTTTTATCAAAGTTTTTACTATTTTTCCTTATATCTTCAACCTCTTGTAGATTTTCTTGTAAATCTTGTATTTTTTTGTCAATTAAATAAATCTCTTTTTGTAGGTTCTTAAAGGTTTTAAAATAATCAACCTCAGAAATAATCCCCTGATCGAATTTAGCATCAAGCTTTTTTAGTGTTTCTTTCAGACTGTATCTCTCTTTATCCAATTCGAGCATTTTTTTGTGTTTTTCTTTATCTATTTTAAAAAGCTTTCGTTTGTATCTATAAGAGTTATGTGGTGAAATATATTCTGAATCAAATAAATCAGATAAATGATTTCTATTATAATCTTCGAATGCCGCTTCATTATTTAAAGAATAATCATTTTCATTGTATATATTATTATTTATATTATTTACTGGGTTTGGGGAGTAGGGATTTAAGTTGTTGAGTAATTCATTATTAGAATTTATTCTCTGAGGATTGTAATTTTGAAAGCGATTTGGATTATAGACATTTTGTAAAAAGAAATTATTTTTATCATAGGGAGGTATTTGAGAATTGCCGATAAATTGAGGTGATTGAATAGGAGGTTGGATATAAGGTGAATTATTTATTTTATGATAAAAATTTGAATTTCCTGCAAAGTTGAGCCAAGGTTGAGCCCTATTTTGGGGGTAGATAAATTGATGCTGTGGTCGAGATACAAAATTGGGTATTTGATTGGGGTGAACATTAAAAGGGTTAGCTAAATCTTTATTATAATTATGTGGGTTTTCAAAATTTTTATTATATTGACATTTTATACTAAAAAATGAGTTAATGCTTTCTTCAATATAGTTTATTAATTCATTTAAGTCAATATTAATTTGTTGAAGTTTTTCCGCTGTTTTTACATCATATATCGTAGTTTCATCAAAAGTTCTTGCTAGAAGAATGTATTCAATTACTCTAGAAACCGCTTTAGGGGGTAATGTAAACTCATATTTTCCGTATGTGAACTCAATATATAGCTTTTTGAAAACTTTACCTTTTTCTCTTATTCTTGTTAAATCTTGAACAGGTGCTTTAAAAATTAATTCCTTTTTCTTTTTAACTACACCATGTTCATGAACAAATGATAGATCAAAATTAGTAATAAATAAAATCCCTTTATCTTTCTTGAATTTTTCTTGGGTATTCAATCCATTGGTTAATTTAGCAAAAATAGCATAAACAGGTTTTTCACTTCCCGCAAGCCTTAGTAGTTTCTTATAAGCGCTAAAATAATAACTTATCTTAGCAATAAATTGTAAGTTTTTTTCGAAGGTTTCAAAACTATCATTGAATGTTTGGAAATTATTTGTTATAAACTCATCGATAGCATTAAAACTTCTTGATAAATTTTCAAAAATTCCTTCAATGATAGTTATATTCGAATTTGGTTGAGTGTAAGTATCAAAGAAATATTCTTTATTTTGATTTAATTGATGAAAATGAACATTTATTTTTTCAAATAAAGTATTCTGTATATAGAGATATAATTTAAAAAGAGCTAATAAATCTGATTCCATTTTAGGAAAGTGATAACATTTATTGGGAGGATCTCTTACCTCCTTGATTTTTGTTTGATATAAATATAACTTATCAAGAATATCTTTTAAGGGATTAACGAATAATCGTGAATTTTTAATTAAGTCTAAAAACCTCTTTTCAAGTTCTTCTTTTTTCTCATAAATATTAATTATTTGATGCGAATCACATTTTGGGCAAGATTTTAAACGTTGATTAACTTTAATTATATTCTCTTTTCCACATTCATTGCAAACTTTCTTTTTTTCAGAGTCTAAAATTTTAATATATTTTGATTTACAATCTTGACAAATGAAAAAATCAACTTTTTTCTCATGTAAACAGTCAGAACAACAACTAGTGCCACACTCTTCACAATAATAAGCTAACTTAACATATCTGTGACAAAAACGACAAACTTGATCTGACATCTTTAATTTTTTAACCCAACCAAATAATATAAGAAATCTTTAAAATCGCTTTTTCAAAAGAATAAGAAATTCTTTTCTTATTATATCATTATATTATACATGTATCATGTAATATCCAGATATAACTGGGAAGAAGGATAAGTGTGGTGTTAAAAAAGTTATTTAATTATTTTTACTTTTTTTCCTAAAGCTTGACCTGGAACTCCCGCTTTCTTAAAGTGCGCTCTTACAGCACCATTATTTCCATGTGCTCGAGTTATTACTCCTTTTAATTCCTTACCTGTAGGAGTAGTCCAAATAACTACTCTCCCAATAAGTTTATTAGCATTTTTTCTTGTTTTTATATTTGGGAAGAATAAGATACAGTGTTTCTGGTGTACTGTATGGCGACCACGTTTATAATTTGAAATAACTCCCTCCATGCCTAATATTTCTAATTTATTCAGCGACATTTTAAATTAATTATCTATAATCTATTTTCCACTCTTAAATTAATGGAAGAAATATTTCAATACTATTAAGTTTTTTCAAATAATTACCCTATGGGATAATGAATAAAATTTCTGTTTTTTTTTACTTTTGATTTCAACTGATGAGAGTTTCTTTCAACAAAGTTAAAATTTCGTTTAAAGATTATATTAATTACTCAAATTTAATTTATCGACTCATAAGATTTATTCCATGATTCTAAATTAAGTAATTTCATTTTTTCTATGAAGTTCTCTTCAGCAATTTTGTCCTCTTGAATTATCAAGTCATTTATTTTTGAAATAATAGAATTTTCAATGTTTCTAAGTTCAGTTTTTTTGTTTACGGGTTTGGAAATTGTATGCTTACACCAAAACCAGTCAGAGTTAACCATTGGATATGGACCTGAGTCATAATATTTTTGACCCTCAATAGGAAAAGCATAAGGTTTATAAATACTAACACATGGAAGTGTAGTTCCTGTAAACCAGTGAATCGATTTTTTTCCCTTCCTTAAATGGGAAACTTGAGAGCCAGTCGATTCAGAGCCTCCATGCATACATATTCCTGCTTGATGCTCTCTTAGAAATTCCATCATCAATTTTGGGGTAATTTTACCTACGTTCTCGTTTAGTAATAAAGTAGTTTTTCCTCCTCTTGAATAAGGTAAGGGTATAGTAGAAATCGGAGATCCCGAAAAAGTTACAGCAAAATCGAAATTATTGTCGTCTTTACAGTATCCTTTTTCAATAGCATGTTGGATTATTCCTTTTTTCCTGAGGTCTCCTTTATCTCTAATAGTAATACCATTTGAAATTGATCTTACACTTTTAACTTTTTCAACAATCCACCATTTATCAGCAGTTTCTAATACATAAGCTTCATTGGAATCTGCAATTATAAAGGAATTATGGTACGACCAACTCGGATCGTCATATGCACAACCTCCTCCTTGTCCAAATTTTTCTAATAAAGATGTAATTACATCCATTGCATCTTTTGCTGTTTTTTCTCTCTCAAGTCCTAACCTTAATAGATCCATACCTAAAAGACCAGAATTCCTTAATGGTTCATGAGTATATACTGCCTCATTTCCAATTACAACTCCATACTCATTAGCACCCATTTCTGCACCCCACATCCACCATGGTTGACTTAATATAATTGCTGCGGTCTCAGTAACTTGGGGAATCGAAATATATGTACATTTTACTTCTTCTCCTTTCGAAAATCTAGATTTAGGGGAATATGTTATTAATTGAACCTCATTAAACGGGCGATCTGAATTCTTGCCAAAAATTACACTTCCATCATAAGTAGAATTGCCCAATGCTACTAAAGTATCACACATAGCTATTTTTTTTTCTTTTTTGGTTTATTTCAGGTAATTAAATGCTGTAAGGGCATACAATTTTGTTACATTCATTACATCTTCAATATACACAAACTCATCAATCGCATGTATATTATTTTCTCCACGAATTGGACCAATTAAAATTGTTTCGATTCCTTTTTCTATAAATGATTGAGCATCAGTAATGGGTGTGTACAATTTAAATTCTCTTTCTTCTCCATAAACAGATTTGTATGAATTTTTTACAACTTTAGCAAAATTTGTGTTTACATCTACTTTATGTGGTTTAAAAATCCTTGCAACATTAACGTCAATATTTAAATCAGGGTCTTTATTTTTCATATTTTCTATATAATCTAATACTCTTGTTTTTAAAATCTCTACATCTTGTTCTGGAATTGTATTGATAAAACATTGTAAAATACATTTATCAGGTACTGAAGTATGTCCTTTTCCTCCTTCTATTATTGCTAAATTAACAGTAGATATTTTACACGGAAGATCTGGGTGTAATAGATATTTAGTTTCCACTTTCTTAAATTCTTCTTGTAATTCCATTAAAAAATTCATTATAGGTATCATTTTTTGAATAGCATTAATCCCAGAATATTTATTTCGATTAGGAAGAGGGAGATCAGGAAATTCCTCTAAATGTGTTAGCTTTCCATTAATAATAAACCTTATAAAAAATCCGCCCCCTAAATATCCAGATGGATAATCACTATAAGCATCACCTAATAAACAAGCATCTCCTTTTATATATCCTTTCTCAAGAAGATATTCGATACCGTGAATCCCGCCAATTTCCTCATTAATGACAGCAGCAAGTATCAATTTTCCATTAAAATTTACTCCAAGATCCATTATTGCTTTAAGAGCGAATAATGCTGCTGCTACACAAGTTTTATCATCTGCAGCCCCTCGTCCATAAATTTTATTCTCTATTATTTCACCGCCATAAGGATCTTTTTTCCATCCTGTAAAAGCGGGAACTGTATCTATATGACTATATAGTATCAAAGATGGTCCACTTTCGCCGTCTATCTCACCTATTACATTTTTTCGTTTAACTTGAGTTTTTATTCCAAACTCTTCCATTTTGGCTGCCACGAATTGAGAAATCTGTCTGTATTTCGCTGGAGGAACCTCAGAAGGAATACGAATTAACTCTTGGAGAAAATTGATAATATCATCTTTCATATTATCTATTTTTTCTAATAGCATTTTTTCTATATTGTCCAATACTATCACTTCGCTTTTTTTAAAATATAATAAAAATGAAAATCTAATTTAAAATAAAAATATCGGTTAATAAATGTAAAATGGTATTCTAATTCAAAAAAAGAGAAAAAAAAATAGATTGTTTAAATTACAGCTATAGCATCAATCTCAATTAATCCGTATGGTAGTGGACAAGTTGCTTCGATAGTAGTTCTTGTGGGAAATTTTTCAGTCACACCATTTTGTACGAAAAATCCTTTATAAGCTTGATTCATCTCTTTGAAATCGGAAATGTTTTTTAAAAAAACACTCACTTTAACTATATTAGAAACACTTGCTCCAGCAGCTTCTAAAATATTTTTTATTTTTTCAAACGCAGATAACGTTTGTCCCTTTATACCTTGCGCCTCTGGTGTAGTAACTTGTCCTGAGATAAAAAGGAGATTCGCAGCTTTTATACCTAAACTATATGGTCCCGCTTTTGGAGTACCAGTATCAATTTCTTCAATATTTACCATTTTGTTTATCACCTATATAATTCTTAATTATTTCATATTGAATTATTACCAATTAGCATTATTACATCATTATAAAATTTACTTATTGTCGTATATGATTCAAACAAATCCGATTTTAATTAAGTTTTAATAAAATTCTTTTTTTAACGAATTAGAACTTATTGTTATAAAAATTATACTGAACATTTGGATTTAAGACTACTAACAGCATTCTATAAAGATTGAGACATTTTGAAAAGTACCAAAGATAATATTTGGATATTTACCTTCGAATACGCGGGAATTGTGAAAGTAGGCGGTCTTGGAGAAGTACCCGCTAATCAAGCTAAACATCTAGCTAACGATTATGAAATCACAGTTTTTATTCCTTCACATGGTCAAATACAAAAGCTAGAAAAAACTCTTGAATGGGAAAAACTACCATTTAATTGTGTAGGACAGATAAAACCTTCCCATTTTGGAATAAATGAACCAGAAACTACTTATAATATTTCCTTTTACAAATCGAGAATTAATAATGTAAATATTATTTTATTATATGGGGAAAATCCATTCACTAGTAGATTTTTGGATGATAAGATTGTATATAATCCAGATACCCTTAGTGGAAAGATTTTCCTGTTTAGCATAGGAATGCGTTGTTATATTGATTTTTTAATTGACAATCATAAAGAAGATTTACCAGATATAATTCATATACATGATTATCATGCAGTTATCCCATTTATTGGAATTAAACAAATATTAGCTAAAAACGGGTTAGATGTATCCTCAGTAATTACTATCCATTTATTAACTTGGCCAAGATATACAATTGATTTTTATAGAGCATGTGGAATCGATCAAACTCCTATTACTATTCATTTAAAAGAAGGAATTAAACCATTAACTCTACATGAAATTTTCTCTATTTGTGAAAAAATAAGTGGAGTTTATCAGCCACCTTCAGTAGAACAAATAGGGACATTTATCAGTGATTTAGTGACAACAGTAAGTCAATCCTATTTAAAATCAGATATAATACCAAATTGTGGTAAAGAATTAATTGAATTCAAATCTAATTTCGTCTGGGATGGGTGTGATTGGGATTATGATGAGATTTTTCAACAAGTATTAAACAATCATGAATATGAAATAAGAGAAACTTTAGATATATCGTATGGGAATGATTTAACATTATCAGATATGAAGAAATATTTGTTAACCCATAAATTATCCCATTTAGATAGAAGTCCATTAATTCAATCTGAAAAAGTCTTGGAGGTAATTAATGAGATTTCAAATGGAAATGAATTCGTCAGAAACGGATATATTAGGGCTTTCGACGAATCAGGACCTTTAGTAATCACAACTGGAAGAATTTCACCACAAAAAGGATTTGAAACAATTTTTGAGGCCATTCCAAAAGTAATAAAAGCAATCCCTAATGCTAAATTCTTATTTCTCATACTACCTACCGATTATAGTATAAATGAAATAAAGAACTATGCCCAATACGTTAAAAAGTATCCTAATAACATAAGAATTATTTTTGGAGTAGCTACAGATATTTTTCATCTCGCACATATTTCTTCTGATGTTTATTGTGCCTTGTCTAGGTGGGAGCCATTTGGTATTATTGCTTTAGAAGCAATGTCTACAAAATTGCCAGTAATCGCAACAAGAGTCGGAGGGTTTCAAGAATCTATAATAGATATTAGAAGTTTTCCTGAAATTGGCACCGGTATTTTGATTGAAAAAGATAATCCATCTCAGTTTGCTGAAGCACTAATTTCTATTTTTAAATTAAAAGAAATATCCGAGAAAGTAAAAAGTAAGGAATTAATTTATGACACAGAAAATTTTAAGATAGTAAATCAAATTCCTGATGAAATTCTTAAATCCCTCGTACTTTTGGATCCAGATTATTACAATAAAATTAAAGAGAACTGTTATAAAAGAGTTAAAAACAATTTTAGATGGAATATTGTCTCCCAGAAATTAATCGAGTTATATACAATGATAAAAAATCTTCGCTCACCAAACGTTTAAGGAGACAATATAGTGATTATATCAAAAAGATCTGTCGTTCTTATCTTAATCTCGGTTTTAATTTATGGAACAGCTGCTATGGGACTGATTTATTATCTTCCTCTATATTTAAAAAACCTAGGATTTACTCCACCAGTAGTACAATTAATTACTACGGTGTACCCTTTTAGTATGATTTTTCTACCTCAATTTTTAGGCAAATATTCGGATAAATTACAAAATCGATATGTATTTATCTTATTGGGTTCAATTGGCGCAAGTATGACTATCCTAACTTTAACCTTTTCAAATAATTTAATATTAATAATAATTGTTTTAATTTTTTATAGTATGTGCGGTGCTTCATATAGACTAAATTTTACATTGTATCAAGAATTGACAAAAAACAATCCTAAATTTGTCACTTTTTACAATGCAATCTCCGTGTTTGGGTGGTTTCTCGGATCTCAACTTGGGGGAATTTTTATTGATATATATGGGATTTCACAAATCTTTATTTTTTTACTAATCATTTCATTGATTAATGTATTTATTATTATTTTTATTAGAGAAAACCGGAGTGTTATATTAGAGCATTATAATAGTGAAGAAGTTGAAAACTCTGAATTTAATTACTTAACCAATGTTGAAAAGAAAAATATTATTTCGAAATCTATCTATATTGCCCTCTTTTCCCGTCATTTTGGTGTTAGGCCAATTATTACAATATTAGCTGTTTTAATGATTATTAATTTGAAGAGTGAGACTCAAATTGGATTTCTATTAGGATTTAACCCATTACTACAATTTTTTCTAATGCTATTAATAGGTAAAATTATTACAAAAAAGAATGAAAAATATATTTTGATGACGGGATTTTTTTTGAGCAGTGTAGCCATATTGGGTTATATGTTAGCAACTGATTTTTTTGGATTTTTACTGAGTCAAATTATGATTTCAAGTTCATTTGCATTATTTTGGAATGCTACACAAATCTATATTGCTCAAAAAACAAATCCAAGAAATAAGGGCAAATACCTTGGATATGCAAACTCTTCTTTCTTCTCAGGTGGTTTTTCAGGAGGACTTTTCTTTAGCTTGTTGTTGTCATTCAATCCTAACTATTATGCTTTTATGTGGATAATGATGATTTTTCCATTAATATCTACTCTAGCCATTCTTATGAAGTTTAAAAGTGATTAAAGGGCGTATTAAAATACCTTTATATAGAAGTTATTTTCAAATATTTTCATCGAAAAAAGATTTATTTCTTTACATATTAGAATAGGCGAATAATCTGTGATTGTTTCAAAAAAATCCGTTGTCTTTCTTTTAATATCTGCTTTTTTCATTTACTTCTCTATAATGATGTTACTTACCTATGTACCCCCATTTTTAGAGGATTTAGGTACAGAACCATCAATAATTACTTTAACAGTAACAGTCTTTATGTCCGCGTTAGTTATTTTTCCACCATTTTTAGGCAAATATTCAGACAAACTCCAGAATAGAGTTTATTTTATATATTTTGGTTCAGGTGGGATGCTTATTACTTTAGTTTTACTTTTATTTACTCAAAATATAGTAATATTAAATATAGAACTATTTATCCTTGGCTTTTTCACCTCATTTTTGACAATTTATCTTACTCTTTACAGTGAGTTAGTTCAGAATGATACAAAATGGATATCCTATTATAACGCTATTGGCGCAATTGGATGGTTTTTAGGAGTACTCATAGGTGGTTTGTTGATCGATGTATTTAGTATTGTAAACATATTCTTTTTTACCTTAATAACTTACTTGATAAGCATAATTTTTGTTTTTTTCATTAGAGAGAATAGACAGTTAATATTAGAAAGTCATAAAAAGGTAACTGAGAATATTGAAAAAGAAACGCTAATGAATCCTCCCGAACAAGATGACCAAATTTCTCAATCATTATTTTATAGCTAATTTTTTAGAAATTTTGGTATCCAACCAATCTTGACGATTATTATACTTATCATGTACATTTTCATACCCAGTAATACTGAAATTGGATTTTTAATTGGTTTAAATCCATTATTACAATTTTTTCTATTGCTTTTAGTAGGAAAGATATTAACTCAAAAGAAAATCAAATTTTTTATAATTATAGGTAATATTTTATCTGTTATTGTTATTTTTGGGTATATTGTGTCTGTTGATTTTTGGAGCTTCTTTATTTTTCAGATTATGATCTCTCTTAGCTATTCAATGTATTGGATGGCAATCATAGTTTATATAGCTCAAAATTCTACGCCTCAAAATAAGGGGAAGTACATGGGATATGCTAACACAAGTTTGTATGCGGGTGCCACAGTAGGGGGTGTATTTTTTAGTTTTTTATTAGCAGTTTTCCCGTCTAATTATTATATATCTATGTCTTTCATGATGATATTTCCAGTAATTTCGACATTAATTATTCTTTTTCTATTTAAATTACCAGAAAAAAAAGTTATACAGCATTCCAAAAAGGATGTAAGTTCTGAATTATAGCATTGGGTTTATCAGGAATTATTTCTAATTCTTTTCTTATCCAGTCTGAAATCCATTTATATTTTGCTTTAAATCGGCTATCCATAAAAATAATCGCCCCTTTATCAGAGATCTTTCTTATTGGTCTCCCAGAAGCTTGATTGGCTCGTTGCACCGCTGGATAAAGGTACCCAAAATTCCAACCTTGTCTTTTAAAAACTTTATCATAGTAACCTATTTTTGCCTCAACTCTAGGAGTTGGTAGATGATATGGAAATCCAGCAATTATAACAGAATTCATGAAGCCTCCTGGATAATCTTCTCCTTCTGAGTTTCTTCCTCCACATACTCCTAATAAAACAGCCCCTCCATTTGAAGCCATACTTTTGAAATTATCTACTAAAACAGCATTTTCAGAGGCGGACAATCCAGGTTCCTCAATGAAGAGTTTTTTATTATTTTTTTCTATTACAGATTCTATACCATTCTCTATGAGGGCATTAAGAATTTGATAGGATGCACAAAAAATCCCTATATTTGCGGGAGTACATTGCAAAACTTCACTAATTTTCTTAATCATTTTTTTAAACATACTCGGTATTCTATTATCTCTTTTAGTATCTACTCCTTCAGTGATAATAGCCTTAATATTTTTATTACTAAATGGTGAGCCTGCTATAATCCCTTTATAACTCTTACCACATTCATTTAATCCCATTAAATTATTAAAAACATAGGGATTCACAGTGCCAGAGAGATTTAAACATGTATAGCATCTTTTTAAGATAGGAATAGAAATTTCTCTCGGATCTAATGCTACAATTTCAAGTGATACTAATCGTTTTCCTTTAATGGTTTTTAGATTGTAACAAAAGAAATAATTATCTAAAGTGTATGTTTTCAGCCATTTCAACCAAAATTCTGCTAAAGAACCAACAAAATCTCTTGAGATTTCACCATTAGCGAGTTTTTCCTCATGAATTGAAACACTGTAATCATGAAGTTCTTCGATATAGATCTTAAATCCATTCAAGTCATGAAGTCCAAGTTTTTTATAAATAATTTCTAAAAATTTACCTGGTAAAACCGATTTTTCTTCAATTCTTAGATTATTTTTCTTCTCATTTAATTGATCTAATAATATTTTAACAAAACTCTGCATTAAGATAGGGGACCTGTACATTTCTAGATCTTTTAAGCAAAGTCTTAATGAATATGGTGTGATTTTTTTTGAATTTACTTCTGTAGCAACATCAATTATATTATGACATTCATCTAATACTAATATACAGTTTTGAAGCTCTTGACCAATAAATTCTAAAAAAGAATCTCGAATGAATGGATTGAAAATCCATTGATAATTACAGATAATTACTTTCATCTGTTCAAGTAAGAACTTACTTAAGAAATAAGGACAAAATTTTTTTACCTTACAGAAATTTATAAGATCTTCCGCATCAACTGGCTTATTAAATAATTCTGGTGCGATTGATATTGGATTTTCATTTTGTCCCTTCTTTTTTAATAAATTTAAAAAATAAATACAATTCCTATTCTTTCTTAAGTCTCTACAAACAGACATAGCTTCCCTTGGATTTAGCTTAAGAGATAATAAGGTTTTATTTAGGCACATCTCATTTCTCCCTCTTATCGATAGACAGTTAAGTTTAATTCCAAGATTATCATCGGTTATTTTTTGTGAGATTTTTATCAACTCTTTGATTATTCTACGATTTTGAGAATGTGTTCGACACATATAAATGATTTTTAGATTTTTCTCATAAGCTAAAGGTAAAAGCCCACATAAAGCAATTATTGTTTTTCCTGTTCCATTAGGAGCTAATAAAAGAGTTACTTTTTTTGATCTTGAACTTAGTTCAATCTGCTTGGTAATATTCTCATGATTTTCTCTGAATTGCTCGTAAGGGAAAAAAGATAAATAGTCCATTTTTGTACAGCAATATCTAATTTATGTATTTCATACTATTCTAAAATTTATATTACCATAGACTATAAAAATTTACTTATTCCGTAATAAACATAACTAAAATGGGATATATAATGGAGATTTGCTCATTTTTTTCATAGTTAAAGTAAAATTTATATAACATTTTTATAGTAATTTGTCCAATTAACGTTTATGAAATTCGAACAATTAATTTATGAAGAGAAAGATCAAGTAGCAAGAATCACCCTTAACCGCCCAAAAGTTTTAAATGCCTTAAGTATGCAACTCTCTGATGAAATTGTAGCTGCTATAGAAATGGTACGCCAATCTACAAAATTGAAGTTTTTAGTAATTAAAGGTGCTGGAAATAATTTTAGTGTAGGTGATGATATTACTGAGATGCTAAAATGGGGCGATGCGAATGGGATAACGCGGCGCGTAAGATATTATCAAAATATGGCAAATCAATTAGAAGAGTTAGATAAAATTACAGTTGCAGCGGTAGATGGTTTTGCGGTTGGTGGTGGATTAGAGATCACAATGGTTTGTGATTTTGTCATTGCAACAGAGAGAGCTAAATGGGGAATGCCAGAAGTGGATGTAGGTATAACACCAGGATGGGGAGGAACAACTAGGTTATCACGCCTTATTGGAAGACGTAGAGCAAAGGAAATCAATTTAATAGGAGCACTTCATACAGCACAGCGAGCAGTAGAATGGAATTTATGGAATCGTCTAGTTCCAAACGATCAACTTGATAATGAGGTAGAAAAATTACTCGAAATACTCAAATCTAAAAATCAACAAGGTATGAGGCAACTTAAATTTATAATAAATAAAGGTGTTGAGTGTGATCTTTATACAGCACAGGGTTTTGAAGTGTTATCGGGTGCGTTAACAGGAGCAGTTAGTGGAATGTGAAAAATAAAGGATGCAGATCAAGGTGCTGGAGTAATGGGTTTTTCTCAAAAAAATGAGCTTTGGGAAAGGAGAAGAAGCTTAGCTAAAAACTTCTGGACTGATTAGTTTTAATTTGAAATGTTAACACATGAAATTAATCATGTAGAATAGGTTTTCTTGCAGCAAGTACAGCATCAAGGCGTTTAACTGGAGTATTGTGAGGAGCACTTTTTAAGAGATCAGGGTTAGATTCTGCTTCTTCATAAATTTTATTCATTACCTCCACAAAGTAATCTAAAGATTGTTTTGATTCGGTTTCAGTAGGCTCGATCATTAAAGCTCCTGGAATAATTAATGGAAAATAGATGGTTGGAGCATAAATTCCAAAATCAAGAATACGTTTTGCAATATCTTCAGTAGTGACATTATTGGGCATAGCTTGATCTGATAAGACAAACTCGTGTTGGCAGGCACGGTTATAAGGGAGATAATATTTTTGTTGTAACTGAACTTTTAAATAATTTGCATTTAAAACTGCAATCTGAGCAACTTTCTTTAAGCCTTCTGCACCTAAAGCTAGGATATAAGCATATGCTCTAATGATTACTCCGAAATTACCCCAAAAAGTTTTAATTCTTCCAATTGAATTATCATTTTTTTCTCTGCATACAATCCCTTGTTCTGTTGATATTAAGCAGATTTCAGGAAGGAAAGGAATTAATTCATTTACAACACCTATGGGCCCTGATCCTGGCCCCCCTCCACCATGTGGAGTAGAAAATGTTTTGTGTAAATTTAAATGAACAATATCAAATCCCATATCCCGAGGACGGCATATTCCTAACATTGGGTTTAGATTTGCCCCATCATAATAACATAATCCTCCATTATCATGTACAATACGCGTAATATCTTTTATCTGCCTATCAAAAACCCCTAAAGTATTGGGATTAGTGAGCATGATTCCCGCAACATCACCTTCCTGCATTGCGAATTCTAATTGATCTAATGGAACTTCTCCTTGTTTATTTGATTTTAATTCTATGATTGAAAATCCTGCCATCTTTGCCGATGCTGGATTGGTTCCATGAGCAGAATCTGGAACTATTATTTTCTGTTTTTTAAGACCTTTAATCTCAAAATATTTTTTCATAATAAGTAAACCCACTAATTCTCCATGAGCTCCAGCTGCTGGTTGTAAGGTAAATCCACCCATTCCCGTCAGTTCTCCTAATAGTTTTGAGAGATGATAAAGTAATTCAATACAACCTTCATTTTCTTCTTGTAATGGATGAATGAACGTAAATCCTGGTAATTTTGCAACAATTTCATTTACTTTAGGATTATATTTCATAGTGCATGAGCCTAGAGGATATATTCCAGTATCTACTCCATAATTTCGATGGCTTAAATTGATAAAATGGCGAACTAGTTCTACCTCTGGGAGATTTGGAATTGGTAAATCTTTTCTTTGTAAAATTTCTGGTATAATTTCATTGAGATCAACTACTTCAACATCCATTTGAGGTATAAATATCTGTTGTTCACCGTCAAATCCTTTTTCAAAAATTAATGGAACATTAGATTTTATAATTATATTACCTCCATTTTATCATTTGAAACAGATCGAGCTGCTTCTATAAATGTATCAATTGAATCTTTTGAGTTCATTTCAGTTACACAAACTAAAGCAATATTTTTCATTTCAGGATAGTAGCGTGAAATATTAAGAGGAGGTTGAAGATTTCTTTGTTTACATTGCTTAATTAGAGCGTTAATATTAGGACATTTAACTAAAAATTCGTTATAAGTTGGTTTCTTATTTAATATTTCATAACCAGGAAGTTTACTAAGTTCTTTTTTAGCAAAATGAGCTTTTTGAAAATTTTGAAATGCAACTTCTTTTAAACCAGTTCTTCCCACTGCTAAAAGATAAGATAACGCTGCCAATGAACACAGTGCTTGATTAGTACAAATATTAGAACTTGCCTTTTCTCTGCGTATATGTTGTTCACGTGCTTGCAGAGTAAGTATGAATCCCTCTTTTTGTCCATTAATTTCTTTAGTTTTACCAATCAATCTTCCCGGCATCTTTCTTAAATATTTTTGCTTAGCAGTAAATATTCCTAATCCTGGTCCTCCAAAAGATGGACTAATGCCAAAAGATTGTCCTTCAGCTACAAAAATGTCAATATCAGTTACTCCAGGAGGTTTTAGAATACCTAGACAGGTTGGGTCAGTCATGACTTGAATAATCAAACAATTAGGGCAATTATCTCTCACTATTTTTGTGATTTTGGAAATATCTTCAATATCACCAAAAAAGTTAGGACTTTGAAATAATACAGCAGCTACTTCATTATTTAATTTGTCAATTAGAATTTCTTTTTTTACAGTTTCAACATTAATATTTTGTCCCCAGCAATAGGTTCTAACGACTTCTTCATATTCAGGGTGAATCCCACTAAGCAAGATAACTGAACTTTTCCTTGCAATAATCGTAGCCATAATAGCAGCTTCAGCAAGGGCAGTTGATCCATCATACATACTCGCGTTTGCAACATCCATTTGTGTCAGTCGAGAGATTATAGTTTGGTATTCATAAATAGCTTGTAAATAACCCTGACTAGCCTCAGCTTGATATGGTGTATAAGAAGTATAAAATTCAGATCGAGAGGTTACAAAATCAACTAAAGATGGAATATAATGATAATAACAACCAGCTCCTATGAAAGAACTTGAATATTCTTTATTCTTTTGAGAAAGTTTCTTTATTTGATGTAAAAGATCTGATTCGGATAAACCAGAAGGTAAGTTAAAATTCTCAATCAGTAAATCTTTAGGAATATCCTGAAAAAGTTCTTGTAAAGAATTAGCACCAATAACATTTAACATTTCTGCAATTGTTTTATTATCATGAGGTACAAAATTCATTTATTTGTTAACTCATTTATATGTTAATTCAAAAATTAATAAAAACAATAAAGAAAAAAATATTAATGTATTTCTTTTTGGATTATTTGTTTGTATTCTTCGGTAGATAAAAGACCATCCCTTTCATCCTGGTGAGAAAATTTTATCCTTATCATCCATCCATCTCCAAATGGAGAAGAATTTACAAGCTCTGGATTATCAGCAAGCTTATCATTTATACCAATAATTTCTCCTGATAATGGCATGATTAAATCACCAACAGCTTTTACTGATTCAATTTCTGCTGCATTACTTCCCTTTTCAAACAGCATACCAACTTCAGGAAGTTCTACAAATACAATATCACCTAATTGATGTTGGGCATAATCAGTAATTCCAACAGTGGCGACAGTATCTTCAATTCTTACCCACTCGTGAGTTGATGTGTATTTTAAATCGTTGGGAAATTCATATTCCATAATTTTCACTTTTTCTTTATATTATGCATGGAATTACACGTTACGGTAAAACGGTGTAGAAACAACCACTCCTCTTAGGAATTTTTTGCGAATTTCGATATCAATTTCACTTCCTATTTCTTTATATTGTTTCTTCACAAGTCCTAAACCAATTGTCTTATTAAGCGTGGGTGAATACCCCCCAGAAGTAACAAATCCAATTTCATTGCCATCTTTAAAGATTTTATAGTTCTCTCTAATAATACCTTTGTCTATCAAATTGAGACCAACTAAAACTCTTTTTGTCCCTTCAGTTTTTTGTTTCATTAGAATTTCTTTTCCAATGAAATCAATTCCTTCCTTAGGTTTCACCAACCAACCAAGCCCTGCTTCAACAGGAGTTATAGAATCACTTATTTCATGACCATAAAGTGAATAACATGCTTCCAATCTTAATGAATCTCTAGCCCCTAAACCTGTAGGATTTGCCCCAATACTCATTAAATCATTCCAAATTTTTTCTGCATACTTATTTTCAAAGGATATTTCAAATCCTCTTTCACCAGTATACCCAGTTCTCGCTAGAAAAACGGGAGTATCTTTAATGGTACAATAAGCAAAATAAAACCTGTTAATTTGAGAAAGATCAACATCCACTAATGGCTGAAGAGATTCATCAGATTTTGGTCCTTGAAATGCAACACGAGATCGTTTTGTAGAAAGATTTGTGATTTTTACATCATAATTTCCTATATGATCATTAAGCCATTGGAAATCTTTTTCAATATTAATAGCATTAACAATCATTCTAAAACGCTCTGGATTTTCCTTATAATACACTAAATCATCTACAACTGTTCCGTTTTCATAACACATACAAGAATATTGGCCTTTAGACGGCTCTAATAAATTTAAATCATTTATCATTATATATTGAAGGAATTCAATCACGTCTTTACCTTCGAGAAGAAATTCACCCATATGTGAGATGTCAAATACACCGGTACTAGAGCGAACAGCTTCATGCTCCTTTATTATACTCTCATATTGAACTGGCATATAATATCCAGCAAAACTAACCATCCGAGCATTAAGTTTTAAATGAATATTATAGAGTGCAGTTTTTTTAATTTCAATTGGTTCAGTACTCATAATTTCTACACACACTTACAGTATTAATGTGTTTGAGATGTATAGTGGAATAAAATAGTATGCTTAATTTAAATTTTTAGGCTTTACGATAAGAACTAAAAGCTTACATTGAAAATAATATTATTCTAAATGAAAATCATAAAAATTTATTTATTACGTATTTTTTTATAAAAAAATGAATGAAAAAAATAATAAGAAATATTATTTGTCAATAAAAGATTTAATCTCTGAAAGTCTACTACGAGATTTAATTTTATTTATTTTCCCATTTCTATTAATCATCAGTCAAGCATGGGATAGTATATTCTTATTATTATTCCCTTTGATAACATTTACATTTTCGCTATTTTTTAGAATTATAAGTAATAATAAAAAAAGAACCGAATTTCAAAAAAGTCTTGTTATTTATAATCCTTTAGGTTTTGAAAGGAAAAATGCAAATCGGTTATTTTTTTCTTCAATTTTTCAATTGATCTTAATTTTCTGGTTAGGTGCAGAGTCATTATACAATCCTCATATAGTTGTAGGTTATTACTCCTTTTTTCCAGGAATTCTAATTTTTTCATATACTTTTGGATTTTTTTGGATTTTTATTGATTTATGGAAATATGCAAAAATAGAACTTATTACAGAAGCTATTGAAGGCAGAATTCCTCAATATAATGATTCTCAAATTTCGGACGATTTAAGTAACGTAATTTCATTTTTAAAATTGAAAAATTTTAGGATAGTTTCTATCAGTACCTTTTTAGTTTTCATTATTTTGAACATTTTAAATGTAATTATTCTTTTACTTATACCCTACAATTCTATTGGAATACAATTAATTCTGCCAGGTTCACAACCAATTACGCTTTCTTATATTTTCTATGGATTTCTTATTATTTCGCCAATTTTAACTATTATTCTCTTAATTTGGAATTATAAAACCATTAATAATTTTAGTAGAGATAAGTTGAATAAGGTTATCGAACCGCTGCCAAGAAATATGCAAATTAAAATAGTTGAAAATCTTAAAGCATTAAATAATAAAATAAGGGAACAATTGAAAAGTGAATAAAATTTTATTAAAATCAACATTTATATTATTATTAATATCCTCTCAAAAAAGTATGGGTCTATATAATGTTGCAGAGAAGAATGCTTTTTAAAGTCGTTGTTGTGGGAGATGGAGGGGTTGGAAAAAGCACCATGGTACAGAGATTAACAACAGGGCAATTTATTCCTCAAAAGATTACAATTGGAACTGATTTGGCTACAATTGACGTTGATATAGATAATATTAATACTACATTACAAATTTGGGATTTTGCTGGAGAAAGACGCTTTAGACTATTTTTACCTAATTATTCTAGAGGCGCAACTGGATGTTTATTATGTTATGATATAACAAGACGTACAAGTTTTGACAGTTTGGATGAATGGTACACTATCGTTAATAAAAATGCTGATGATCCCGTATTTATTTTGGTTGGAGAAAAACTTGATTTAGCCGACATAAGAAGAAGTGTACAATATGAACACGCTGAAGAATTCAAAGAAAAACATGATTTTGACTACTTTTTCGAAACATCTTCGAAGAGTGGTGAAAATAACAAAAATATTTTTGAAACTTTAACGCGCTCTATCCTAAAGAAAAAAGAAATTGTAAAATAATTTTAATTTCTTTTAGAATAATTTTACAGCAGAAATGAATTAAATATCAATAAAAAGAATATGGGATTTCTTTATTTTAATCTTCAAGAATATCCTTTAACTCATCAATATTTAGATTTAAATATCTAGCTTTTATCAAATCTTTACCAAGAAGAGTTAGGAAGTTCTTTTTGCGTTTCTTATTTAGGAACTTCTTCATCTCGGATAAATCTGGATTCGGATCAGTAATTTCAATCAATTTGTTCTTAACAGCAGCATCAATAAGCTTTTGTCCTGTATCAGTTCTAATAATTAAAAGAGCTTCTCCAGAACCTTTTGGAGCACCCCAAGGGGAGTAGGAAATATCTGAGAATTCTCCCGAGAAGTCAGTACAATACTTACACCCCGTCATACCTCCTGAGGAACACGCATAAGCAATACGTAAAGATGTTCTTTCTGCTCCAGTGTTGAAATCACTGGTTAAAATCTTTCCTAATCCCTGTAAATGGCAAGGGTTTGCTATAATTCCAATATCACGTTTATAATCTTTATAAGCTTGACCAATTCCGGTAATAAGTGGCCCAGCATTATCCATTGTAGCTTTTGGAACATATTTTTTTGCATCTTTTGCATTATCTAAGACAACAGGGAATGCTACTGGAGGTTTTTTACTTTTCGATTCACCAAGAACCATGTGTTTTACAATTCCTGCTTCAAAAGAAGCAACAACAAGATTCGCTAAAATATCATCTTTATTTTTCGATTTTACCTGAATTATATCATTATAGACTCCAACAGCTAAATCAATTCGTGTTTTTCCAAATAATTTCTGTTCTATTTCTGATACGGGGAGGAAACTTCTTGGACAAGCGTTATAACAGAGTCCTACGGTCTCAGCACATTCATCTACAACATAAGCTTCTCCAGTTTCTTGATTAAAATCCATATGCGGGCAAAAGGCGTTACAACTTCCACAATGGATGCATAAACCAGCATAGATCACTTCATTTTCGAGATCTTGGC
>CAZBNW010000003.1:0-73837 GCA_964493385.1 uncultured archaeon | reverse complement strand
GGAGCCAATTCAGTTTAAAGTTCTTTCATGATACGATTCTGAAAAGTGGGGACTTACCTTATTACTTGTTAAAAGAATATTTTAAAGAAAAAATCAAAAATTTATAATAGAGCAGCAGCAAAAACCTGCTACTTATTACTTCTATTTTTTTTCGATAATAGGAGCATATAGATCTAAAAGTATTTTTTCTTCTTGAATCTCAGGATAATTAGTATGGTTTTCTAATCCTGTTACTCCGTACTCAATGTTTTCATTATATTTAGGCAATCCCTTCCATTTTGGATGAAAATTATATTTTTTGTTATTACTTATCCAGTCAAATAAAGATTTCCAGCCGAGACCAATATTTTTCACACCTTTTACAGAAATCACTGCATATAATCCTGTTGTAATCATTTTCACATCTTGATTTTCTTCCATTTGATAATCTTTAGGAAGAGTTATCCATATTTCATATCCATAGGGTTTTTCTTTGGATGCATATTGTTCTCCTTTTTCATTAACTTGTGGAACGGGATTATTAAAACCAAAAATCTGGTGTTTAGATGGATCAATAGAAATGCCTCTTTTTCTACTCCATTCATCTATTTTTTGATGTGTCTTACTCTCAGGATCACCGATGAATTCTCCCCACGAATGGAAGGAAATTACTTTCATTTGAGGTAAATTAACTATTTTTATAAACATTTTATCTCACCAAAAAGACAACTATTTTAATGTTAATTATAACTTAAAAGTTTTTAAGAACTACTCAAGATCAGTTTTTAAATTTCGATTCTTTATTTGAGAATGGTAAAAAAGAACTCTATAGTCAGAAAATTTATATAGGACCTAGGAGATATTAAGGGTAATATTTCATCTAATTTAGAAATTATATTTTTAAAAAGGGTTAAAAAATTATGGAAATTCAATATGGAAAAATGATTTTACATGGAATTCTTTCTGCTATATTTTATCTCGTTGTTCCTCTTGTTTTGTTCTATTTTCTTGAACTGTACGGTATAATGACCTTTACTGACAGTTACCGAATAGCCATTATTATTTTTGGAATTATTGGGATCATTATCTCTATGTTAAGGCATGCATTTCCTGAAGATACATCTGCGAATCGTCTTGTTAGATTTGGAATAACTGTATATTCTGGAATTTTCATTTTCTACATTTTTGGAGGTTTTGACCCAGGAACTACTTTAGGAACATACTATATTAATATTCAGGATTTAATTCAGGTTCTTTTAGGCTTAAAAGTAATTGCTTGGTTACTTTTAGGGTCAACTATAATTAGAGGTCTACAATACTTAATAGAGGCTATTGAATTACGTAAAAAGAAAGAATATCGAGTTAAGGTCAAAAAAGAGTTTAAAATAAGCAAAATCTTTAAAATACTAGGAATAATTGCTAGCCTAATAATTGTAGGTTACTTTGGAAGTATTATCTATAGTGGATTGAATCTTCGAGTAAATCTTGATCCTAGTTTTGGCTATGATTATGACGATAACCTAACTCCTCTGAATTTTACAGATGACTCTTTAAATATTACTATGACATTTCATGTAAGAAATAATGGTTTTTATGCCCTCAATGATGTAATTTTAAATGCTGAAATTCACACATTAACAACTGGTAATGTTAGTGCTCTTCCTTGGTATACAAAAATAGGTAGCGCTCCAAGTGCTTATCAAAACACCTTTCATTCATTTTCAGAGACACTAAATCAAAATATAACCATTAGTATTATTGATACGGATTATATAGAAGGATTATATACTACTACTGCTGAATTATTGTTTAAAATTACGTTTTCTACCTTGTACGCATTAATATTTATTAATTTAAACATTTCCCTTCCAGTCTCTTGGCCTTAAATCTATTATTAATTTTTAAAATCTTATTTTTTTAAATTACTATTCTTTCACATTTTTATATTTTTTTATGTGCTCTTATTGAAAACATCATCGGAACAGAAAATTTTAGATTTTGGAACTCGTAATAGCCGTCTTCTCTTTTTTTCATATCTGGGTGTATCTTATGAAAGCTAAATGGAAATTCGTGAAGAAATTCTATTTCTAAATTTGCATTCAAAAAGACATTTATTATTTCACTCATAGGATGATCCCATTCATAGCAAGCTTGATTTTGTAGATCTGCTGAAGGATCTGCATAAGCAGGTCCCTCTTCAAAAAAAATTGGTTTTCCCTCAGAAAAATAATTGAAACCAACTCTAAATGGTTCTTGTTTATCATCAATTAAAAAACCAAAAGGATGACCATCGATTATATAGAAAATTCCACCAGGTTTTAAACAATCACTAATAATTTGAGCCCACTTAACCAAATCTGGGAGCCAACAAATAGTTCCATATGATGTAAAGACAATATCAAATTTGTCATTTAATACATTTGGAATATCATATATATTTGAAATGACAAATTTCGCAGGTATATTTAGTTCTTGACTTAATTCTCTTGCTAAAGCAATGGATTTGTCTGAAAAATCTACACCAGTTACATTAGCTCCTAATCTTGCCCATGAAAGTGTATCCATTCCAAAATGACACTGCAGATGTAATAAAGATTTTCCAGAAACATCTCCTAATTCGTCAAGCTCTATTGGAAGTAGCGAAGACTTCCCTGATTTAAATCCTTCTAGATCATAGTATCTGGATTTAACATTAATATCTACGAGATCCTTCCATCTTTTCAGATTTGTGTTAAAATACTTATCCTCATTCAAAATAATAACCTAATATGGGTTAATGTAAAAAAACTATTCTACAGTAAATTGGATTACTTAAATTTATACATAATTCTATAAAGTTCTTCTTTAGTTTTCACATTTCCAATTAAAACACAATGTTCTATATTAACATTCTTACAATTCAATAAAGTATTTTTTCCAATAATACAGTTATCCAATTTAATATTCTCATCAATTGTTGTATTATCAAAAACAATTGAATTTGAAATCTCTACGTAATTTTTTATTTCGCAATTCTTTCCAATGTATACGTTTGGCCCTAAAAGTACATCATCCCCAATTTTAACATTCTCCTCAAGATATACTGGTTCTATGAATGTAGGATAATCGCCTATGAAGCTATCAATTTTACTTCGTTTAAGATGAGTTTTTAAGAAATCTTTCAATAATTCTTGAATCTGAGATTGAGAGTTTAACTCTAAATCACTTATAACTTTCTCAATTTTTTTTAAATATTTCTTCATTTTTTCTCACTATAAAAATTTCTATAGCTCTAAAGCTTCAATTAATTTATCAATATTTTTTCCGGTTTTTGCACTTGTCGTTATTACTGTTATATTTGGGTTAAAATTCTTAGCATCATTTATAATTTTATCAATATTAGTCCCTAATCTCTCTAAAAGATCTATTTTATTAATGACAGCAATATTGGACATTTTAAAAAGCATCGGATGTTTTTCAATCACCCATTCACCTTCTGTAATCGAGACCACTGTAATTCGTTTATCAGTTCCTAATTGAAAATCAGAAGGACAAATTAAGTTGCCTACATTTTCGATAAAGATAAGATCGTAATCCTCTAAACTTTTATTTTTAATAACCTGATAAATATGATAAGCATTTAAAGCACATTCTCGTCCAGTATTTATTTGAATTGTCTCAACATTGTGTTTCTCAATTCTATCGGCATCAACTCTAGTGGTAATATCACCACATATCACTAAGATTCGATATTTTTTTGATAAATTTTCAGCCATTTTTTCTAAAAGTGCTGTTTTCCCCGCACCAATTGCACCAACAATATCTATAGATTTAATACCTATTTTATTAAGCTTATTATTTATCTGCTCTGCTAACAAATCATTATCTTTTTCAACTTCTTTTTTCGTCTCTATAACGAAGTCTCTTATCTCTTCCCTCGCTAAATTGATACTTTCAAGTTCTTTAATCCTAGGTACTTCTTGTTCTCTCTTATCTGTCATCTACTATAATACAAATCTTAATAATAAATTTGAAAAAATTAGTTATTTTTAATAATTATGGATAGAAAAAAAATGTTATTTTATTTCCAAGTATAGAATCCTTTTCCAGTTTTTTTTCCTAATTCTCCTCTATCGACCTTATCCTTAAGTGCTTGGGGCGGTTTATCATCAGGATCACCGCTTTTTTTAAAGTATGACATTTCAATATCATAAATAACATCTAATCCTATTTCATCCATTAATTGAAAAGGACCTTTACCCATACTAGTGAAAATATTAAATCCTTTATCTACATCCTCAAAATCAGCATAGCCTTCCCCCCATATTTTAAGGCAATCTTTTTTTATTGCTCGCCACACTCTATTGAAAACAAATCCATAACATTCTTTTTTTACAATTAGAGGAGTGATATCAATACTTTCGACCCAACTCTTTCCTTTTTCGAATGTTTCATCGCTAGTTTGTGTTCCTTTCATAAGATCTGCCATTGGATAGTCAAATAGATTGTAGAAATGAATATTCATAACTTTATCTCTTCTCTCAACAACATCCTCTATTTTTGAAATTGGAATTGAGGAACTATTTGTAGCTAGGATGGTATGAGATGGAGCTACTTTATCAATCAGGGAGAAAGTATCTCTTTTCAATTCAATTATCTCAGGGATAGCCTCAATAACAAGATCAGTATTTTTCACCGCTTCAGAAAGATCATCATAAAGTGTTATTTCTCCTTTTATATCTTCTGTTTCTTTAATTTCTTTTATATATAGCTCTAATCCTTCTAGATTAGTATCAAAAACCTTAACATCATAATTAAACATTGCTGATTTCTTTATAATTTGTCTACCCATATATCCTGCTCCAATTACAGAGATAGTATTTATTTTTTCAACCATATAAACGCCTCATTACAAACTATGTTTTATAAATCTTATAGAAAAGATTTTGTTTATTTTCATTAATAAAAATTTCTTA
The DNA here is from genome assembly GCA_964493385.1 of uncultured archaeon. Classification (GTDB taxonomy): domain Archaea; phylum Asgardarchaeota; class Lokiarchaeia; order Sigyniarchaeales; family SOKP01; genus Loki-b32. The sequence goes on along the minus strand of CAZBNW010000003.1, from coordinate 68,903 downwards.
TTAATCTTTATTTTAGGAAACAATATTTTTAAGAGCATTTAAAAAATAATCATTTTCTTTTTTAGAACCAATAGTAACTCGGAAATATTCCGAACTCAATTGATTAGATACATCATGCACTAAAACCCCTTGTTCTGCTAACTTCTCAGAAATTCTTTGTATCTTAGTTTTCATAAGTAAAAAATTTGTATAGCTTTGGTATACTATTATTCCTAACTCAGAGACAAGATTCATTATTCTTCTTTTTTCAGTTTCTACTTCCTTAACGTAATCAGTCATATATCCGGGATTTCTTAATGCTTCAATTCCAGCAATAACGCTTGGATATGGAAGCATAATCTCTAATCCTTGAAATTTTTTACGTATTAAATCTCCAGCAATTAGATATCCAATTCCGGATCCTGCTAATCCAAAAGATTTACTTAATGTTCTTAAAATTGCAAGATTGGGATACCTATCTATTAAATCAACAAAACTAACGTTTGAGAATTCAAAATAAGCCTCATCAATTAATAAAATTACATTCTCATCCTCTAAGATAGTTTCAATATCATTTTGAGTAATTATTAAACTTCCAGTTGGATTATTAGGGTTATCAAATACTATTAAAGAAGGAGTTTTCAATTCATTAATTAAAGGTTCTAAAGAGATTTTAAAATCTGGCTCATTTAATCTGAATTTTATTAAAGGAGAATCAGCATTTTGAGCTGAATTGTTTATAATAACAAATGTTGGCTCAGCAATTATAATTTGCCTATTATTTGAAAAGAGAAATATAAATTCTTTAATTATTAAATCCGAACCTGAACTCAAAACGATCGATTCTGGCGGGACATTTGTATAATGTGATAGTTCTTCTATTAAAATATCTACTTCTTTTTGAGGAGTATATCTATTAATCTTATTAATAGATTCTTTTACTTGATTAATTATCTCTTTAGGAGGGGATTTATACATTTCATTCATATTTAGCTTTATCTTCATAATTATGAAACCCAGAAACAATTTAATTATTAGAGGTTCTTTTCATAACTTCTCTACTTAAGATAATATCTGATATTGAATTAAAAATGTTTTTTTATTGAATTTGCTTTTAATATCTATTACCCTAAAAATTAATTTTATCAAGATTATAAAGGGGATATATTAAGATGCCTACTTGGTATGAATCACAAATGGCTAAAGATTTATTTCCAATCTTTGGTGGTAGAGCGGTAAGAGGAATAGAAACTAATTTTTTCTTGTCAAGAATATATACAGGTAAATCAGCGCTACTCAGAGTAGCAAAATATTTAGAAGCGGTTATCAAAAAGGAGGATAGAAGAGCTTTAATTATTACTGATTCATTTACTAAAAAATTTATTAAAAATCTAGAGGATTACCTTAAATTAATCGATATGGATTATAAAGTATGGTCGAATGTTTTACCAGAAGTCCCAGTGCCTACAATAGAAGAAGGAGTAAAAGTTTGTGAATCCTATAACCCGAAAATATTGGTTGCAATTGGAGGGGGGAGTGTAATGGATACGGCTAAGATGATAATGGTAAAATATGAAAAACCAGAGCAGAATCTTTTTATGATTCTACCTAGTGTTGGAGGACCCCTTGGATTACGTAAAAAGATTAAATACTTGATCTTTATACCAACTACAGCTGGAACAGGATCAGAAAATTCACAAGATGCTACGATTACCGATACTGCGAGAGATCCTCCAAAAAAAATTGAAGTGGTCCATGAGGAATTACTAGCTGATATTACTATCTTAGATCCAGATTTCGTAAAAGATTTGCCACCATTTTTAACGATGGCAACTGGTTTAGATGCGTTAACTCATGCATTGGGAGCTTTTACTACAAATTGGGGTAATCCCTACGTTGATGCTATTAATTTAGCTGTCATAAAGGAGATTGTAAAATATCTTCCCCGTTGTTATAAATATGGTGGAAAAGATATTGAAGCTCGAAGCCACATGCAAATGGCATCCACATGGGCCGCAGTCGGAGCATATGGAAATCAAACTTCTGGATTGAACCATGCTTTTGGCCATAGTTTTGGAAAAATCTTTGATGTCCATCATGGTCTTTCTTGTGCCCTATTTTTACCATATACTCTTGCATTCAAAGCGAAAGTTACTGATAGATGGAAGCAATTGTGTCCAATTTTCGGCATTGAAATTAAAAACAAAAAGAGAGAGGAATTGATGAAAGAGTTTATTCAAAAAATTAAAGATTTCATACACTCTATTGATGGTCCAACATGTATGAAAGATATAAAAGATCCCATAATTAATAAAGAAGAATATTTCGAAAAACTTGAAAAATTAGTGGATTACGCTATTAATGATGCTGTAATATTAATTTCATACCGCCCAATTAATGAAGAACTCTGTAAGAAAATATTTGAATATGCTTGGGATGGAAAGGATATTGATTTTTAATTAAAAACTTTAAGTGAATATAAATGAGTGAAGAATTAAATGGATATAATGGAAAAATTACCTATATTGATTTAACCAGTCAAAAGGTTAATATCAAAGATTTAGATGGTCTGATTGCAAAGCAATATCTTGGAGGAACGGGATTAAGTGCTAAGCTAACATATAATTTTTTATCCGATAATGATTATGAAGTTTTAAAAAGTAACCTATTTTCAGATAAAAATCCGTTAATTTTTGCTACTGGCCCTATAACAGGAACAATCAGACCTTCTTCTGGTAGATATTCTGTAACTGGAATTTCACCACTCACAGGAATTTGGGGAGAGGGGACTTCAGGTGGTTTTTTCTGTATCTCTCTACGGAATAGCGGATTTGACGCTATAGTAATTACGGGAAAATCCAAGAACCCTATCTATTTATATATCCACAATAATACTTTTGAATTTAAAGATGCGAGTAATTTATGGGGAAAAAACACCTATGAAACTCAAGAATTAATTAAAAAAGAGGTAAAAAACGATAAGGCAAAAGTTGCATGTATAGGACCTGCTGGAGAGAATCTGGTAAAATATGCTGCTATTATTAACGATGAAGGTCGAGCTCAGGGTAGATGTGGTTTGGGTGCTCTCATGGGCTCAAAGAATTTAAAAGCAATTGCCATTCACGGAACTAATAAAGTTAAAATAGCTGAACCTAATATAGGTAGAGAATTATTAAGGCAGGCAGAGGATTCAAAGAAAGGAGTGCTTCTTGCATCTACAACACCTCTTTTATATACTTTGTATGGAACAAATTGTTATCTTGATATTGGAATGGCACTTGGAGATACTCCCGCATATTATTTTACTGAAACAGAATTTCCCGCTGAAAAATTAACGGGAAAAACTCTACGAGAAGAATACCCTGTTTTAGATTATGGTTGTGCTGGCTGTACCTTGAGATGCGGTAAACAAACGATTATTGAGAATAATGGTGAAGAAATAAAAGTTGATGGTCCAGAATATGAATCAGTTGCCGCTTTAGGACCTTTATGTGGCGTCTTTAATTCTAAAGAAGTAATATTAGCAAACCATCTATGTAATATCCATGGTATTGACACAATTTCAAGTGGAGTGTGTATCGCATTTTTGATATATTTGGTTGAAAATAACCTTAATACTGATAAAATAAGACTTATATTGGATGACATCAATCTTGAAGAGATAAAATGGGGTAATGGTGAACTAATATTAAAATTAATCGACAAAATTTCAAAAAAAGAAGGAATTGGAAGTTTACTTGCTGAAGGTGTACGGTCAATTGCTAAAAAGCTTGGGGTTGATCCAGAATTAGCTGCACATGTAAAGGGCTTAGAAATGCCGATGCATGATCCAAGAGCTTTTGCAGGACAGGCTTTAAGTTATATCACATCTTGTGTAGGAGCAAATAATCAAAAATGTGATTGGTATAGTGTAGAAATAACAACTGTTTCCTATCCTGATTTACACGTGAAAATGGGTAAAAGTAGACCTTTAATCAAGGGGAGAGAAAAAGGAGTTATTGCTTTACAGGATATAAGAGCTGTAGATGACTCTGCAGTTGATTGTGATTTTGTTAGTCTTAGCTTAGAGCATATAATAGGTCATATAAATGCTACTACAGGTTTTAATTATGACAAAAAATCGATATTAAGAGTTGGAGAACGTATTAATAACCTTAAAAGATTAATAAATTGTAAATTAGGAATTACTAGGGACGATGATAAATTACCAGGAATCTTAAAACAAGTTTTAAAATCGGGTAAAACAACTCATGTAAAATTAGACTTGGAAGAAAATTTAAAAAAATATTATAAGCATCGAGGTTGGGATTGGGAGACTGGTAAGCCTACTGCTGAAAAATTAAAAGAACTTAACATAATTTAATTCATGTTTAGTTTTTCATATTCAAGTCATTTCACGAATAATTTATTATTTTATTTCTCCTATTAATATTAACTTCTATTTTGAATTCAATTGATTTATATGAATGTCAATAAAATTAAACGTATTTTAATTGTGGGAGCGGGTACGATGGGACACTCCATCGCACAAATATATGCTAAAGCGGGATATGATGTTGATTTAGTAGATTTAAACAAGAAGAGATTAACTAATGCAATTCGACTAGTTGAATCAAATCTAAATATCCTCGCTGAATTTCAGAGAGTAGATGGGAAAGAAATACCTGCTATTCTTAATCGAATTCATTTAACTACAAATCTAATTGCTGCTGCTGAAAGTGCTGACTTTGTAACTGAAGTTGTTAGTGAAATTCCCGAAGTGAAAAGAGATGTTTTTTTACAATTAGATAAATACTGTTCTGATGATGTTGTTTTAGCAAGCAATACCTCAACTTTAGATATATTTAATATTGTCAAAAAAATCAATAGGATCAAACAAGTAATTGCTCATCATTATTACGCACCACCCCATATTATACCACTTGTTGAGGTTGCCCCAGGGCGAAAAACGTCTAAGGAGGTCGTGGATTTCTCAATAGAGTTAATGCAAAAAATTGGAAAACGACCATTATTGATGAAAAAATTTGCTCCTTCATATATTGTAAATAAAATACAGAGTGCTATCACTGGAGCAATGTATGAACTTATAACTAGAGGATTAGCAACGCCAGAACAAATTGATATAGCAATAAAAAATACATTAGGGATCAGACTTCCTGTTGTAGGAGTAATCCAATCCCAAGATTTTACAGGACTAGATTTATTGAATGATATTCTTAAGAATAGGGGTATTGAGGTTCCTTTTATTATTGAAAAAGTAGAAAAAGGACATTTGGGTGCAAAGTCAGGTAAGGGCTTTTATGATTACGGTGGACGTAATGAGCAAGAAATTCTTAAAAAAAGAGATAGATTGTATCTTCAAATGCTAGAACACCTGGAAAAGATAAATGCTTTTAATCCTATATGAAGATCTTAAACTTTTTTACTAAGTTTTTCTAAGGCAAGGAAAATTTCTTGTTTAACTAAACCCTCACTATCAGAAAGAGAAATCTTCAATATTTCCTTTGATTCTTCACCACCAATCCGTCCTAATGCCCAGGCTATCATCCCTTTTACTCTCTCGTCAACATTTTCTTTGAATGCCTTAATTAATTCAGGGATATATTTAGGATCAAGGGAATTTCCCATAGCTCTGGCTACATTCATTTTTCATCTCCAAAGATCATGGTATGAGGCATTATCCGACATATAGAACATATGAGGCCAAACTTTTGTTTTATAATGTTCTCTATCCATATGAAGCAATTTGATTAGTTCAAAATCTTTTGCTTTAGCAACAACTCTTTTATTAAGGGGTAATTTTTGTGAAAGCCAAACTCTATTACGAGGGCAAACTTCTTGGCAGCAATCACAACCATAGACCCATGTTCCCATAGGTTCACGGAGTTCCATTGGAGTAATTCCTTCTCCATAATATGAAAGATATGAGATACACTTTCGAGGGTCGATATTACGAGGACCTCGAAGTGCTCCTGTGGGACATGAGGCAATACAAGTGTTTTTACACCAAGAAGGGCAACCAACTTCAATAGTAGGATCGTCAGGAATAAATTCAAAATTAACTACTATAGGGATTGGCACAATCCAAGAACTTTGGAGGGCTGCTTTCCGTGAATATAAGAAATTATTCTTTCCAAAAGTGCCTAAACCAGCTCTTGCTGCAGTTAATTGGTGAGGAATATTGAACGGTGCTCTTGAACTAATACCATTATCTCTTAAGAAACCACGAAAAATCTTGATCCTTTGATATAATTGTCCTTTAGTATTTCTATCATCATCCAAATAAGCACGACCGAAATGACCTTCAAGATAATTTGGGTATGATTCTTTAAAATAAACATCAATCAGAACGATTATAGATTCAGCATCTGGCATAATATTTTTGGGATCTAATCCTTTAGTGAGGTCTAACTCTTTTTCTGCTGCCCAAGCATATTCTTCCTTCCTTGATAATAAAATTTCTCTTTGAGTAGGAAAAGGTTCAGCAGTCGTAAAGCCAATATCTTCAAAACCCAAAACAAGAGCTTTATTAATTACTTCATCTTTAAACATTTAATTATAAAACCTCTTAATAATTAAGTATCCCTTAATTTCCTTTTTCAAAAAATTAGTTAGTGAATATAATTAATTAGAATAAATGAATATTGATTTTATAATTTGAGTTTATACTAATACTCTGTGATTTACTAAAAATTAGCATTCAATTTTAAGAACTAATTCTTCTTTATAACCAATTATTACCTTAGTAAATCCTTTTAATGTATTATCTACTTCAATATTTCCTGTGTCAATCCTTAAACAATCCAGTTCTCTCATTTTTTCCTCTGTTGCTATGATTTTTATATTCTTTTTTCCAATTCTTTTAAGGATTTCAGGAGTGAATTGTTTATTTCCTCTGCCAAAGACAAATCCTTGGCCTCCTATTGGTGAAACTATAACATTTACCTTTGAATATTTTTCTAATAACTCAAGAATACCTTGTTCATTTACATCTTTACCAACATTCTTTTTATTATAAATGGCATCTATTCCAAGAAGGGTTTTCGGCAATTTTAAAATATCTGTAATAGTTTTCGCTGTTGTTCCCGGTCCTAATAAATATAAAATATCATTTTCCATGTTTTCAATAATAAATTGTGCGATTTCTTGTTTATTTTCCCGTACAGTTTTCCCTAGTTTTGAACCAGATTTACTTGATTGTATTAAGCTTAAGATTTTCGGCACTTTTAAATATCCATATAATCTTGATTCTAAAATATCATCACGTACAAGATCTTCATTAATATCTAGTATTTCTTGTTCTTGAGTTTCAACAGCTTCCTCTAAAAATTTATCAACAATTTGAGCAGCAGCTCTAGGATTAAGAGCAAAGACAGAGCTAAACATTTTTACTCCAGCTGGTAACGCAACCACAGGCATTTTTAATCCAATTGCATCATAGATATCTCGTGCTGTCCCATCCCCACCACAAAATATCAATAGTTCAATTGTTTTATTAATCATTTCTTTTGCAATACTTATGGTATCTTCAGAAGTAGTATGTTCACTAATTTTCCCAATTACTTCAAAATTGAATCCTTTATCTTTAATATATTCCACTCCCATTATGCCAGGTGCCACAAGGAAAAAGATTTCTTTTCTCCTTTTTATTTGTGATAATAACTCACTCACCCTTTGTGGTACAACAGGTGTAGCACCCATTCTTACAGCTTCTTGGTAAATATCTCCATCCGTTCCTTTAAGTCCAACACTACCACCCATTCCAGCAATTGGATTTACAATTAGCCCAATTTTTCTCATAATAATATTGATATTCTTAATCTTAATTAAATTTCTTTTTGTATTAAATAAAAAAGAAGTAAAAATTGTAATTATATCTTTTTAAGGCTCTACAAGGATTTTAATATCTTTTGTCTCAGGATCAATGGCGGACTCAAATCCTTCTTCAACGATATCATCTAAAGGAATTATTTTTGTAACAATTGGCTCAGGATCAATAAGTTTTTTGGCAACTAAATCTATTGCATATTCAAAATCTTTTCTAGTATAGCTCCAAATCCCTTGTATTCGTATTTGATGCCAAACATATTTGAATAGGTTGATCTCAATCGGCTTATCCCAAATACCAATCTGAACAACAGTTCCTCCTTTCTTTACGATACTAAGAGCCGCATCTACTACGGTCTGATGACCGGTACATTCAAATACAAAATCTACACCCCCAAAATCTCGTTTCGGAATCCTTTTAATTTTTGCTAAAGCTAATTTATTCAATGCTAAATCAGGATTAAATTTCTTTGCTACATTTAATCTATAAGGATTTATTTCAACAACAGTTATAGTCTTAGCGCCCACAACTTTTAGATACTGAAGAAAAAACTGACCCATTGTACCAAGTCCTAAAATAGCAGTATGACTTCCAGGTATGTAATTAGATTCCCTCAAAGCTAGTGATGTAGTTGCGATTTGATCAAAAACCGTACCATGTTTATCTGGTATCCCTTCTGGAATTCTATAAAGTTGGTCTTGTTTAGCTAAAACATACTCCGCATAGCCTCCATCTTGCCCTAGACCTATAGAATCTTCATAAATACATAAATTTGATTGACTTTTTCGACAAAAATGACAATGATCACAGCTAATGATTGGAAATATAGTCACGCGATCTCCATTTTTCCATTCTTTTACATCAGGACCAATTTCTGCTATATACCCCATAATTTCATGCCCTAATACAACTTTAGCAGGGAGTAATCCCGTTTTATATATTTCTAAATCTGAACCACATATTCCAGTATATTTTACCTGAACTAATACTTCATCCTTTTGAGGAATAGGTTTAGGTATATCTATAATTGATATTTTTCCTTTTCCTTCATACTTCGCTGCCTTCATTTAACTCAAATCTTCTTGGAAATCACTTTTAAATATTTAGATCAATAATTTAACTCTTCGTCTGTGGTATTTCAAGTACAATTTCAGCTTTTTTCTTTACTTTTCGTTCCCAACTATCTGGATTATAACCTTCTCTGGCAAGATAATTAAATATGGAATTTATTTTTGGGTTAATACGTACATCAATCACAGATGGAAGGTCAGAATCAAAAGCTCGTTTTAAAGCATGGCGAATTTCTTTAGGATCTGTTATTAATTCTCCATAACATTTGAATGCTTCTGCGTATTTGTCATAACGAGTTTCGTTACTTAAAGAGCTTCCTAAACCGAAAAATTTCTTACCGTGAGACATTTTTTGACCTCTCGCTACCATTCCCCAAAGTCTATCATTACTTACAACAACCACAAATGGTAAATTAAATCTACGGGCAGTCTCTATTTCTTTTCCATTAAATAAGAATGAACCATCCCCAGTTAAGACTAGAACTTTCTTTTCAGGATATGCATATTTGGTAGCAATGGCCATTGGAATACCACCACCAAGATGTTGGATACCTAAACCACCAGAGAAATAAAGTGATTTAGAATAGCGAGATCTTAAGTAAATCAAACCCCAAACTGTAGTATCCCCACCATCCAAAATTATAATTCCATCCTCAGGCATAAAATCGCGAACCTCTTTAACTAACCGTTGGGGTTGAATTGGAATTTTATCTGAAGATCCTTCTTTCTCAAGGCGAGCTTCAAATTTTTTCAAATCTTCTTGGACAGTTTTAACCCACGGTGTTTCTATTCTTGGTTCTTGCGGTTTATCTTTCGTAATTTGAATTAATTGCGTCAGAACACCTTTAACATCACCTACAATTGGTATGTCAATAGCACGATTTCTCCCAATCTCTTCTGCTTTTATATCTACTTGGATAAGTTTTGCCTCATCTGAAAAATAAGGCATATATCCAAAATTCATTAATTCAGAAATTCTCGATCCTAATATTAAAGCTACATCTACTTTTTGAAGTAATGCCGTTCCTGGACCATCTAATGGACTTGCGATTCCAAAATATAGTGGGTGATCGGGTGGAAATTCTCCTAAACCAAATCCCCACAATCCTACAGGAATTTTTGTCAATTCTGCAAATTTTAATAGTTCTAAAGACGCATTTGAAAAAGCAGTTCCCGTTCCTGCAATAATTAAAGGTCGCTGTGCTTTAAGAAGTAAGTCAGCAGCTTTAGATACGAGTTCACTATTTCCATAGGGACCGTAAAACGCCCTTAATTTCTGAACTGGTTTAAAAGCTCGTTGTACGATATCTAATTCATCATTACATTCCTTTATTAAAATATCAAAAGGAATAAGAAGAAGAACAGGGCCAGGACGACCAGTTGTAGCAATTCTAAAAGCCATATTTATATATTCTGGTATTCGGGCTGTTTCATAGCAATATCCACTCCATTTTGTTACAGGACGAAAGGATGGAACAACATCAATTTCATTTTGAGCTAACTTTTCAAAATCCATTAGTGCGGTACTTGTGCAAATGGCTACGAGAGGAATGCTTGCATCATAAGCGATTGGAATTGAAGGGAATAAATCCGTAATTCCCGGTCCAGATTGAACTGAACACACCCCTACTTCACCAGTAGCAAGAAAATATCCCATAGCTGCGTGTCCAGTGGCCTGTTCATGCCGGAAATCAATAATGTCTATTCCAGTCTCAGTACAAGAGGGATCTTGGCAATAATGATAAATTAAGCGATTGTCTCCGCAAAGAGTAAAAATAACTCCAACACCTTGATTATCTAACGCACGAACTACTAATTGAGCTCCATTAACTTTTACCATTACGTTTACCTCCAAAAATTTAATTGTTTTATTTTAGTTATATAGGTATAAATTTAGATTTTTGCTTTTATAAAATCTATCTTTAAAATTTCTTAAAAAATGGAAAATTTAAAAAAAAATTTTAGAGATTTATAAAACCCAATGTCATGTATAAAGGACCAAATATTGCACATAGAATATTAATCACTATTTCTCCTATATTTTTTTTTCTCTTATCTTTTTTATAATTTCCTTGTTGTATATTAAAAGATAAATCCAAAAGAAAGAGAAATAACATACCACTTCCTCCTGCTATTGAGAAAAAAACCCAAATTTGTTGATTCATAAGTAAACTAAAACCAGAAATAAAATAACAAGGAGCTATCCAACATGTATCTGGTAATACGAACGATCTCTCAAACACAAGGTATACTTCTGATCTTTCGGGATTTTTGTTCTCAACTAAAAAAAAATATATCCAAAAGGCAATAATACCAAATCCCCATATTATTTGAGTAATCGCAATTAAAATATCCAACATCTTATTCACTTTATCAGGAATTTTTTTTTATTATGTTATAAGAAGATTATAAAAACTATATAAAACTTCAGTTTTTCTAAAATTTTTTTTTCCATAATAAAAAAATTGAATTAAATATTGGTTTTTAAATAATTTGCTGGTACTCCAACTTCGGCAATCCCTCCATCAACTGCAAAATTATGCCCAGTTATAAAATTAGATGCAGGCGAAGCTAAGAAGAGTCCCACATTTACGATGTCTTCTACTGTACCTATTCGATTTAAGGGAGTTTTAACATTACCGATCTTCATAGTTTGAATCATTATCTCTTCATTATTGGCATAAATTCCAGTTGCGTGATATCCTGGGGAAATAGAGTTTGCTGTTATTTTCGGAGCCAATGTTTTTGCAAGTATTTGCATTAGAGTAATTATCCCAGCTTTACTTATACAATATATGGGAACTGTTATATCAACTGCCATTCCCATATCAGATGAAGTATGAATTACTTTACCCGCTAAAGGTTCAAATGGTTGCCTTCTCATGTTTCTACAAATAAATTTCGAAACTAACCATTGACCTTTAAGATTTACGTTAAGAGTTGAATCCCATAGTTTTTCATCAGCTTTTAAGATATCTTTTCCATACCCTGGACATATTCCCGCATTATTAAATAGTACATATATATTATCGAGTTCTTCAAATGCTTGTTTTGCCATATTTTTAACCTTAGTAGCTTGTGATACATCACATATAATAGGCACCACTTTTTGTTTTGTTTCAGCTTCAATTTTTTTTGAAGTTTCTTCTAACATTTCTTCTTTAATATCAACTAAAACTAAGTCAGCACCTCTCTTTGCATATTCAAGGGCTACACCCTTACCAAAACCAGAAGCTCCACCAGTAATAAGAGCTCCTTTTCCTTCTAAAAATTTTTCGACCATTATATCTATACCTCAAATGTTTAGAACTAACTCCATTTCATGATATTAATTTTTCTTCTTTCTATTTAAATTTATAATAAGATACAATGAAATCAATTCAAAACCAAAACTTTAATTATTATATCGGTATTAAAAAATAATATAGAAATATCAAGTGAATCAAATATGGTTGATAAAGTAGTACCTTATTTAATTAATATGTCTGAAGTAACTCCCGCTCGGAGCCAAGCTGCGTTATTAAACGAATTAGCAATGGGATTAATTGAATGTATTAGTATTTATGGTAAGAATCTTAAAAAATTAGGAAAAATCTCAAAAATTTCAACAGCATTTTGGCCAGTTCGTCTAATTCCATTAAGTGATACACGAGCGTGCGTTTGCAGTTATCTTTTAAACAAACAAGAAAAGTTAAGTGTTGGAAAATTTGCTCAAATGCCACCACGACCCGAAAATGTTATTAAAGGAGCAGATCCCGAATCTTTTTTTAATTCATTACGAACTTATAATAATACATATCTTAAACGTTTTAAAAATTTTAAAAGAGGCACTGTTATCCAAGAGGCATTATTTAATACAAATGAAGTAGGATATTTCCAGAATTTTTTTCTTAACCAATATAGTTTAAGTTCTCATTCTACGCCTTATTTTCTATTAGAAGGTGGGCCTATTACTAAAAGTGTTAATCAAACAAAAATAGTACCAGAAATACCTGAGTATGTCTCACAGAAAGATGTGAAGATGCTTGATACATTTGGAGATGCTATAATAAAATTATGCGAAAGATGGATAGAAAAAGGAGGGAAAGAGGTAGATAAAATTAGAGACACTAAAGTAGATACAGGGGAAGAAGAGAAGCAATTAGCCATACTTAATAAGGAAATCCAAGCAGAAAAAGAACGAGAAATTGAAAAATCTCCAGAAGAATTAGTAAAATTAGGAAAATATAAAATAAATGATAAAACGGGAGAATTGAATAACAATCTCAGCTCAATTAAAAGCAGTGTTGATGGTTTGAAAAACGCAATTAATAACCGCGATCTATTTTTAGTAGAAGAAGGTTTAAAGGATATAAACATGAAATATACCGAGTTAGGAAATGCAATTAGCAGATATAATAATGAAATTGCTCAATTAAGGAAAAATGTACACCGTGAAATCTCTGATCTTGAAAAAACAAAACAACAGAAGTTAAGAGAACTAGAGCGCAAAAAAACTGAAGTGGAAAAACAAATTGAAGCAAAACACAGCGGGCTCAGTAAAGATTTAACCAGTGCTGAAGATATAGTTGCGAAAATACAAACCGTAAAACAATCTAGTTTAGATAATATTGAGTCTGTGAAAGATAAAGAAATGACCGATGTTCAAAACTTTTTTAATGATTATACTCTTGAAATAAAAACTCAAAATGTCGTAGTAGGTATCCCTATTTATATATTTTTCTTTATAGATCCTAATACAAATAGAACTACTGAGAGAGCACCTGTACTCCCGATATTGATTGATGGAGGCAAACCTGTAAGGACAAAAGTTAAGGCGAGCTTCAGACAAAAGTTAAGAGATTTAATGAATAAAGAAAATTCAATGATCGAGTTAGTAGAAACTCAAGGAGATAAAAATAATTTAATGGAAATGAAAAACTTAGATACACGACTTGAGGATGCTATCAATGACTTACGAATTAGAAAAATTCTAAATAAGAAACAAGCTGAAACAGCAAAAGATATTATAACTAATCTAGTTTGGTAGGAAAAATTCTTTTTCGCTTTATTTATTTATCTTATATCCTCTAATATCCAGCATAATCCATTTTTTTTCCACAACATTCAGGAATAGGTTGATATCCACATTCCTCTGAACAACAACAGAGCAAATAATCATCTTTTACCATCATGGATTTATCACAACAAACTGGAACTGATCTTTCAGAGCCACATATACTACACACTAATTTATTAAACATTTTTTTCAACACCAAACGAATTACTTTTCCTAAAGACACCAAAATATTATTGAATCAAAAACTAATCTCTTATGGAATATAATTAGAGCTAAATTTTTGATTTTAAAGAAAAAGCAAAAATACCCTTAACCTTGTGTATTATTAAATTCAAAATTTATTGTATGATTCTGTTTAGAAATCTTCAATAATTATGCTAAATAATTAATTGCTATAGTATTTGAAAAAATGGAGAGAGAAATTGTCTGATAAACTAAATCTTAATAATTCATTTAGCTTATATGAAGAAGCATTGAAATTAATTCCAGGAGCGATCTTAGGCATCCGCCGCCCATATAACTTCATTGAAGGAGAATATCCAATATTCTTTGAATCAGCAAAAGGTGGAAAAGTAATTGATGTAGATTCTAATGAATACATTGATATGTTATGTGCTTATGGACCTATAATCATAGGCCACAGGGAAGAAGAAATAGATAATGCGGTAATTGAACAAATACAAAATAAAGGATTCTGTATGTCTTTGACCCAACAAGTACAAAACGAACTATCGAAAAAGCTAAGAGAATTGATACCATGTTGTGAGAAGATGGTATTAATGAAGATGGGAACTGATGCAACAATAGCAGCAATAAGAGTAGCAAGAGCATATACAAAAAAAATAAAGGTTCTCAGCTGTGGATATCACGGCTGGTATGATGCTTTCAGTGAGGTTCATGGAATCGAGGCGGGGATACCTAAGAAGTTGTATGAAGATTTTTATGAATTTGAATTTAATAATCTTGAAGAAGTTGAAAAATTATTAAAAAAAAATAAAGATGAAATTGCGGCTATTATAGTGAATCCAATCCATACACCCGGGGGTCGAGAAATTGAAATGCCGAAACCAGGGTTCTTAGAAGGTATTCGTGAGTTAGCAACCGACAATAATGCTCTATTAATATATGATGAAATAAGGACAGGTTTTAGGGTTGACATGGGGGGAGCACAAAAAATGTTTGCAGTTATCCCTGATCTTGCTGCGTTTGGTAAGGCAATGGGAAATGGATATCCTATAAGTACCCTTGTAGGGAAAAACGAATTTATGGATGTATTAGTAGAAAAAGTATTTTTAAGTTCAACTTTTTTCCCTAACAGTCTTGCTCAGATCGCATCCCTCAAAACAATTGAAATACTAGAACGTGAAAAAGTTTTAGACAATATTCGTCAAAAAGGGAATCAATTTGCAAAGCAAGTAAAAGAGCGTATTGAAGATAGTGGTATTCCATGTAATTATTCTGGAGAACCTTGGATGCCATATATAACCTTCATTCCTGATAAAGATTTTCTATATAGGAAACTTAGAGAAGAATTCTATAGGCAACTTATTCGACGAAATATATTCCTTCAACCTTTCCATCATGGATATATTTGTTATCGACATACTGAAGAAGATTTAGAACATGCCGCCACTATGATTGAAGATTCTTTAAAAGAATGTAAAAATCTAATATGAGGATTATTAATACATTCAGTCATAACCTTACCATAATATCGTGATCATCCAGATATTTTTTCAAATCTTGGATTTCCAATTTATTGTAATGAAATAAAGACGCAGCTAATATAGCTTCGGCTCCATTATTGATTGCTTCTAAGAAATGTTCTTTAGTGCCAGCTCCACCAGAAGCAATCACAGGTACAGATACCATACTAGAGATTTTTTGGATTAATTCGAGATCGTATCCTAAATTGGTACCATCTCTATCCATGCTGGTAACTAGTAATTCACCAGCACCTTTCTCCACAGCAGTTTTTGCCCATTCTAGCGCATCGAGTCCAGTAGGTCTTGTACCGCTGTGAGAATATACTTCCCATGATTTGGCTTTTCTTTTTGCGTCGATGGAGACAACTATGCATTGAGAGCCAAATTTATTTGCACCTTTAGTAATTAAATCAGGATCATTTATAGCTGCTGAGTTTATACTAACTTTTTCAGCTCCTGCTTTGATAATGGTAGTCATATCCTCAATTGTCCTGATTCCACCACCAACAGTAAAAGGAATATAGATTTCTTCAGCTACAGATCGAATTGTGTGAAGCATGCTTTTTCGCCCTTCTATAGTTGCCGATATGTCTAAAAAAACTAACTCATCGGCACCTGCTTCATTGTAATAACGGGCCATTTTAACTGGATCCCCACTATCTTGTAAATCCTTGAATTTAACTCCCTTTACTACCCTTCCCTCTTTTACATCCAGACAAGGTATGACTCGTCTTATCAAACCTGAATTATGAAGTTTATCAAAGAAAGATTTTAAAGTATTCAGTGGAATTTTTCCATTATACAAAGCTTTTCCTATTATAACTCCCTCAGCATATAATAATGCCTTCTTTACATCATTTATGCTTGAAATTCCACCTGATGCAATTATTTTGGTATTGGGTTTTTTACTGTTTTTCAATTCCTGATAAAGGTTTATATTTAATCCAGCAAATGTACCATCTTTTTCAATATCAGTAACAATGAAAGTTTGGATTCCAATATTCTCCAATTGGTGTAGAACCTCAAGGAGATCTAAATTTGTATCGTACTGCCAGCCTTTTATTCGAATTGTCCCACTCAAAATATCTAATGCAACAGCAATTTTATTTCTAAATCTTTTAGTTATTTTTTTCAGTAGGTTTGTATTTTCAATTGCAATTGTACTTAAAATAATTCGATGAATTCCTTTATTAATTAGTTTTTCAATCAGTTCAATTTCCCTTATACCACCACCAATCTGAATTTTTATTCCATACTGTTTTGAAAATTCTATAAGATCCATTATAACTTTATAACTAAGATTTTCTTCAAATGAACCAGTTAAGGCGCCGTCCAAATTAATAATATGTATCCACCTTGTGCCACTTTTAATGAATTGTCTAAGAACATTGATAGGATCTTGAGAATATATAATTTGATTTGAAAAGTCACCTCGAGTAAGTCTAACAACCTTACCATTTCTTATATCAATTGCCGGATAAATAGTGTGCAATGTAATGTTAATTCACCGTTTTTATCATTGAATTAATCCAATATTTTAGTATATCTTCCCCAATTCTTTTGCTTTTTTCGGGATGAAATTGTGTCGCTAAAATTGTGCGACATTTAAAAATAACCCCAAATCTTATACCATGTAAAGAATCTGCAATAATAAAATCCTTATCAACAACATCACAATAAAAAGCATGATTAAAATAAGCGAAACCTGAAAAATATGGTTCCCTTAGGGGAATAATTCTATTCCATCCCGTATGGGGAATTCGAATTAATTTTGTGGGAGCAAGTCTTTTTACTTTACCAGGAATGATGCCTAAACCCTTAACTCTAGGACGCTCTTCTGAACTATTTAATAAAATCTGTAATCCTAAACAAATCCCTAAAGTTGATTTTAGAGGTATAATCTGTTTTAAAAGTTTAAAAAGCTTTCTTTGCAACAATTCTTCAATTGCATCTCCAAACGCTCCGACACCAGGTAAAACAATACCTTTTGCATGTTTAATATGCTTTACTTCGCTTGATATTATTACATCCGAATAATATCTTTGCAATGCTCGCTGAATTGATCTTAAGTTTCCAGTTCCGTAATCGATTATTGTTATCATAACAAGATAGTCATTTATTTAATTAAACGGATTTTATTTTTTTTATAGTAAACCTTTAGTAGATGGGACGCCTTCCTTTCGTTTTGCATCAAATCGAGAAGCTTTATCAAGTGCACGACCAAGAGCTTTAAAAACTGCTTCTGCCTTGTGATGATCATCTTTTCCTGATAAAATCTTTACGTGAAGTGTAATACTAGCATTCATTGCAAACGTTTGTAAAAAGTGGTCTATTAAAGTAACTGGTATAAGTTCATCTTGTTTAGTCCCAAAGTATTTACCTGTCCATGGAATCTCTATAGTGGAATAAGGACGATTTGAAAAATCAATAGCCACAAAAGCAAGAGCATCATCCATTGGTACATAAGAGTGTCCTATCCGGGTTATCCCGGTTTTATCTCCAATTGCTTGAAAAAAAGCTTTACCTAAAACTATCCCTACATCTTCAATAGTATGATGAGCATCAACGTGAAGATCACCGTTCACTTTAACTTCAATATCAAATAGGCCATGTATTGCAATGTGGTTTAACATATGATCAAAAAATCCAATTCTAGTGTTAATATTAGCAACTCCAGAACCATCAAGATTAAGAGAAATACTCACAACCGACTCTTTTGTTTTCCTTTCTTGTTTTGATTGGCGATTCATCTCAATTTACACCTTCTAAAAATAATTTAAATTCTTCGATTACTTTCTCCATCTGTTTTTGAAGACCTATACTAATCCTTAAGTTATTAGTCATATCTGAGGAGGAATAGTATCGTACAAGAATTCCTTTTGAATAAAATAGTTTATATAACTTGTTAATAATATCTGCAGATTCAAAAGTAAGCAAAACATAACATGCTTCACTAGGGTGTATCCAAAAGATTTTAAAATGCTCTTGAAGCGAAATAAGTTGATCTATAAACCAATTTCTCATTTTTTTCATTTCCTCAATTCTTTCATTAACTAAAGGGCTGGATAAAGCAGATATTGCTGCTTTTTGTCCAACTACATTTACATTATATGGCTGTTTAATTGACATCAAGATATTTCTAATATCATTTGGCATAATTCCATAGCCTACACGCAACCCCCCTAAACCATATGCTTTACTAAATGTTCGAAGAACAACAAGATTCTCATACTGAGGAACCCATTTTGCAAGACTGTGAAAATTCGAGAATTCTATATAGGCCTCATCAACAATAACTAAAGCTGGAAGAGATGTTAACTTTTTTATGAACTCTTCTGACAAAACTTGTCCATCTGGATTATTTGGGCGAGCGAGAAAAATTATTTTTGCTTTTTTTGCTGCTTTTATAAATCTGTTCTCATCAAGAATGTATTGAGCGAAAATCTCCTGTTTTACAAGCTTTTGAGGAATTACTTTAAAATATACTCCATAAACCTGAGCTAAAAACGATATCATCCCAAATGTAGGAGTATATGTTAAAACTGTATCAGAAGGGCTTGCATATGCTCTAATTAATAATTCGATTAATTCGTCAGATCCAGAACCAATTATAAAATTTTTAGGTTTTAGATTTTCTTTTTTCGCTAAAATTTTTAATAAATTAGAGCTTAACATGTCTGGATAAAAACTAACGTTTTCAAGAGATCCTAAGGTTGTCAACACTTCTGGAAGGGGGGGATATGGATTTTCATTACCATCTAGTTTAATAATACTTTTTGCGGGTATATTCAGTTCTTCAGCAATGAGTTCTAGGGATTTAACTCCGTTATAGGAATTAATTGAAATGATATGATCTACAGGTTTAATTCTTGTCATTTATATCGCCTCCTTGCGGCTTTTGAATGAGCCGTGAGTTGTTCTGCATTAGCTATTAATTCTGCCAATGGTGCTATTGAATTAACAGTTCTTTTATCTAAAGCTATTAAATTTGTTATTTTTACAAAATCTAAAACTGATAACGGCGAAGAAAATTTTGCAGATCCACCTGTAGGCATAACATGACTGGGTCCAGCAATATAGTCACCAATAACTTCACAAGAGTGTTCACCTAAGAAGATACCTCCAGAATTTTTTATATTAGGTAGAATTTCCCAAGGATCTTTCAATAATACAGATAGATGTTCAGGGGCGAATTCATTGATTAGCATGATAGCTTCTTTAATATTGGGAATAAGGATAATTCCACCATTGTGTTCAATAGCATATTGAGCAATTTCAGCACGCGACAAGTCTAATAATTGCTGTTCGACTGAATTTTTAACCATATTTGCTAAGTTTTGATCAGTAGTAATTAAAATTGGTATTGATAAAAAATCATGTTCAGCTTGCGCCAGCAAATCAAATGCGATTAATTCTGGATTAGCCGTACCGTCAGCTAAAATTAATGCTTCAGTTGGACCAGCAATATTATCAATACCAACAATCCCAAATACTTCTCGTTTAGCAAGCGTTACGAAAATATTTCCAGGCCCTACGATTTTATTAACATTTGGAACAGTTTGAGTCCCAAAAGCGAGAGCGGCAATTGCTTGAGCCCCTCCAATGCGAAAAACTTTTAGGTTAACATTCAATTGATTGATTAAATTACACGTAGCTAGAATTATTGGAGAAATTGGTGGCGGACTGACTATAACTATCTCTTTGACACCAGCTATAACTGCAGGACACACACTATGAATAATAGTTGATGGAAGTGGAGCTGTGCCCCCAGGTACGTATATCCCTACTCGAGATATAGGATTTATTAATTGACCTAA
Organism: uncultured archaeon; assembly: GCA_964493385.1. Taxonomy (GTDB): domain Archaea; phylum Asgardarchaeota; class Lokiarchaeia; order Sigyniarchaeales; family SOKP01; genus Loki-b32. The sequence goes on along the minus strand of CAZBNW010000003.1, from coordinate 48,444 downwards.
ATTTCCTCCTAAATCATTTGTAATCCAGGAGGATATGGGTTGCTTTCTGTGGAATGTTAAGATTCTATCTCTTGATTCGATGAGTGCATCTTTAATTTTATCATCAATAGAAATAAGTGCTACTTCTATTTGATTAAAATCAACTTCAATCGCTTCAGAAATATCAATTTTATCCAACTTTTTTGTCCATTCAATAAGAGCAGCATCACCATTCTCTTTTACGTCTTTAATAATACGTAATACCACTTCTTGTGGTGTTAAAGATTGCCCGAAGATTTCTATAATCCGTTGATTTACATGAGGGGGCAATGGATTATCTATGATATTTCTACGCTTAAGAATTCTGCTTTTCGCTTCCTCTAAAGAATAAATTGGAATCATTAATTTGCCTCCAAATTTTTTAATAATGTTTTATATCGGGTTGGTTCTTCTTCAAAAATAAATAATGTAGGGCTAACAACAACACCGCTACCACCGATTTCCCGTAGTGCTCTTATTGTTTCCGTCAACTTCTTCTTTTCAACAATTATATGAACGGCAAACCAAGAACCTCCCCGCGGAGAAATGACTCGCGAGATTGTAGGACCTTGGAGACCTTCTAAGTTTTCCTTAGCAAACATTTTTTCAGCAATCGATTTAGGATCATCTCCCCGCATATTAATAAATACAGAAACATAATTTTTTGCTCTTAATGTAGCTTCAAAGTACTCTAAAAATGTTTGGGCAAAGTTTAGAACTATCTGATTTTCTTTTAGACTTTTTCGATTCGCTATAAAACATGCTTGGGATTGAAGAATACATCCATCTTGTAATCTCTTTAATCTATTATCTTTTATGGTTTGCCCTGTAGAAACTAAATCAACAATTATATCAGAATAGCCTAGCGCAGGGGCCACTTCCAATGTTCCTGCTGCTTCAACCAATTCAAAATCTAAGTTATAGTGATCGAAGAATTTTTTCGTCAATAAAGGAAATTTAGAAGCAACACGTAAAATTTTTTTGCTTTTATTCAAATCTCTCATTGAATTCTCTGTCCACTCTTCAGGTATTAATACTTCTAAGGTGCACTTCCCAAATCCTAAATCCTCATGAATAATCACAGTTTTATCTGGATCTTTCTTAGTGATCTCATTCAATAAATCTAAACCTACGATTCCATAAGCTAAACTCCCTTTAATAACACCATGAATGATATCCTCTTGTCGTTGAAATACTATTTGGATCTCTGGAAATCCTTCTAGCCCCCCAATATATTGTTGTCTGTTTCGCATTATTTTGAAACCACATTTATTTAAAAACTCTAGGGTTTCCGCTGCCATACGACCTTTTGAGGGAATTCCCATACGAATCAATCGTGAATTTGGATTTTCTAATGTTCTTTTAATTTCCATAATTTCTTCTCCTCCATAACTCATTTAATACATCTTGAATCTTGATTCCTTTCTTAGCCATAAGAACAAGAATGAAATATAGTAAGTCTGCAATTTCCCATATTAAATTCTCTTGATTAACATAATTTATAAGCTCATTACTTTCTTCTCTTATTTTTTCAATAATTAATCCCTCACTTTTTGAAATTTTACTAGTGTACGAATTTGGAACAGGATTTTTAATCCTATTTTGAATGATTTCATATAAATCTAAAAAACCAAAGTTTTTATCTTTGAAACATGAATATCGTTGTAAATGGCATGCAGATCCCAATTGATGAACAGTAAATAAAAGTGTATCTTGATCACAATCATATCTTGCTTGATATAATTCTTGATAGTTTCCTGTTGTTTCTCCTTTAATCCAAATTGATTTTCGGGAACGACTAAAATAGATCCCTTGCTTTTGAATTAAAGCCTGAGTTAAAGAATCCTGTGATGAATATGCTAGCATTAATATTTGATTGTGATCATCTTGAACGATAGTAGGGATGAGCCCACCTTGTTTATGAAAATTTAGGATGAATTTAAAGATTTTTAACATTTCTTTTTCTGAAAATACATTAGATGAAATTACAAATGGATTAATTCCTTTATTTTCTAATTCTTTAGAATTTTGACCATCTGGATCTAAAAATGTTAGTTGAGTTTTAACTACACTGGAAATGGAATCTGCGATTTTTAGTACTGCATTTCTGCTTAAATTTAATTTATTATCCCAATCAATCAAAAATTCTGAACAATATGGTTTTAAACGGTTAAAAATTGCACTAAATTGTTCTCTAAGTGAATTTAAATCGTTCTTAAAAACAGATTTGTCTTTTAGTGTAATCCTAGCCATAATTATATTTTTCGATATAGTTTTGTTGATTTTTTCAATTTCTTTTTCAGGAATGATAAATTTTTTTACACCCATTTGTAACCCTAATTTTATCGATTCTAAATTAGGGGAATTCATTATTAAATAGCATTCAGCAACACTACAAACCCGTTTTAGAAGATTATTAGAGGGACAATTATTTATTACGATACTACCAAATAAATTTATACTTTTTGCATAATTAATTATAAAATTATCGTCGATTTTAAGCAAATTCTTCCTATTTGATTTAATTTTACTTATATTTAATTCAAATCTTAACATTTATTCATCTACTTTAACGTAATTTCAATACAACTTTAATTAATGTTTATTATTATTAACTTTAAGAAATTTACTCTTGATTAGATCTCAATTTCAATAGAAACAATAAGATTCAGAAAATTTTGTTAACTTAACTTAAATTTTTTAGTACATAAAGTGATTTTTTTTGGAAAATCACTTATTATTAAAATGAATTACAATTCTATTAAAACTAAGGCATAATACTAATGTTTTATATCTGTAAGTTATTATTTATTATAATTCATATTCTTTTTACACTGTAAGAGGATTTTTTGATGGAAAAACTTATAATAACAGCAGCTATATGTGGAGCAGAAGTTTCAAAGGAGAATAATCCAAGCATACCTTACACTGTAGAAGAAATAGGAAGAGAAGCGGAATTAGCTTATAAAGCTGGAGCTAGCATAATTCATTTACATGTGAGAGAAGATAATGGAACTCCTACTCAAAATAAGGAAAGATTTAGAGTATGTATTGAAGAGATAAAAAAACGATGCCCAGATGTCATTATTATGCCTTCTACGGGGGGAGCAGTTGGAATGACTAATGAGGAAAGACTTCAACCTATCTATTTAGAACCTCCCCCCAAAATGGCTACACTCGATTGTGGAACAATGAATTTCGGGGGAGATGAAATATTTGTCAATACAGAAAATACAATAATCCATTTTGCTGAAGAAATGAATAAGCTTGGGATAAAATATGAGTTGGAGTGCTTTGACAAAGGAATGGTTGATACTGCATTAGGATTACATAATAAAGGATATATAAAAGATCCAATGCATTTTAATTTCATGTTAGGAGTAAAAGGAGGCATAAATGCATCAGTAAGGGATTTAATTTTTTTAACAAATAGTATTCCTGAAAATTCTACATTTTGTGTTGGTGCTATTGGAAGACATGAATTTCCAATGGTTACGTTATCTATAATAATGGGCGGTCATGCGAGAGTTGGATTTGAAGATAACATCTATTTGTCTAAAGGTATATTAGCAAAATCAAATGGAGAATTAGTAGAAAAAGTGGTTAGAATATCAAAGGAATTAGGAAGAAATATTGCTACACCTAATGATGCAAGAAAAATATTAGGATTAATAATAATGGATTAAGATGTGATATGAAAAAAGGAAATAAATATGGAACTCATAGAGTAATTGAACCAAAAGGAGCTTTACCCCAACCTGCAATAACAATTTCAAATAATATGGATATTTTTGATAATGAAATTTTAATAGATGTTGATTACTTAAATATTGATTCTGCTAGTTTTAATCAGCTCAGAGAAGAAGAGCATAACGATATGGAAAAAGTTAAACAAAAGATAATAGAAATTGTAAATAATAGGGGTAAAATGCAGAATCCAGTGACTGGCTCTGGTGGAATGCTAATAGGGAACATTGAAAATATTGGTGATGCTTTAAAAGGCAAAATTGACTTAAACATTGGTGATAAAATTGCTACACTTGTTTCACTTTCCTTAACACCACTTAGGATAGATAAAATTCTAAATATTCAACCTGATATTGATAGGGTTAAAATTGAGGGAAAAGCAATTCTTTTTGAAAGTGGAATATATGCTAAGCTTCCTGAAGATATGGAGGATACCTTAGCATTAGCTATTCTTGATGTAGCAGGGGCTCCAGCTCAAGTAAAAAACTTAGTAAAACCTGGAAATACAGTATTAATTTTAGGAGCTACAGGAAAATCAGGATTGATGTGTTCTTTAATGGCTAAAAAGATGGTTGGAAAGAAAGGAAGAGTCATTGGCCAAGCAAGAAATGAAAAGAGGGCAGTTTTTCTTAAAAAAAGCGATTTTTGTGATGAAATAATAATTGCCGATGTGTTAAATCCTATTGATGTTTTAAATAAAGTTCTTGAAGTAAATAATGGAAAAGAAGTAGATGTCTCAATAAATTGTCTAAGTATTCCCAACACGGAGATGTCTTGTATCCTCCCAGTAAAAGATGAAGGAATAGTATATTTCTTTTCCATGGCAACGAGTTTTACAAAAGCTGCATTAGGAGCAGAAGGAATTGGTAAAGATGTTAAAATGTTGATTGGGTGTGGATATGCAAAAAATCATGCGCAAATCGCTTTAGACTTGGTACGAGAATCAGATACATTACGAAAAATATTTGAAGAAAAATACGTTTAATTAATTGTTGAGTTAGAAAAAATTTAAGAGAAAGAAAATATGAAAGTTAACAGACGAAAAGAATTATTTTCACATGTAAGTGATAAGGATTGGAACGATTGGCATTGGCAAGTTAAAAATAGAATAACAAGTTTAGAAGAACTTAAAAAATCTATCAAATTGACTAAAGATGAAGATGATCCCCGCATATTACAAGAGTACAGGATGGCAATTACACCATATTATTTATCATTAATCGATCCTGATGATCCTTATGATCCTATAAGAAAACAAGCAATTCCAACCATTCATGAATTGCAACGATATAGTAGTGACCTCGAAGATCCCCTTAGTGAGGATGTCGATTCTCCTGTTGAAGGATTAACTCATCGTTATCCAGATAGAGTATTATTTTTAGTTACCGAAAATTGTTCAATGTATTGTAGACATTGCACAAGGAGAAGATTTGCGGGTCATCATGATATGGCTCCTCCACAAGAACAAATAGACGCTTGTATTGAATATATTGAAAAAACACCTGCAATTAGAGATGTACTTTTATCCGGTGGAGATGCATTATTAATATCTGATAAAAAATTAGAAGAGATTCTAAAAAGATTAAAAGCAATTCCTCATGTAGAGATAATACGTATAGGTTCTAGAACTCCAGTCACAGTTCCTCAACGAATTACTCCTGAGTTATGCAAAATGCTACAAAAATACCAACCTATTTGGTTTAATACCCATTATAATCATGCCAATGAAATTACAGAAGATTCTACAAAAGCATGTGAAATGCTAGCTGATGCTGGGATACCTCTTGGAAATCAATCTGTTTTGTTGAGAGGAGTAAATGATTGTATTCATATAATGAAAAAATTAGTGCAAGAATTAGTAAGAATACGGGTAAGACCATATTATATTTACCAATGTGATCTTTCTGTTGGACTTGCTCATTTTAGAACGAGTGTTGCTCAAGGCATTGAGATTATTGAAGGGCTAAGAGGTCATACATCTGGACTATGTGTGCCTACATTTGTAGTAGATGCTCCTGGAGGGGGCGGAAAAATTCCAGTTATGCCAGATTATACAATTTCTCAAGGAAATAGGCGTGTGGTATTAAGGAATTTTGAGGGTGTTATAACAACTTATGAGGAACCAGATGATTATATACCAATTTGTCACTGTGAAGATTGTGAAAAACAAATTGGAGTTAGTGCTTTATTGAGTGGTCAAAAAATGACGATCGAACCAGAAGATCTTATAAGAAAGTTAAGAAGAAGAAAACTCACTAAATAATTCTAAAGTTTAAATAATTAAGATTTATTTCTGTTATTAACGGAAACTCCATTAGTTTTTGGCGATAAAATGGATTTTATGACTTATTTCTTGAGTAGAATTGATAAATATCAAATAATCTCAATAATAGGCCTCGCAAAAAACGTTAGTAAAACTACTACGTTAAACTATATAATAAAAAATCTAAAAGATTATAAACTTGGTCTAACATCTATAGGCAGAGATGGAGAAAAGTATGATGTAATTACACGTTTACCAAAACCCCGCATATTTATCAAAAAGGGTACTATTGTTGCAACAGCTAGACAGAGTTTTGAAGAGAGTGAAGTTAAAATGGAAATATTAAAAACTACAGAATTTAACACTCCATTAGGCGAAATTTTGATATTAAAGGCATTAAACGAGGGAATTATAGAATTAGCAGGACCATCAATAAATAAATATTTACACAAAATATGTTTAGAATTAAAAAATTTAGGATGTGATTTAATACTAATTGATGGTGCATTTGATAGGAGATCATATGCAACTCCTATAATATCTGATGCTACAATTCTTTCGACAGGAGCTTCTGTGTCTGAAAATATGCAAAATGTGATTAATTTAACAGTTCATACTCTTGAATTATTAAATTTAGAAAGTGAAAATGACCAAGAAATAGTAGAAATTGCTAATAGTATTTTGAAAAAATCAAAAATAGGAATAATTAATGATAATAATTCTATAAAATTGTTAGATGTATTAACTCCATTAGATGCGACTAAGGAAATTATTGATAACTTAGACAATAATTCAAAATATGTTGTAATAAAGGGTGCTGTTACTGATAAATTATTAGAAGATTTAATGAAATCTACAGAGAAGTATAAAGGAGTTACTTTTTTAGTGGAAGATGCTACAAAACTATTTTTGAGCAAAAAAGTAAAGCAGAAATTCCAAAGAAAAGGTGGCTTTTTAAAGGTTTTAAATTCTATAAATATAATTGCTGTTACTATAAATCCAACTTCGCCGTATGGATATCAGTTTGATAAAAATAAATTTTTAAATATATTAAAAGAAAATCTTGATGTTCCTGTTTATGATTTAGGAGTTAATAACTAATTTGGATAAAATTGTTACAAAGTTATATTAAATTTCGTAAATGTGAAAAATATGAAAGAACTGGGAAAATTGCCAGAGAGCAAATTAAATTTGGATTTTAAAATTGTAGAAAACGCAAGAAAAGCAGCCAAAAATATAGCACTAAGGACCCAAGAATTTATAGATCAACATACTACTACAACAATAGAAAGAACAGTTTGTAGATTATTTAGTATAGATGGAGTGGATGAGTTTGAAGTTCCTCTCCCTAATATCGTCATAGATAATATAAACAAGGGAAACGGTCTTGGAGTCGGTGCTGCTATTTATATCGGTAATGCTATATTATATACAAATCTTTCACCCCAAGAAATAGCAGAAAAAATAGCTAAAAATGAATTAGATTTAACACAATTGCCACTAAAAGATCTTTCTGAAATTAAAGCAACTTTAAATATCATTGCTCAGGAGACCTTAGTAAAAATCTCTCAAAATAAGAAAAAAAGAGATGAATTACTTAAAAAATATGGCGATAAGGAAGGACCTTTAATTTATGTCATTGTTGCTACAGGAAATATTTATGAGGATATCATCCAAGCGCAAGCTGCAGCAAGACAAGGTGCTGATATAATTGCAGTTATAAGATCTACAGTACAAAGCCTGCTTGATTATGTTCCATATGGTGCAACAACAGAAGGATTTGGTGGAACGTATGCAACTCAAGAAAATTTCAGACTTATGAGAAAAGCATTAGATGAGGTTGGAGAAGAATTAGGACGATATATTAGATTAACAAATTATTGTTCTGGCTTATGCATGCCTGAAATTGCTGCCATGGGAGCTTTTGAAAGACTTGATGTTATGCTTAATGATGCTCTCTATGGTATTTTATTCCGGGATATTAATATAAAAAGAACAATTATCGATCAATATTTTTCAAGAATGATAAATGCTTATGCTGGAGTGATAATCAACACAGGAGAAGATAACTATTTAACCACAGCCGATGCCTATGAAGCTGCACATACTGTTCTTGCTTCTGAGTTTATTAATGAGCAATTTGCATTACTTGCAGGATTAAAGGAAGAACAAATGGGTTTAGGTCACGCATTTGAGATGAATCCTGAATTAGAAAATGGATTTTTATATGAACTTGCTCAAGCTCAAATGACACGAGAGATATTTCCAAAAGCTCCTTTAAAATATATGCCTCCTACGAGATATATGACTGGAAACATATTTAAAGGACATATTCAAGATGCTTTATTTAATATGATAACAGTGATGACAAATCAAAGGATTCATCTCCTCGGTATGTTAACAGAAGCTATTCATACTCCTTTCATGTCAGATAGAGCTTTATCTATTGAAAATGTACGCTATATATTCAACAATATGAAGTCTATTAGTGAAGAAATAGTATTCAAAAAAGGGGGTTTGATGGAAAGACGAGTTGATAAGGTTCTTAATAACGCTTATGATTTATTAAAAGAAATCGAAAAAGAAGGATTATTTAAAACAATTGAAAAAGGAATTTTTGCTAACATCAAAAGGCCAATAGAAGGAGGTAAAGGATTAGATGGTGTGTTTAAGAAAGAAAAAGACTATTTTAATCCCTTTATAGAACTTATGATTAAGGAATTAACAAAAGGAGGATATTAAAATGAGAGGGGGATTATATTCAACGAAAAAGGAAGATTTTAATAAAACTCTTGATTTAACAAGAATTAAACCTTACGGAGATACAATGAATGATGGTAAGGTACAAATAAGTTTTACTCTTCCTGTAGAACATGATAAAAAAGCAATTGAAGCAGCTAAAGAACTAGCAGAAAAAATGGGGTTAAAAGATCCAGAAGTAGTATATCATACTGCATTAGACAAAGGATTCACTTATTTTGTAGTTTATGGAAAGTTAATTCATACAATCGATTACACTAAAATTCAAGTAGAAGCTGTAGATATAGATGTTATGTCTAAAGAAGACATTAATAACTATATTAAAGAAAAGATTGGACGTAAATTAGTTATACTGGGGGCATCTACAGGAACAGACGCTCATACAGTGGGGATCGATGCAATTATCAACATGAAAGGTTTTGCTGGTCATTATGGTTTAGAACAATATGAAATGATAGAAGCTTTTAACTTAGGCAGTCAAGTTTCAAATGAAATATTTGTTAAAAGAGCTATAGAACTTAAAGCTGATGTTTTGCTTGTCTCACAAACAGTCACACAGAAAAATGTTCATGTAAAAAACTTAACCCAATTAGTTGAGCTTTTGGAAGCCGAGGGATTAAGAGAGAAAATCGTTTTGATATGTGGAGGACCAAGAATTAATAATGAACTCGCTAAAGAACTAGGATATGATGCTGGATTTGGCCCCGGTACATATGCTGAATTAGTAGCTACTTTTGCTATTAAAGAATTAGTAAGAAGAAAAACCTGAAAGGTTGATAAAAAGTAGTATTAATTTAGATTTAATAAACTTCAATTTTTTAGTATAAATAAAAAAATAGTTATATTAATTTTTTAATTTGATTTTTAATTTAAGCATTAATAAATTAAAGTCGTAAAAGATTCAGCAACGTCCGCTATAGGTTGGTAACGGAAAAGCATGGGTTTATATGTCCAAGTTTCATAAAGAGCCAATTGATCATATGCATGAGGACTTGGTCCAGTTACTATACTGAAAAATCCACTCTGTCCTGGTGGAATCACGTTTACTCCATGGGTTGGTTCTTGTCTGAAAAAATTCTTCCACTTCCATTTTGGCATCTCTACAATATGGTTATAAGTACCTCGGTTCATAGAATGCATTCTTAACTCTGGTTGCCCAAATAGAGGATTAGATAGAAATCCTTGAGGACTAAATCTTGTGGTACTCACTTCAGTAAGCCATGTAGTTACATCATTAGATCCATATTCTATTTCTAATTCATCTAAAGCTTCTTTTAATACTCTGACTATCAAGGTATCTCGATCTTCTCCGTTAAGATAATCATAACTTAATGGTAATTTTGAGTTTTCTCCATCGAAGACGTGAAGTAATGTGCTTGGGCTTCCACCTACTCCTGGTGGAAGGTCATTATCAAACACTTCATTATTGACCATTGAGAACCACTTATCGAAGATTGTGAGGCCAGGATCATCGTATGTAGCACCAGGATTAGGATATATTGGATCTATTACATCGTTATAATGCCAATTCCACGATTCAAGAGCTTCAATAACTTCAAGTGGAATAGATGGGTCATTCTTAGCAGCGTTTATTAAAAAGTCGAGGAAATGCATTCCCCCATAATGGGCATAGCCAGTATCACGATTGATACTATTCATATCTTCAAATGAAATTTTACCACCAGTTGCTAATTGTTCTTGTATCCATTGAACTCCATGAACTTCACCCCAATCAGCTTCTCTATAAGGCCAATCTGCTATTGGCTTATTGTTCCAGTTAGCAAGATATCCTTGCGCAGGATTGATACATTTTGGGATCTCATCAAATCCAGTGACACCTACCCACTCTTCTTCTCCAGTGCCCCATAATGGGAATCTATCATCAATTATTCTCCCATCTTTACCAGTAATTGGTTTTTTTGGGAAAGCTCCACAGTGCCAGAAGCCAATATTACCGCGCCTATCTACCCAATAGAAGTTGTGACCAGCAGTAACAACTCTAGTTGCATCTTCAAAATCGGAGATACTTCTCGCTTGTTGGAATAACATCCACCCTTCCTCAGCAGCCAATTCATCTTTGTAGTAATCTACCTTCATGGAGTAGCATAAATTATTATCAAGATCCCAAGCTCTGATAGGACCATGAACCGTGCGATAAATATCTCTTGTTTCATTCCATAATTTCTTATAACCATAAATTATTTCTGTTCTTTTCTCCATATTGACCCATTCGCCGTTGTACCAGTACTGGGTGTGATTTTCTGGGTTTAAAACTTCAATGTAAGTATCAATAAGATCTGAAGAACCAGTTGTAGAGGTCCATGCTCCAAAATCACTGGCTCCAATTATGATAACTGGTGCGAATGGCATCGCCATTCCAACTGCATTAATTCCAGCACCATGTAACCCTAACTCGTGAACAATTTGTGGAATAGTATGCCCCATTTGAGGCCCTCCTACTTGCATAGCATTTCCTGTTTTAGATTTTTTTGGTCGTACCATCCATGCATTGCTACCAAATTTAGTTGGCAATCCTAAAGATTCAGACAACTGTTCTTGTGCTTTGGTGGCTCCTATAACTTGTTCATAGATCTCATTAATATTATCAGGAAGAGTAGGGATACTACTTTGGATTGGACCCTGAGGATAATGGCTTCCCTGACTTGGTATTGTAGTTGGTGCTCCAGGATCTACTTGAGGGTATAGATCATTAAAGATTGCCCAAGCTGTATCTTCATCATATGTTGCATTTAAAGCTTGGAAGCGAGCAGCATGACCGAGTTCACCGCCACCTGTTCCACCAAATCTCCAAGCCATCATTACGATAATAGACGCACAATCTGCTATTGTGAAGGGCTCGATTGGAAGAAGGTCAAGTAATAAATATTCAATTGGTATAAGAGCTGGATTCATATGGGCCTCATAAATGTACTGATTAATCCCATCTACATATGCTAGCATCATTTCTTTTAATTTTGCTTCTGGCTTAGATGGAACCCATTCTTCAAAAACTTCAAACAATTCTTCCTTACTATAACCTAAAGTTCTGGTTCTATAATCATCATTTATTGATGCGAATCCAAATTCAGCTAAACTTCCGAAAGCATCTCTTCGGAATAGATCTGCTTGCCAAAGTCTATCCTGAGCCATTGCATATCCTGCACCAAAGGCTAATCCCTCTTTTGTATTAGCGAATATATGAGGAACACCATAGTTATCTCGTACAATTAGGATTTCATTACTGTTACCTGCTAAAGCAGGAAGCATAGGTAAAAAACTAAATAAGAACATGACAGATAAAAGACAGATATATATTCTTTTTCTCATGTGTTTAAACCTTTTTTTTTTGGATTTATTTTTTTAAAAATTTCGTGCAATTATTCTCTTCAACATAATTATATATAAACTTTTATATCGAGTCGCTAAGATTGCAATTTTAAGAATCCCATTTTCTACCCAAATTTAAAAAGAGAACATCTAAACTTTTAATGAATCTCTTCATATAATTAAGTAGTATTATTGGAAAAGGAATAAATATGAATTAATATGCCAACTTCAAAAGAATTTATTGAAATGGATCTTAAATATTGTGCTCATAATTATCACCCAATTCCAGTTGTAATTTCGCGAGCGGAAGGAGTTTGGGTTTACGATCCAGAAGGTAAGAAATATTTAGATTGCTTATCAGCATATTCAAGCCAGAATGCTGGCCATTGCCACCCAGAAATTGTAGCTACTCTTAAAGAACAAGCAGATATTGTTACACTAACTTCTCGGGCATTTCATAATGATATGATGGGCCCATTTCTAAAAATGTTAGCGGATGTTGTTGGACCACATATTAATGATCTCACAAATTCCGGTATAATGTCTATTCCTATGAATACAGGGACTGAAGCAGTTTCGACTGGCTTAAAAATGGCAAGAGCATGGGGTTATATAAAGAAAAAAATTCCAAAAAATGAAGCTAAAATAATTGTTTGTAGAAACAATTTTCATGGAAGAACCATCACAATTGTGGGTTTTAGTTCTGATATTTCAGCAGCTCGATATTATGGTAATTTTGGCCCTTATACTCCCGGTTTCATTATTATTCCCTACGGAGATGCTGAGGAATTAGAAAATGTTATTTTGGAAATTGGACCTGAAAAAGTAGCTGCTTTTTTGGTTGAGCCTATCCAAGGAGAAGCTGGTGTGAATGTCCCTCCAGAAGGATATTTAAAAAAAGTTAGAGAAATATGTACAAAATATAATGTTTTATTGATGCTAGATGAAATTCAAACTGGTTTTGGAAGAACTGGGGAATTATTTGCTTGTGATCATGAAAATGTAAAACCAGATATGTTATTATTAGGGAAAGCCCTTGGTGGTGGTGTATATCCAGTTTCTGCATGTGTAACCACAAGAGAAATTATAGGTCCAGATGTGATAATTCCTGGAAGTCATGGTAGTACTTGGGGCGGAAATCCTTTGGCCAGCGCGGTGGCAATGAAATCTATAGATATTCATTTGCGTGAGAACCTTGCCGAGCGAGCAAAGGAGATGGGTGCTTATTTTATAAAAAGGTTAAGAGAAATTGGTGAGAAAAGAACTAAAATTCCAATTAAAGATATTAGGGGTAAAGGGTTATTAATTGCTGTCGAATTTACGGAGGATGCTAGACAAATCGTTGAAGAACTCAAGGATAATGGAATTTTAGCAAAAGATACACATTCTACAACTATTCGTTTTGCCCCACCCTTGGTTATTACTAAAGGTGAGATTGATTGGGCACTTGAAACCATTGAAAAAGTGTTTGTGAAACAATAAAAACTAATTATCTATAAAAATATGAGTTCCGGCTTTTTCTTCTAAACCTTCTTTAATTTTTTCAATTGAAGTTATAATCGCTTTTTCTCCGCCGGTTTCCATAAAATTTATTACTGCTTGAATTTTAGGGCCCATACTTCCAGCAGGAAATTGACCTTCCCCCAAATATTTCTTTGCTTCATAGATAGTAAGCTTATCTAAATCCTTTTGGTTAGGTGTACCATAATTAAGAGCAACTTTCTCAACATCAGTAGCAATAAGCAGTATATCTGCTCCTATTTGTTCAGCTAATTTAGAACTAGCAAGATCTTTATCTATTACAGCTTCAACACCATATAATCTTTTTTCTTCTTTTATAACAGGTATACCACCTCCACCACAAGCTATAACAATCCAGCTTCCAAGTTCCATTAATTTCTTTATTTCACGCCATTGATATATTTTTATAGGCTTCGGGGAAGGAACAACTTGTCGCCATCCCTTAGCTGTTTTAACTTGTCCCTGCTTTGTACGAACAGGATATGCAGGGCCAATTGGTTTTGTGGGATTTTTAAAAGCAGGGTCTTCAGAATCAACTTTCACATAAGTTAGAACTGTTAGGAAAAGCTTTTCTTCATCAAGATCTATTTTCATAAGCTCTTCATCTAATGTACTCTCAATCATGAATCCAATCTGGCCTTGAGTTTCTGCTACTAAGATTTGCAACGGCCTTTTTGATACAAATTCAGTTGCTTCCTGTTGAAGTAAGAGATTTCCAACTTGTGGCCCATTACCATGCGTTATAATAATGTTATAGTTTTTCGCTAATTCTGCAATTTGGCTAATTGGAACTCTTAAATTTCGAAATTGTTCCTCCATTGTCCCTTCTTCACCAAACTTGATTAAAGCATTTCCACCTAGCGCCACGATCAATGTTTTCATGCAAAATCCTTCAAAATAAAGTTGTTTAACACATATGGAAAAAATAATAATATTCAACTTAATATTTAAAATTTTTCTCGTAAAATGAGTGCTGTTATTTATTTTCTTTATTTTTTTTTTTAAATTAATATTGAATTAGTTCAATGTCATCAATTATTTCAAAATATTTAACATTTTTAGTTATAATTTTTTTTATCCCATTTGAAAGCATTATTCCTGCAATTAAAATATCATTGTCATCAATCATTTTACCTTTGGACTTAAGAACATCATATATTTCTGCTGCTTTTTCCGCTTCTTTAAATCCTAAAGAGAAGATTTCCATACCACTAATGAATTCCATCCATGTTTTATACAGTTCTTTATATCTCTCTTCGGAAACTCTTCTTCTTGTTCGTTCTAGACCGATACTTACTTCATAGATGGTAATTGAAGTAAGATGAATAAGATTCTCTTGTTCAGAGATAACCTTTTTAAGGGCGTTATTACCGTTTAGATAATCTATGCATGCAGAAGTATCAAGAATTATCACTTGATTTCACCCATCTCTGATCTTTTCCAACTACGACCAGAACGATTTGAAATATCATCCCAAATCTCAGATCTCTCTTTTTTTGAAAGATTCCATGCTCCAAAGGTTTTTTCCATATTACTTTTTTGGATTCTTAATAATCTTAGGAAAAGCTCAGAGAAACTTTCATTTTCTCCCTTAATTTTCATTAATTTTTTATATACATCCTCAGTAATACTAATATTTTTTGAAGTCATATGTATGCACATATACATACACATATTTAAATTCTTTTCAAATAAAATTGATTAGAATTTGATTTAAAGACCTTATCCTAAAATTTGTTTCGTAAAAATAACATAATTGCTTTCTGAATATGTAATCGATTTTCAGCCTGATCAAAAACAATTGATTGTAGACCATCAATTACTTCAGCTGTTTGTTCGTAATTTCGCATAGCCGGTAAACAATTCATAAATACCGCATTGGAATTCGCAGCGTCCATAATTGATGAAGAGACTTGGTAAACCATAAAGGCTTTTTTCCGTTTTTCTTCCTGTTCTTGTGGTATACCATAACTCATCCAGCTATCAGTATATATAACGTCTGCGTCTCTAGCAGCTTCGATTGCATCATGAACCACACGGACGTCAGCTCCAGTTTGTTTTGAAAGTTCTGAAACCTCAACCAAAACTTCTTGTTCTGGAGAATACTGAGGTGCATTAGGACACGCAACATCCATTCTCCAGCCAAAAATTGCACACATTCGCATTAAATCATAGGTTACATTATTGTATGCATCTCCAAAATAGGATAATTTCATGTTATCGAGTCGATTCTTTTTTTCTTTTATTGTTTGAAAGTCACCAAGAATTTGGCATGGATGAGCAAAATCATCAAGCATATTAATAACAGGAACATCGGAATATTTAGCGAGATCCCATATATCTTGACGTTTAAAAACTCGAGCAGCTATTAAATTTACAAATCTTGAGGCAACTTTTGCTGTATCGCTTATATTTTCCTTTTTACCTAAAGGAGAATCTTTTATTGAATAAAAAATCGCATGTCCACCTAATTGTTGCATTCCTGTTTCAAAAGATATTCGAGTTCTCAATGAAGGTTTTTCAAATAACATTAATAGAGTTTCCCCCTCTAAAAGAGAAGTGTATTTTTTAGGATTTTTCTTTATCTCAATTGATTTATTAATAACCTTCTTGCATTCCTCTTTTGAAAAATCAGAGACTTTTAAAAGATGTCGAACCATTTTTAATCACTTATTACATAAATTTGAATAAACAAACCTAATTTTCTTAAGTTATTTTAAATGTAAGTTAATTTTTATATGATTTTTTTTCCGTTGGCTATTTTAATTCTTCTTCAAAACAAAAATCACGATTACAAGAGAATGAATTTAAAATTTCGTTATCCCTTGAATCTGCTCTTTCTGTTAAAAGGCGACTCAAAAGTTCTCCTACCCCAGGACCTAACATAAAACCTTGTCCAGCCATACCAACCGCATTAATATAACCCTCTAGTGCATTATTTTTACCGATTATGGGATTTCCATCTGGAGTCATAGGGTATAACCCACGCCAAGTTCTTCTAACTTTTATATTTCTTAAACGTGGCAACAATTGAATCATTCTTTTTGAGATTTGAGGTAGGAAAGAACTCGTTTCTCGTCTGTCAATTCCAGGAATGTTTGGTTCAGGGCTCAAACAAAAAATAATTTTACCTTCTTTATTTTGATAGAAATAATAGTTTTTTGAATTTCCAAATTTAGGGTCGACAAATGGTTTAATATCAACAATCATGGGTGAGAAAAATTTCTTTACCGGCTCAGTTATTCCTGCTTCATGAGATTCTGGTTCTACTGGAGTATTAACACTAACCATATCACCAATCTCTTTAGCATGAGCTCCTGCAGCATTAATAATAGTGTTGGTATTATATTTTCCATTGGAAGTTTTAACCCCTACAACTTTACCTCCTTTGGTTAAGATATCAATAACTTTCTCATTAAAAAGGTATTTTGCCCCTAAATCTTTTGAATGCCTATAGAATGAATGTAAAGCCAATAAAGGTGAAGCATTACCATCTTCAGGACTATATGTTCCACCAAATAATTCATTATTATTGATTCCCGGTATAATTTCTTTGATTCTTTCAGCGTCAACATAGTTAATATTCAGACCGTAACTCTTTTGAAGTTTTACTGTATCTTTTAAGAAATTGTCATGTTCTTCTGTAAAAGCTAAGAAAGTATAACCTCCTTGATCCCACCAGATATCATCTCCATACTTTTCTTCCCAAGAAGAAAAAATATCTATTGACCTTTGGCATAACCATATCTTTCCTTTATGGGAATGAGTAGCTCTAATACCGCCAATAGCATGCTTATTGTCTGCTTGAGCAACCGAAGGCAAAGAATCGATAACTAATGTTTCTAATCCATCATTTACCGTAGCTAAAGCAATTGGGACACCGACACTTCCAGCACCAATGATAATCACATCATATTCAACCATCTACGGCTCCTCCTTTGTATTTTCAACATTAGCAAATATGCCCATTGGAACTTCAATAAATAGAGGACGTTTTGTACCAGGAGTAACCTCATCAATAGACACTCCCTCTTCCATAAATATTTTCTCAATTAAAGGAGTGCACGTTTTACCTCCACAAGCTCCCATCCCTATTTTAGTTAAAGCTTTCAATTCATTAAAATCTCTGACTCCTGAACGTATCCACCTTCGAATTTCGCCTACCGAGACACGTTCACATCTACAAACTATTATTTCATCGTCAGTGAATGATTGTTGGTATAAATCTATTGGCTCATTAAATTTAGTCTCATAAAGTTTAATTGCTACAGCTTGTTTTGCAATTTCTGATGGTAATTTAATAGTTATTAGTTGAGTCTTAGGAAATTCTTTTAATAATCTTGATCTATGAATTTCAAATGCCCCTAATTCTTTTTCATTACCAACAACAATAACTTTTTGTCCTTTTTCTAATTTTTTTTCAGTAAGTTCAAATGGAAAAGTAACTAGTGGATTGCCTTTATCTTTTCGGTAATCAATTAATACAACGGCTAAACCAGGACATACAGCTACACATTTTCCACATCCTATACAATCTTGTTCACCCTTAAAATATGGTAATTGAGTAATTAAATCATCAATAGTCTCAATTTGCTGTTGATCACATACAGTTGTACATGGATTACAAGGAATTTCTTGATTACAATAAAAAATAGGATAGATTCCTTCTTCTTTAAATCTTATTTTCGTTTCAATAGGTTGTGGAGGTTTTGCTTTCATAACTTCGGCGAAATCTTCTAATTCATTAAGGTCTTCTGAAATTTCAAGTCCAATTTCTTTAAGAATCTTTAAAGCTTCAATTCTCCCAGTAAATATAGCAGCAGAAGCCTCAGCGATTTCTTGAGCATCACCAGCAACCCAAACCTTAAATCCAAATTCTTTTGCCTTCTGATAAAATTCATCAACAGGATTTAATCCTACAGCAATTAAAATTGTATCACAAGGAAATGTTTTTTCAGTCCCAGATATAACATTAAAATTTTTATCGATTTGTGCAACTGTTATAGATTCTACATTATTTTCTCCATTTGCAGATACAATTGTATAGCTTGTATAAATTGGAACACCTAATCTTCTAAGTTTATCTTCATGAACTCTATAACCGCCACATTGAGGTAATGCTTCAATTAAACCGACCACTTCTATTCCGGCTTGTATTGCATGATATCCAGCAATTAAACCAACATTCCCTCCTCCAACAATAAAAATTTTGTCCGCGGCTTTTATCAAATCACGATTTACTAAGGTTTGAAAAGCTCCAGCACCATATACTCCAGGAAGAGTATTTCCAGGAAAAACTAACATTTTTTCCCGTGCGCCAGTAGCAATTAATAAGTACTTAGGCTTTACCAATACATACTTATTATCCTTTAAAATTCCTACCATTCCATCACTAAATACTGCTAAACAAACACTGTTTAGCCAAACTTTAACATTCGATAACTCTCGTATAGATTCTCCTAAAATTTTCGCAATGTCTATACCACGTTTGCCAGCATATACATCTTTTTCTGAGCCAAAAAATTTATGTGTCTGAAGAACTAATTTACCTCCAAGTTCAGTTTTGTCATCTATTAAGATCACCGCAATTTTATTTTCTCCTAATATTTTTGTGGCTGATAATCCAGCTGGACCAGCACCAATCACAAGCACTTCTGTGTCGATAATTTCAGAATCTCCAACAGTCACAGGGATATCAATAGCCGGTAATTCTGGCAATCCATTACAACTTTCTATTACCATCCCCTCCTTAAGAAGTGTCATGCATGCTTTTACAGGAATATCATCTACAATGACATTACATTGAGCACATTGTCCATTAGCACAAAACATACCCTGTGGGCTGTTATCCTTTACGTGATAACCAAAAATTTTTATTTTATTAAGAAAAAGTGCAGAAGATATAACCATTCCTTCAAATCCAGTTAACTTTTTACCATCAAAACTAAAATTTATCTTTTTTCTTTCTGGTACCTCTAAAATAGGATGTGTTTTTATATCTTCCATTTAAAATCTAAATTGGTATTTTTAAGAATATTCATTGATGAGGTTTTATGAACTTTATGACATCTTCATAATCAATTCCGAGTTCTTTAACTTTTTCAATTGTTGGGCAACCATTTTGATTCCATCCCCGTTCTTTATACACAGCATCTTGAAGTTTCGAATATTGTTCTTCGCGATGTTTTCGAAGAATTTTAATCTTTTCTTCTGTTGTTTTATCAGCTAAGTGGATTCCTAATTCTTGTAGTTGGTTATCATATCTCTCTTGGCGACTCTCGTATTCTAAAGGTAAAACAGGTCCCATTGCTCTATAAGGTAGATTCGAGTCTCCGTCACGTAAACCTTGTCCTAAGCGAATATTAAAAATTCTTTGAAAATTGTAAACTCGTTCTGACATTTTAATAAGATCATCTGGATTAGAATCTTTTCCAGTAACTGCTGAAAAAAATTTAGCATACCATTCAACATGATAAGGTATCCTTGCTTGGAGGAGTTCTCCTGTATTAGGATCTTTTATAGGAAGCTCTTTATTTTGTGGGCCTATTGCATCATTCCAAGGTAATTTACAAAGACCATTCAATCCGAACCAAGTACGCCAATAAGGAAACCACTTTAATGCCTTAGCTTTATCTTCAAATGTTGGAATTGTATTTCTTACCATATCTTCAAAAATTAACCATGCTTCATCATGTTGAGGTCCTTTGAGTGCTAACCCATATCCACCCTGTTGAGCAAGGGATTCTTTTGTTATATATTCAGAAAATTCTAATCCTTTATGTTCCATGCCAATATCCTGAAGAAATTGAGGATCTCTACCATAATTCTCAGCAAAATATTTTTTCATTTCTCTTATTCCTTTACCAACTATTACACCAAAACCTTCTCCTCGCGCCATCTGATGCAATAATTCTAGAGCAGCTTCAGCATTTCCGAAATTAAGCTCAAGACCTCCCGTGATTTCTTTATTTAGGATTCCTTCCTCAAAACATTCCATCACAAACCCAATTCCAGTACCTGTTGAGATAGTGTCCAATCCGTATGTATCACAATAGAAATTCACTTCAAGAACCCATTTTATATCCCAAACACCCCAATTTGATCCACATCCTGCTATAGTTTCATATTCTGGACCATCTACGATCACATCTTGACCTTTAAAAGGACCAGTCATAACTTTATGTCCAGTTGTATAGTGTGAGCAGCTCATTGTACAACCAATCCAACAACCATCTGTACCTTCTTTAACATTATAAACTTTACGCATCTCTTCACGATTATAAGGGATTCCTTTATCTTTTATTTCTTTATGAGAGCCATAACGAAAATTTTCAACTGGTAAAAGATCAACAATATTCATTATATCAGGCAAATATCCCGTTCCAACTCTCCTCATTTCATTCTGGGAGGGATCAATATTAACTATTTCCTTACTATGTATTTTTCCCAAATCTCTAGCAGTCTCTAAATCTGCAGGATTATTTGATTTTACTGTGACTCTAGGAGTACGACAAACTAAGGCCTTTATTTTTTTATCAGTAAATACAGTACCTATTCCACCTCTCCCCGCTTGTTTAACAGAAGCATATTTACGAGTAGTGGTGTACCAAGAAAAATTCAGCATCCCCCATTTTGAGTGTTTAGCTGCTGGACCACTGCTTACCACTGAAATCTGTCTCTTTTCAGCATCCTCTTTTGCATATTTGTCTGTTAATTGTTGAGTTAGTTCATGTGAATATTTTGAAAATCCATCTGAATCTTGTACTCGATATATTTGGACTACTCCTTCTATTCCATCAATATAGATTATTACATCGCCATCTGCCTTTCCTTGAATCTCAATGGCATCAAATCCAGAAAACTTAAGATAGGGTCCAAAATAACCACCTACATTGCTATCGACAATTATACCTGTCAAAGGAGATATTGAAGTAACTAAGGATTTACCTGATCCTGGATAAAAAATACTACCTCCTAATGGACCGGAGGAAATACAAATTTCATTTTCAGGATCATCCCATTTTTTTATTCTATCTTTGGGGAGAGAGTTCCACATGAGCCAAAGATCGAAGCCTTTACCACCTATGAATTTTTCCTTCATCTCATCTGTGACTGGTTTTATTACAATCTCATTTTTAGTGAGATTAATATATAAGGTTCTATTAGCATAACCCTTTTGTACTTCGTGAATTTCATATTTAATTTCTGTTAATATCATAGATTTTCACTCAATAAAATTTTAAATATTAAATTAAAAAGATGATTTTAAACTATGGATGATTTAATGAGACTTTAGAATTAAATCTTATTTAAACAAATCTAAGTTAAATATTTAAAAAAAAGATATAGAATGTTCTTAAAATGTCTTATTCCGAAAAGGGTGGATTTAAATCTTACTAGCTAAGTCTTTAGCCCATTTACGAATTTCATCCCAATTTCTTGAATCATAAACTCCTGGCTCTGTTTCTTTAAATCCAGCCGGAATGAAATTGTCTTTTTCAGCATCTAGGGCTTTTCTATAAATTTTACCCATCTGATTATAGTCCCAGATACCTCCAAACATATTCATTGAAATTGGATTTAAACTATATTTAGAAGCTTTATCTTCAAGATATTTTTTTGTAATCCTATTAATTTCATCATATTCTCCTTTATATTCCATGAGCGCACGTCCACCAGACGACACGAAGATCGCCACTTTCTTTTTCTTGAGCTTACCGCTAAATTTGTTTAAAAATGCTTTAGCTTTGCTCGTCCACATGTTTATTTTCATTCCACTCCCAACTATAACAAGTTCATATTCTGTGATATCTTTGACCTTTTCTTCTTTGAGATTAACCACTTTTACCGCAAATTCTTCACCTTGAAGAACCTTAGCAATTTCTTCAGCGGTACCAGTTGTTGCTCCATAACGAGTACCATAAGCAATTAATACTTTGGTTTTTTCCATTTTTTATCCCTCATTTTATACAATTTAAAATTTAATTACTTTCTTTTATGAAAAATATAAGCATCGTAAAAATAGGTTTTTTTAATCTCCACAGGTAATTGCGATTTCTTATTATATTTTCTAGGATCAGCAGCGTGTGGATGGTTTGGAAACTTTCTTTCCCGTATTATGCCTAATGCTAAGGGGTTAGGTTCGAAAATACATATTATTCCATCAGATTTAAGTACCCGAACGCTTTCGCTAAAAGCCGCCTGTTGATCTTCAATATGATGCAAAGTTCCAGATAAAAATATGGCATCGAAAGATTCATCTTCAAAGGGCATTACTTCGGCGTTAATTGGTTTGTAGGTAATTAAATGATCGACTCCTACTTTTTTAGCAGATTCTAACCAGTTTTTTTTAGCATACTCTGACTCGTCACTTTCTAATTCTCCGGTAAGCACTTTATAGTCGTTTAACGCAAGAGTTATTGCCATTCTACCTTCCCCAGTTCCTATATCTAAAATTTTCGCTTTAAGATCTAATTCTAGCTCTTGAACAATGGGATTGGTATTCTCAAAAATAAAGCCAAACTCCTCTCCTAAATGCTCCCTAACTTCACTTACGTCCATTTTAATGATACTCCGATTTAAGTATATGTAAATTCTTAAAGTATTTATTGTTTTTTTTTTAATAAATATAAAATAAGAGGTTGCTTTCCAACAAAACTCTATTCAAAATAACATACTAACCCTCCAAATTGGTCTACGATAGCACCCGCTTCGGATTCTTGCTTGACGATTTTAGTTTTAATCTCAAGATGTTTTGCGATCTGTAAAATTCGATGTGTTTTATTTCTATTTTTTGGATTTTTTAGAAATTCTTCAGTCAGGATAATATAATTTGGCCTAGGGAGATTAGGAGATTTCTTTATAAGTCTTAGATCTTGTTCGATTTCTCTCCAAGTATAAAGAATCTTTGAGAACTTTTCATTTCTGTTAATAATTTCTGTCAGTTTTTCTAAAATCAACAAACCTTCTTGATTTGAAGTTTCATCAACGATATCTTTAAAATATTCTTGTGTTTTTAGGTAATACACATCCTTTTGAGTTTTTGCCTGACTACCTATGATCTTAGAAAAAACAACTTGTTTATCTCCTTTTTTTAATAGCCATGAATGATGCTTATTAACGTGATTAAGAAACTCATCTGAATATTCTTCTTTTGGTGGGGAGAGCAATATAACACTTCTAATACCTTCTTTAATTATAGGTCTTAATACGTTAATGATTTCCTCATGAAAATGATACAATTGCTTTTTATCTTGGTTTCTTCTCTTCCTTCCACGTTTTATCTTGAAGTGTAGCATAATTGTTTCACTAAATATTCTCCAGATTACAGCATCATTATCATGTAGACCAATGAGAATTGCTATTGGATGACCACGTTTTAAACGTCTTTTGTTTTTTTTAGCCATGACAGAACGTTAATCCTACCAATATTATTTCGAATAAAAATTAATAAATGTAAAAATGGCATTAAAGTTTATATTTTTTCTCATTTAACCTAATCAATATGTCATTAATGAACGATTTATATAAATTAAAAAAAGAAGATATTAAGAAAGCAGTAAATGTATTCGTGAATGCATATTCTGATGATCCAATGATGGAAAAATTTATGAAAGAAGAAGATAAGCGCCGTGCACAGTTTGAGATCATGCTTAGATTTTGTATGAAATATGGTAATGTATTCGCGTCATCTGATAATATTGAAGGAGTAATGGCAATTGTACCTCATGATAAAGGTGATATGACAACATGGAGAATTTTACGTAGTGGTGGTTTTTTTATTGGTTTGAAATTAGCAAGCTTAAGAAAGATTATGGAGGCAAGTTCTAAAGCAATAGAAGAAGCGAAAAAAGATCTTGATATTGACCCATATATATTTCTATTTATAATGGCTGTTTCACAAGAATTTCAAGGAAAAGGTTTTGGAGGAAAATTTTTAAGAGCAGTTATAGAAAAATCTGAAATAGAAAGAAAACCTATATATTTGGAGACTCAAAATGAAAAGAATGTGTCACTCTATGAGCATTTTGGGTTTCATGTTGTCAAAAAAATAAATATGCCAGATCCAGTGAATTTACCAATGTGGTTAATGGTTCGAGATACGAAATAAATTAAACTGATGAAAATTCAAAAAAATTAATTGAAAATTAGTTATTATTTTAAAAATTCATTAATAAACTTATCAAGCACTTCTTCTATTTTTGGACTTTTTATGGCTTCGATATCGTAGCTGACTCTTACAATTGGTTTATTGCTCTTTATTAATTTCTCAAGATCTATCGGACTACCATCAATTATAACTTCAGCTTCTGCTTTATTCAATGTATCTTCCATATCTTTAATTTGTTGGTCATTATAACCCATTGCTGGAACGATTTCAGTAATTTGAGGGAATTCTTCAAAAACTGTTTTCATTGTTCCTGTCAGATAAGGTCTTGGATCAACTATTACTGCACCATTATTTTTAGCAGCGACATATCCTGCTCCATAAGCCATATTCCCATGGGTTAAGGTTGGACCGTCTTCTACCACTATTACCTTTTTGCCTTTGATTTTATGCGTATTATCAACAGTAACTACCGAGTTAGTGTAAATTTTTATTGCATTTGGATTAAGTTTATTTAAATTAGCTTCGACTGTTTTGACATCTTCTGGCTTCGCACTGTTCATTTTATTTATAACAAAAGCATCAGCGTATTTAGCATTGACTTCCCCGGGATGGTATTTAACTTCATGACCAGGTCTTAATGGATCAACAACAATAAATAGTAAATTAGTGACATAGAATGAAATCTCATTATTTCCACCATCAAAAATAATTACATCAGCCTCCTTTTCCGCTTCCCTAATTATTTTCTTATAATCTACACCTGAATAAATTACAAGACCTTGTTCAATATAGGGTTCATACTCTTCGCGTTCTTCAATAGTGCAATCATATTTGTCTAAATCTTCATACTTCTCGAAACGCATGACATTTTGTTTAACTAAATCACCATATGGCATAGGTTCTCGAATCGCTACTACTCGATAACCTTTATTTTTTAAATATCTATAAGTGGCTCGAGAAACCTGACTTTTTCCACAACCTGTTCTTACAGCACATATAGCAACTAGCGGTTTATTTGCTTTAATTTGAGTAAATTTTCCAGAGATTAATCTGTAATTAGCTCCAGCACTAAGAACTCTTGATGCTTTATGCATTACCTCTTCATGAGATACATCAGAATAAGCAAAAACAACCTCATCTACTTCATATTTTTTTATTATATCTTCAAGCAACTCTTCTGATACCATTGGAATTCCATTTGGATAGAGTCTTCCTGCAAGTTCAGCAGGGAATGATCTTTCAGCACCTTCTATTGTACCAACATTTTGTTCGCCAGCAATAGTAAATGCAACAACATCATATTCTTCATTGTCTTTAAAAACTGTGTTATAAACATGAAAATCGTAACCTAATGCTCCAACGATTATAACTTTTTTCTTCATATTAAGTACCTTGAGATTATAAACATTAACAGTTCATCTTAATTAATTTGGAACAAATTATTAAGATTACTAATTCTATGAAGGGAATGATAACCCACTACTAAATCTAAGTTAAAAAAAGTAATACTTGCCAAGTCTTATCTGAAATTAAATATTTTTAAAATTCTGAAGGTCTTTTTCGTTTCATGCTACCATCATAACTTTTAATCATTTTTTCAAAGAGTTTGACGCCTAAAGTTATTCTATATGCTGCTCTGTGGATTATTTCTCCGGTAAAGCTATCAACTACTTTATTTTTAGTTTTGCGAACTGGATATTCAATTTGAAAGGCTCTTTTAATTTGTATTAATATTTCTTTGTTAGAAGAATAAATTTCCGCACTATAACCTCCAAACCAACTACCATCCCCATCATAAAATCCTAACAGAAAAGCTAAAGCTAAATTTGAATTGTTGAGATTCCAAACAAAATTTGGCAATCCTCTATTACTCGCTGAAGTAGAAAGTCCATTCTTAAGTAGATCCTGCAACATACTTCTTGATTTATATTGAATATATGAAGATTTTTTAAGTTTTAAGATGCCATTCTTATCATAATACCAACGTTTTCTGTCCGTTATTCTCTCAACATCAAAACCTATGGCGTTAGCAAATTTTATTAGACGTTCTCGATCGGAAGTCGCGAGTTCCAGCCTAATCATGTAACCATATTTTTTTCCAGTAATTTTTACGTCTGCACATAGAAAACCAAACCAGTATGCTTTTTTTTCACAATCTATCGTTTTAAAAAAATGAGGATTTTTTATCGTTACTTTTTCATATAAATATTCCTTTAAATCCGGATTCAATTGGATATATTTATCAATATATGATAAACTATTTCTCGCTTTGTTCCTAAATATTATTCTAAGATTTGTCTTAAAATCTTTCAAAGTCTCTAAGTCAAATTTATAGTTTGGATTATATCGTCTATTGTTTTGACTCAAAATATATTTTCTTATATGATATACATAATTTTCATGTCTACCAAGAATTCTTGCAAGTTCTCCGTAAGTTACCTTAACATCTCCTGAAATCTTACCCAATTCTAACTCTATCAATTCAATAAAGATTATTAATGATATTTTAGAATTCTTATATTGGTTTATTATATGATAGTAATTTGTAACTCGATTTCCAAACTTTCTTTTAAAATGTTCCTCTAATAAGTCTAAATCTCTCTCATCCAGCGAAAAATTTTTTTCATTTTTAGACTTAGCCAAAAGCTTAGATATATAATTTATATTTCTTCCTCCACGCCAAAACAAAGAAAATTGTTTATGATTATATTTATATCTATTTGGAAAAATCTGAGATAGTATTTCAGGATATTTTTGAATTTCCCCCTTTAGATCTTCAATCAGATTCAAAGTAGAATATTTAGATACTTGTGGTAAAAGATTACAAATATTATATTTTAAAGAATAATCCTTACAATAATTTTGATTATTTTGAATTCTAAACTTATTTGAACAAGAATATCGATTTTTTTCTTTATTTATCCTATTTGTCATTTTTAATTCATATTTAATTTTATTTTCTATTTTAAATTCTACTCCCTGATATTTTATTAAAAAGATTAATTATCAGAATATGTTAAACCTGCAATTTATCATATTTATTCAATTCTTCCTAATTTTCTTTTTATTTCTCTTAATTATTTCTCTAATAATATTAAGATTTCATTGGAAATTTTATATATTTTATTATAGGACCATAATTCAATATCAATATATTCATTTAAATTTAAAACTTCCGCCAAATCAAGGATCGTGGAATTATTATTTAAATTTGGATCATTTATCTTATCACGATAAATTGAATAAAATTCTTCATTTTTCCTTAAAAGAAATGTATTATCCTTAATTTTTGTCATTATATCGTTAATAACCAAACATAACCAATTCTTAAATTTTTAGATTTAATTTGTAAAGAAATTAAATCTTTTTTTATTATTCTATTTATATTATTTTTATGAATATAATATAATCCAATCAAATCATTTATAAATAAAATTATAAATTTTTTTATTTTTTTTATTCATTTTTAAAACATATTTAAATGGATTTGTATTCTTTATATAGGATTAAAAATTTGTTAATGGATGATGATAATAATCTTTTGCTGAGATTTTCTTTTTATCCTATTAATTCAATTAAATTTGTGAATGAAACCGTTAAATCTGAAATAATTTTCTTCGAAATTTCTATTTTTGAAAGATTTGGAAGCAAATAATTATTTAAAATTTTCTTATAATCACGATGTTTTCGGTGAGTAACCCCAAAATGAGATCGTAGTTTGTTCAATTCTCTAAATCCAAACATTATTTTTTTAATCGTTTCTCCCTTTGTAATTAATTTTTCTCCTATAAAATTTTCAAGTATATTTATTCTACCTTTATCCCAATCTGATATACCAAGTTCGGATTTAAGTAGGTTTACATTTATAGAATCTGATATTGCTTTAGACAGTGTTATTACAAAAAAATTAAAATCTTTTCGCATATTTTTAAAAGGCAAATGAATATTATTAAATTCATCAAGATCTTCGTAATTTAGAGGTAAAAATAAAAAATCTTGATATTTTTCATTAAAAATATTGTTTAACAAATGATATTTTTCTTTAAAATTATGGATTAAATTATCTGGATCAAAATTAAACAAAAAATACAAATTTGATCCTAGTTTTTGAATATTTTCTAAAAATGTTTTTATTCCATTTAACAACGGATTTTTACTAAAGATTTCATATTGCATTTTAGCATATTTTAATAATTCATCCTCCTTGAATTTGTTAATAATTTTATTTTCCCATAACTTCTTTATATCAGCCCATTCAATACATAATTTTGATTTTTTATAAATCGAATTTAATAAGGCATTCAGATATTCTTTATTATCAATAATATTTGCTTCGAAATTATCTATTAAGGTCAAGAAACAATAAATATTATGATAATGTTTGTATATCTCAAAATTTAAGAAATATCCTATGAGTCCGTTACTGTTATTTTTAAAATAGGTTAAAGGTTCTTTTAAATCATTAATAAAATCTGAAATTGACCCATAATTTTTTAAATTTTGTTCTAATCTTATGATTTCTTTAAAATTTGCCAATCTTTTTATATTTTCAACTGTATTTGTTGAAATATCTACAAGAATATTTGTTTTTCCATAACTAGAAATTGCATTTTCAACTGAAATATAAGAATTTTGTAAATCTCCTTTAAGAAAATAAAATATTCCCAGTTTCTCATTATTTTTTATCATTCTCTTCTCTTCATTTTTGATTTGGTCGTCAATAAAATCATTTAGAAGTTTTTTATCTTTTGATTCTATTAATGTAAAAAAGTAATCGTATTCTATAGAATAGCTGTTATAATAATCTTTATAGAAAAATTCATTGAAAATATCATTTAAATTCTTTTCATCTTCATTAATTTTATTACTAAATCTCTGGAATTCTAAAAATAGTTTTCTACCACTTAATCTATCATCATTTCTTTTTGCTATTCTTATAAATTGTTCAAAAAGAAAAATTTTTAAATGTCTTGAATTGGAATCTAATTCTTTTAACATAAATTCATCTAAAGATTTGTAATTATTTATTTTGTAAATATTATAAAATTCTGTTGTAATTATCTGGTATAAACGTTTTAGTAATAAAAATTCCTTAAGATCTAAGATTTTTTCGACTTCTAATAACAATTTTTTTCTGAAAGTTTTATTAATTTTAAAAAAATTATTTCTTAAATTAAAACAAAAATCTCCAAAATCTGAGTAGTTCTCCAATTTTAAAATTAACCTAAAATATAATTTTAAATTTTTTTCCACTTTTAGATTCTTTTCTTTGGAAATTAAATATTTATGATATTTAGGGTGTAATTTATTCCAATAAAAATCAGGCTTAAATGATATTATTTTATTAATTAGGATAAGTTTTTCAGATAAATCAAAATTTTTTAAATCGTAAATTTTATAGAAATTAATTGGAAAATTCTGTTTTTTTAATGTAGATATTATTAAGCAAAATAAATTAAAATTCTCTTTTTTTGGGTGGATCAGAACAAAATGATTAAAAAATTGTTCTAAATCTCTATTGGTGAATCTTTCTTTTTGAAGGTTGTTATATATAATTTTTAATATTATAGGATTATTCAGGCTTTTTTTTTTCAGAAAAAGAGGTGGGATAAAATTAGTTGTAGAACTCTTATAAAATTCTAAGTAAGTATTGAACACAAAATTTTTTGGTTTAACTCTAAATCTATTTTCAAAATTCCTGCAAAATTTTGTTGGATCAGGGTAATATATATCGTAGATTTCTTTTCTTCTATGAATTTTTAAAAAATGAAAAAACAAATTTTTTATTTCTTCAAAATTATTTTCAATTTCAATATAATAACTAAAGAGAAGTTGATATTTCTCTATCAAATCATATTTAAGTGGAAACTCATCAAATATTGAAAAATATTGTAGAAACTCTTGTCTGCTAAATTCTCCAATAGTTAATAAGGGAAAAACTAGTCTTAAGAGAGACAAGTAATTATTTAGCAATTCGTAAGATATTTCTTTACGCAATTTATTTCCAATTAATTCAATTAAATATTTAGTAAACTTCTTGAATTTTATAATTAAATTATGATCTTCTAAATCTAAGTGTTCAAAAGCTTCAATAAACCTTATAACAAATAATTTTAACTCAATTTTAGAAGAGACAATTTTCTCATTAAAATTAAAAAAGAAAGATATAAAAGAATCAATTTTTAGAATTTGAGAAATATATGATTTTGAAATCAAGATTTCTAATCTCGTCATATTATGATTGAAACTATATTGCTTTTCTGAATTAATCCATTTTTTTATATCAATTAACCAGTCTTTCCAAATTGGTTGTATCCTTTTTTTATGAAATGCGAAAACATTTTTAATTAAACTGCGACTACTCTCAATATTGTCTATGATTTCATTAATATCTCTAATATTAAAATTCCAATCTTTATCTAATACACTCATATTTGAATTCCTATAAAATAATAATTAACGGATAATTATCTAATATATCGGATTAATAAGATAAATGAAATTTTCTTTTTAAAATCAATGCTAAAATTTTAGCAAGCACTTAAGGTTTCTGAAGAATTAATAGCTTTTATTAAAAAATTGGATAAAGAAGAAAATAGAGTACTTTCAGAAAATCTTACTGAAGAAGAAAATGATATAGTAAAGCAGGTAGCTAAAGAATTGTTGGATGTTTTGAAAAGAGAGAAATTGGTTTTAGATTGGAGAAAGATACAGCAAACAAAAGCTGCTGTGCGAAATACTATAGAAGTGGTTCTTGATAAAGATCTACCTTCAATTTATGATGAAATAACTTATTACGAAAAATGTGATGTAGTTTATTTTCATATTTATGAGAATTATTACGGTGCGAGTCAGAGTGTGTATACTCAAAGTTGCTAGTAATTAGTAAACTACAATCTAAAACAAATTTTTTACATACCAGATTTTAATTCTTTTATGATCTCGTCTTCCCATTCCCCATATTTTTCAGGATCCTTTAAAAAAGATTTCCAAGCATCATTTAATATTCGCACAACCTTACCCTTAGTCATATTATCTAAACTTTTATCTGTTATTTTCAAAAAATTAGATCTATCAAGACCATCTAAAAATATTTTTGCTATTTTGTACATTAAATCTTTAGGATATGCATATTTATACTCATTTTCAGGTTTAACATCTATAGATAAAGGCATTTTATTCCAGTTTTCTGATATGGTAGTTTTTTCTTCATTGAATCCAATTTTTTTTAAGGTATATAATAAAAATAGAAGCCTTGAGTCATCCGATGGGTGTGATTGGATTAAAAATTTGTAGATATTATCCGAGCTTTTTAGTGTTAAAAAAAAATGTGCCCAAACATAGGCAGGTCCTAATGAATAGCAAGCAAACAAGTCACAAAAATATTCATTTATCCAGTTATTCTTCCAATAAGAATGAATTGTTTCAATCAATTCTATAATGATTTTAGAGCCTGTTTCTCTTCTCTTTTCATTTATTATTTTATTATAATATATATTAATTTCTTCTATTGCCATTAAATAGCTACTATGGATCTCAACAAGTGCAGGATTATCTTCACTGTAATGTAGGATTTCATGTCCAATTTCATGAAAAATATCTGGCAAATGCAATAATGAATTAGTTTCTCCAATTGGCATAAATATAACATTTGTTAATGGATGATAATAGTAATATTTTGTTGAGATACATGCAGCTGATGGAGGATCGAGAGGTAATGAAAGTTCTTGATGGATATCGTGAATTAATTTGTTAATATATTTTAAATCATTTGTTTGATGATATAGCGCTGATATACCATAATACTCTAATTCTTTCAAAAGGATAATGCATATACGGACATCTCTAAATGAATTTCTTATATCAACATTTTGATTATTTTCTAATTCATCTAATAGAAAATTAAGATAATCCAAGGTTTCATTTATTAAAAAAATACATTTGTTAATTAGATTATCTAATAAAGAATCAAGATTACCATTTATTAAATTTTTTAACTTATTTCCTCTATTTATTTGTTCTATAATAATCGCTTTAATATTTTTTCTCGTTATAATCACTCATTTAATCTGTTAAATAAGTTAATGCATTCAACGTTTATCGCGTCTCCAATGTCATTTAAAAGAGTGAAATCATCCTCAGTTAAAAAAAATCTTTCTGAATCCAATTTTGTTTTTAAATTTAATAGTTCATTTTTATAACTTAACCAATTATTTCTAAATTTTTTCTTGAGTGTTTTAATAATATTATCCTCATTGATCTTAGTTGACTTTGAGAGATTCCCTTCTATTACATTACAAACTGGATTTAGGATAGCAGATATATTATTAATATGCTCCACACTTTCACTTTTTTTACTATATTCTGTCACATTTCTAAAAAAACGGAGCGATGAATTGAAACCTCTTAATAGTTTTATATTTTGATTCAATTTTATAGCGATCATACCAATATGACCCAAAATTTTACACCTCCACCTCATAAATCAATGCATCTTGGTCATATTCACCAGCAATCTCTCTCAATCTTATATCATTCAGTTTCACTGTAATTGGAAGCCTCGAACAATAATCTACCTTAGTCCATGTTAAATTTGAGGTATAAAACACGTCTTTCAATACTGAATTAATATTTAAAGGACCTTCCTTTAAAATATGAATTGGATTTGTAGTTCCTTTATGGTAATAAGGAAAACCAGTATTACACAGATACCCCTCATCCTCAGACATTATGGAATAACTCCCTATCCTTGGATTATATACCTTTTCTCCATGACTGTAAGCATTAGTTTTTATAAAAAATTGCCTATAAGGTACTCTTGAGGTTGTTCTTAAATCTACAAAAGTGCAGTTAAAATTTGGAGAAATTAAATCTTTTTTTGCAAGTTGATTTAATGCTAAATTTATTCCTTCTTTTTCGGGTGGGAAAATTTTTCCTTGACGGTGAATTACAATATCTTTAACATTATGAAACTCTTTTTCATTATTTATAATTTGATAAATTTTCGATCTAACTTCATTTTTTCCTAATTGTTCTTTATTCTGTGATTCGCTATTGTCAAAAAATATAATATCACTATTTTTATTTATAGCAGTAAATCCTGCTGTCTCGTTCTTCACATCAATACCGATTATTAAATCAGCGATTAAGGGTGTTCCAAGGATAAAAGGTTTATAGTTATTTGTTATTAAAATTTTATTTAAAATAACATTTTGTAAGTATCCTTTATATTTTCTTAATACTCTATTGTCTGAGATAATTTTACAAATTAATTTATCATTGTTATCTGTATGTAGACTATAACTATTTTTTAACATTTTTGTATGTATGATAGATACATATAGATCTCTATCTCTTAACTCCTTCATAACCAGATTAGCTAATTCATCTTCCTTATTGCTGTATTTAGATTTTATCCGGGGAATCATAACTAAGCCAAATCCAAAGGGTATTTGATTATCTTCTACTGTCTTTATGATTTCTTGACCTAATCTATAAACATTCTTTTGTACTGAGTCATTATAATATAAAACGTCGGGAGAATACACAAGATCAGAATCGTGTGTATACAATCTCTTAAACATTGATTTTATATCATTAATAAATTGGGGTCCATAGGTCATAGAGATGGAATTAGGTAGTAATATATACTGCCTATCTAGAATTTTATCTTTATTAAATAATCCAGCATCTTCTGAATACAATAGCTCTTTCTTTTTTTTACCGTATTCATCAATAGTTGTTCTTATAACATTTGTTCGATTTTTAGTAGATAAGATTCTATTATTCCCAAACTTTAAATCTGGAAAACTAAAATATTTATTAGGTATTAAATATGGAGTATTTGACAATTTTATATCTTTTTGGGAAAATTCTAAATCTTTAAAATAGTTATTTATAATAAAAGCAATTTCACTACGTCTTTTATGTGGCGGTTTTATCGTATAATCATGTAATTTTTTAACCTCTGGATGATCAGTTCCATAAGTTAATTTGCATAATCCTGAAGGAGCATGACGAGCTTCATTACGAGAATTATAATAAGTTATTACTGAACAATCATCTGGTAGCGCTAATAAACTTGGAGTTTTGTATTTTCCAGCTCTATTATGTACATCTTCAAATAAATTAGAACCCCATGGTAGCATGTATTCATTAACTTTTAGATCATTTAAGGATTGAATTTTAAATTCATACCAATTCTTCCCATATTCATACATACATTTATTCCCTCGACAGTAGCGATTGAAAAAATCTCTATCGATTTCCGTTGGAAGATATTCACGCGCTATATATTTATTAGTAACATCAACACATATCCCCAATTTATTTCCTTTTAAGAGAATTATTCTTGATATAAAACCATTATATACATCAACCTTTTTTGATTTGTCTTTAAAAAAATTATCCGGATTCTTTTTATAATATGGGAATCCTGGACTTGGTTGCCATAATGTATTATTATTATAAAATTTATGTTGTATTTCCCATTCTAAAAACTTCTTCGCTAAAGGAGCTGTTTCTGCTGTTAATGAATCAAATCTAAGCTCATAACTCTTATCTAGTTTTTCAATTTTTACAGAAGCTCTTACAAGTATTTCTGATTCTGGCAGTTCTTTATAACCAGTAAGTTGTGCAATTACAAACCCTTTATCAGATTTATAAGGTTGTATTGGTGTTTGAGTTTTACTTCTTAAAATATTTATTAAAAGTTGTTTATTTCTATAATATTCTTCAGAATTTGGGTGTAAGCCTCGTATTTTATATAAATTATATCTACAATTTAAATCTTCTAAATTTTCAATCAAAAAGATATTAGTTTCTTGCATGTTCATTTTTTTTAAAACTCCCATAAATTTTTTTGAATTTTTTTTTTTTCCCAACATAATTTTCTAAAATTACAAAACACACAATACTTTGGATGAATTGCTGTATTATATTGAGATTCATTGGAAATATCATACTCTGAATTAAATTGAATTTTATTCATTTTTTGGGTTGATTTAAAGATATAATCTTCAATATCAGCAATATTTTCTAAGGTAATATTATAATCTCTCTGAAAATCTTTTAGCAATTGATATTCCATTAATCTAATTTTTGTTGGATCATTGAGAGGTTCATTCAAATAATCATTAAAAGTAGAATTCATAAATACATAAGCATAAATACCTAATTGCAGCCAAGCATCACTATCTCCATAAAAATGAACTTTCCAATCTATTATTAAAGGTGGTTCTTTATAAAAGAAAATAATTAAATCTGGATGTGCTATAATATTAATTTCATTGAAGGTGCAATGTAAAACAGGTTGTGCATAGATATGTGTTGAATTTTCAAGGATTTTTGGCATTATATTTGATTTTAGCAGATTTTTCAATGAAGTAAAAATCTCATTAACTACTTTATCTATTAAATTGTCATCTAATCCAGTTTCATACTCAATTTCATAAAGAGCACAGAAATCATCACCAGCTTGTGATTTAGTTATTCCATTTTCTCTATATTTCTTCTCTTTTGCAAAATTAAGTTGGCGCTCTATTAAGTCTAAAGTATAGTTTTCAATTTGAGAACAAGTAGGAATATTTTTTTCTTTTAATTGAGGAACAATTAATTTCTCAATAACAGTGTCGACTAAACTTCCTCTCCATGCATAAATACTTTTTAACTGTTTCAATATGTAAGCTTCTCTTCTAAGTTCATCTTGAGCATTCCAACTAGCAACTTTATCATAATAAAACCATTTTCTTTGACACTTATAAAACATTTTAGATTTAGAGATAGACCATTTCATAGTTTTTTCCTTTTTGATTTTAAAAAATGAATATAATCTAGAACCTGGTTTCTTTCATCTTGAGATAATTCTTGAAAATCACTTTGAATTCTATGAAATGGTGTTATTCTACGCTCTTCACTAATAGTAGGATAACCTACAAGTTTCATTAGAAATTCATATGATATTTTATAATACTCTGCTAATTTATGTAAAATATTAGGAGAAGGATTGGAGCTTTTACTATTTTCTAGTTGACTTAAATAAGCATTAGAAATTCCTGTTTCTGCTTGAACATCGCGTAAGGTTAAATTTAATTTTTTCCTTATTTGCTTCAAATATGAACCTAAATTACTTTCCATATATACAATAAAGTATGTTTCATATATAAATGTTCGCTATATCAAGCAAAAATTTGATACTATTAACAAGTGAATAAAACACAAAAAATAGTCCCAAAATACATTTTTATATAAAAGAACGATATTATTATTACATAATAGGAAGTGCCAATAATGTCGAAAACTACCAAAAGATATTTTATTAGTGAAGAAATTCATTCAAATTTCTTAATCTTTCAATCTGAAGATATAGAAGAATATTATGGGATTGACGAATTATATAATCAATTAGTAAGGATAAAAACATTTAAACTTCCTGAAAAGGAGGAAGCAAAAAGATTAGCAGTTACACTTTGGGAACGTGAGATAAGATTAATTAGAAAAGCAATGGGAATAAGCGGCGGACATTTTTTATTACAACTATTAGACGCATTTGCTGATTATGATTCAAATAAACTTTATCTTATAAGTTCCAGATATGGAAAATCATTAGAAGAATGGATGAATGAAACTAATGAGTTGTGGTTTTTAAAAGATAAAAATCCAAAATCTCGTAAAGAAGTATGGTTATTATTTAGATCCTTGTTGAATGGAGTCAGATGTTTACATGTTGCAAAATTATTACATCGCAATATTCATCCAGGTGTTATTTTCTTTTCTGAAGAATCTGATGAGAATATCTTCAAAATTGGAGGTTTTACTTGGAGTTTATATTTGCATAACCTCAATTTCATCCCAAAGAAAGATATAGTTAAACCAAAGGAATTCTCACTATTTCAAGCTCCAGAATCATTCTTAAAAAAAAAAGACCAAATACCTCGCGCAAATCCTTTTGCTGGTGATATTTATTCATTAGGAATGGTATTATGTTATATTTTTTACAATAATTTCCCAAAAGAATCATTTAAAAATTTAAGCGATTGGAGTTCTGCTTATAATGAGATTAAAGAATTCTTCTTTTCATCTAATTCAATTTTAAACAAATCAGAATTAGATTTAATAATTAAATGTATATCCCAAAATCCACAGGAAAGGCCAAAAACTATTAATGATATTTTAAGTGCAATTAATGATATTTTAGAAGAATTTGAAGAGACCAAGAATCTTTTCATCGACAGACCATTAATTAATTGGTATAATAGAGCAGATTCTCGATTTTTGCAAAAAGTTGCACTGAAATCTTCCAAATCTCCCCAAGAAATTCGTGATAATCCAGATACATGGTTATTAGATAACTTTTCTAATGCAAAAGTATTTGCTACTGGATATGAAAAATTTCCCCTAATTCTTTTAACTGAAAGCAATATTCCATTCTCTCTAAATCCCTCTCAAAATTTTAGAACTGGAACGTATAATCAAGAAGTAATGAATATGGAGGATATTTATCCAAAAGAAGCAAGAAAGATCTTTACTTATATAAAAAACAAAAGACCAATTGGAATTTACAAAAATGCATTTAGATTTACAGATAGAAGAGAAATAAGAGAACCCCAGTCTTCATGGAGAACAATGTGGAGCCTGGCACAAATAGAGCTAAAGGAGCAGAAAAAAATAAGAAATGAAGAAGAACAGTTTGTAGAGCATTTACAAACAATGTTAAGGGCTGAAAATGTTCTAGATAGTGAAAAAATTATTTCATTTCAGACAAAAGACTACAAGAGAAGTGCTGCAGATGAGAAAGAAATTGCAGAATTAGAAATTAGTTTAGATTTTGATAAAGATATGGTAGGAGATGATAGAAGAAAGCTATTAGATATAATTAATGAGTTTAGGAATAAAAATAAAGGATTAATTGAATTATCTGCTTCAAATTCTCCTTCTTCTTATTGGGATAATTATAACCAATGGTCAATTAGAAAAATAAACAAAAATAACTTGAGGATTCAAATTGAACGTCCTATAAAGAAGAAAAATAAAGATATACTTCAAGAGGGAGTAATAAGACCCTTTGATATGAGTATGTCTTATAAGTTATATCGGAGAAAAGACAACGCAATTGATTATGTGAGAGATAACGACCTGCTTCTTACTGCAATATTGAATCCATGGTATAGAACTTTTTATTTAGGTTTAGATTTTCAAATTCAAAACAAGATTGTATCCCAAATATTAAACACTATCCCTTTATATTTAGTTCAAGGGCCTCCAGGGACAGGAAAAACTTGGATTGCTTCAACAATTGTGGCAAAAATTCTTAAAAATAATCCAAATTCACGAATTTTAATATCTTCTAAAGATCATCACCCGTTAGACCATCTTGTTGAAGCTGTTGTAGAAAAAATTCCAAAAAGTTTAGATCCAAAACCAATTGTGATTCGAACAATCAGTTCAGAGAAAGAGCAAGAATATATCGAAACAGATTTCATATTAAATTTTACTAAAGAGAGAATAACAAAAGAAATACTTACAAAATCCAAGAGTAATACAAATAATATAAAATCCATAGATATAGATGTTGAAAATGAATGGAAAAAAACATTAAGTGATAACTATAATCATCCTTCCATTCGCTGGACTGATGAAGTTTTAAAAGTTGCAAATGTTGTATTTGCTACTTCAACATCATCTGCTATTGAATGGCTAAAACAAAATGCTCCTCCATTTGATTGGGTGATACTAGAAGAAGCAGCTAAATCATATCCCGTTGAATTAATACTTCCAATGAATCTAGGTCATCGATGGCTTTTAATTGGAGACCAAAGGCAGTTACCTCCATACCAATATAATAAAATGGAAATTGCGTTAAGTGAGATACTTGATGAGGATCAGAGGGAAGAAGAAAAGGATGATGCACTATATCTAGAAAGCTATAATAAATGTTTAAAAAATATTAAGTTATTTAAAACGCTTTTTGAAGATTTCAAGACAGTAAAAGCTCAATATAGCGACCAAGAATATAATCCTTGCGCTCTTTTGGAGGACCAATACAGATTACCTCCGTTAATTTCAGAAATGATTTCAACAATTTTTTATGACACAAAATTTATTAATAAAAAAAAGGCTCCAAGCGAAGGGGATCCATTTAATTCTCCAGATTTTTTCAAATCA
This sequence comes from uncultured archaeon, assembly GCA_964493385.1. Classification (GTDB taxonomy): domain Archaea; phylum Asgardarchaeota; class Lokiarchaeia; order Sigyniarchaeales; family SOKP01; genus Loki-b32. The sequence goes on along the minus strand of CAZBNW010000003.1, from coordinate 8,536 downwards.
AATCAATTAATATGGATTGATACTCCTCATGTTTCGGCTAATAATTTATATGGAGATCAAAAAGCAGCAGAAGGTAGCAGTCTTAATAGGGGTGAAATAAACCTAATCACTAAATTGGTTAAAAATCTTGAATATGATGATAAATTTAAATCAAATAATTATTCAGATATAGTCTTTTTAACACCATACTCTGCTCAACGGGAAAATTTAGCTAGTAATTTTAATAAAAATTTAGGTAAATCCTTCAATGTCCAAGAATTATCTTATAACTGTCACACAGTTGATTCTTATCAAGGAAAACAAGCTGATATTGTTATAATCTCTTTAGTAAGAAATAACAAGAAAAAAGATATTAAAGGAGCCTTAGGATTTTTAATAGAAGAAGAGAGATTAAATGTCATGTTCTCAAGAGTTCGAAAAAGAATGGTTATTATTGGGTGTTCTGCTCATTTTTTACAATTTAAAGAAGCTGATGAAGCTAAAAAAATAAATCAAGTGTACCATTTTGTAAAGGAAAAAGGGATTGCAATTAAATCTGATATTCTGGAGGGCTTTAAATGAGAATAAAGTATTTAGCACTTCCAATTATTATTTATGAAGGAAAAGTTCAACTTAAGGGAAGAAAAAAGGTAAATCCCCTCCATCCTTTTATATTAGAGTTAGCTGTTAAAGAAAATAATCTAGAAACAATTGTTAATGCTTTTAATATTGATAAAAGATTAGTTCAAGAAGCTATTGTTGATCTAATGTATAAAGAATATGTATTTGTTGACTTAGACAAATCTAAAATATATGTGTCATCCGAAATCGAAGATTTTATAGATCGTGGGCGTTTAAACGAATATTTAGAAGATGATATTCCTGAAACTATATCCATAGATTGGGTACAAGAGACAATTACGGGTCAAATAATGATGTTAAATGATATAAGAGATTACTTAAAAGTCCCCCCCAGCTTGAGAGGTAAATGGATGGAGTCTACAGAACAACTTCAACTCAGTCACCGAAATTATATTAATATTCAGAATTTATCTATACAAACTCTTATTAAAACAGCAAAAATGGTACTTAGAACATATATTAGTGAGGGTGATATATTTGAACGCGTGAATAGGGTTTATGATTTAATTCCAGTTAATAGTAGAACTATGTTCATCCCTATGAAATTGAGAACAATTAATGATACTGAATATTATATCCCTTATTCAAGTACAATTCCAATATCAGTTATTGAATTTTGGACGAAATCACTAACAAAAATTGATTCATACACCATTAATGATCTCACTCCTGCCGATGAAGAGTATTTGTCTCAATATCATTGGCACACACTAATAAAAAAATGGAATGAAATCAATAAAGATATTGGGGATGCTCTAAGCAGACCTCTAAAAACCAGAGAAAAAAAAAAAGCATTCCAGAAAATATTTAACAATTTGGAAAATGAAGCTTTGAATTATCTGATTCCCAAAATGATGGATTTGGGAGCCAATGTTGGATTTATTAATGCTGAACTAAATAAAGGAAAAGAAATCTTAACAAAATTGGAGAATACCTTTAATGAAGCAAAAAAGTTAGTAATAATTGGTTCTGCATTTGTTAATGAATCCAGTATTCATAATTTAATTCCATTGCTTCAAAAATTGGATTCTAGAAATATTAAAGTCATTCTTCTTTGGGGATTACTTGGAGAAGAGATTGAGAATTTAAAGGAAAAAGTTCCCCTTTTTAAAAGTGACAAAATAGCGTTTATTAAAAGCAGAGAAAAATTCCACAGCAAATTTTTAGTAATTGATCAAAGTTATGCATGGATTACTAGTTGTAATTTATTTAGTTATCAATACACTGAAAATAGCCCAACAGAAGCAATATGTGAATTAAATCATGGTTCTATAATCGGAGAAATCATTGAGTATGCTTTAAACAACATTGAACATAAAAAATCTATATCTTGGATTAAGGAAATAACTGATTCTCCACTAATAAAAGATAATTCAATAATCGATAAGGAAAATATGCTAACTGAACTTCAAGAAATTATTACCGAACTAAAGGAAAAATGCCGAAACCTGATTGATCAACCTAATAACGAGCGAGAACTTTTAATTTTCAAAAATATATTTGAGAAGGAAAAAAAGCTAATAAAAAGAATTCGAAGATTTGATACAGCAATATTAATTGAAAATTTAGAACATCGGAAATTGTTAAGAGCTTGCTTAAATCAAGCAAAGCAGAATATCCGAATAGGAACTGATAGAATTAAAAGACAAGCAGTCAGTTCAGTTATAATTACAGCCATAAATAATACTTTAAAAAGAGGAGTTCCTATACAAGTAAAATGGGGGCGAGAGGGCATAAAATCTATACCTGAAACTGACCTTTTAGAAATTCAAAAAGCAATTAATAATATAATATTAGAGACTGGAAATTTAATTGAGATTTCAAAAGATCCCTCAAAATCTCATGCAAAATTTTTAACAATGGATAGAAATCTACTATTGATAACAAGCTTTAATCTTCTTGCTTTTGCAGGAAATGGATTGTCTAATGAGGATATTACAGATGAACTCGGTGTAGTTTTGAGTAGTCGGAAAGCAACTGATCAAATTCATAAAACATTTCCAAAACCAAAACCTTTACAGAAACAAGTAGAAAAAGCGGTCAAGAAGTGAAAAAGCTCTCATAGGATTTGAAAAAAATGAAAAAGTGTTTTTGAAAAAGAGGTGATAATTTATTGGAAAAAAAGTAAAAAGTACACATATTGTTCAAAGGGCTTATTTAGATAATTTTTCATTTAATTCGGAAGATAAGAAATTAATTTGGAGATTTGATAAAACAACAGGAAAAATAATAGTTCTTCCAATTAAAAAAGCACTTGTAGAAAACTATTTTTATCCTCAAGAAATCGAAGATTGGCTAGCTAATGATGTTGAAATTAAAGGAATAAAGGTTATACAAAAAATTATCGATAATGAATCACTAGATTTCATGAAAAAATTCAATAAAATTGATATTGCTAGATGGATATTAGTACAGGCTTTAAGAACAAGAGAATACAGAAATGCACTTAAAGAAAGTTATGAAAAGATAACAAAAGCAATTGTTGAAAAGGATTTCATTCCCCATTATGCACCTGAATTGAAAAATACAGATTATACAATTGAATATAGTGAGGATTTTATTAAAGGAATACAAATGAGTATGATGAAAAGATTTGAACGTGAAGCTTCAATGATAATTGATTATAATTGGAGTTTACACATCAATGATACAGAACTATATTATTATACATCTGACAATCCAATTATCAAGGATAATACTTATCATAAAACTTTAGGCAAATATCTTGGAGAAGATCAATCTAGCTCTAGACTAGGTTTTTTATCTAAAGGTATTGAATTTTATATCCCTATATCTTCAAGATTATGCATTTTTTTATTTGATTCTAAGCCATTATTTCAATATCTTAATGAGAACAAGGAGATTTGGTATATTTTATCGGATAAAATCAAAGAAGTAATTAAATCAAAAGTTGAAGTAATAAGCGATAATGTAATTTATCTAAATGAACGTATTACTAGATATGCAAATAAATATATTCTTTCAGAAAAAAAAGATTTCTCGGTAGCTCAAGAATTTTTAAGAAGAAATCAATAATGTCATTTAATTTAAAAAATAATGAAAATGTATTATGAAAAAAAAAGAATTTAGATGGGACAATTTCGAGGATGTTGTTGGGTTATTATTTAATGCTCATGTAAATGTAAAAATTGAATGTGATTATGCTGGAGATAAACGTACAAGACAATTTGATGGATATTTCGAAATTGATAGAGGTGAATTTTCAGAACCTATAAAAATCGGTATCGAATGTAAAAATTATAGGAGTGCAGTACCCATAGAAAAGGTTGAAGCATTTACCACTAAAATAAATACGTGCAAAATCAATAAAGGTATAATGGTCTCTTATAATGGTTTTCAAGAAGGGGCAATCCTACAAGCAAAACAAGCAAGTATAGAATTATTTGAATTCAGAGAGTTAAAGAAAGAAGATCTAAAAGATAAGGAAGTACTCCAAATAGACTTAAAGTTAAACGGTTACATGCCTAATTTTAGAGTATCAAAGATGACTAGAAAAATTATCACTCCGATTTTAACAGATGAAGAAAAATCTGAATTCAATAAAGCACCGTTAAAATTAGTAAAGAATCAGAATGATTTTCTTTATAATGATAAAGGTGTATATATGGGAAGTTTTTTAGAATTTATTGATAAGATTTATATTAAAAATATTGCAACTCTAAATTTTGATGAAAAAAACACAATAAAAATAGACCTAGATGAAGAAAATTACTATATGAGACAAGAGTGGAAAGAGAAAAATATCTTATTGAAAATATTAAATTTTGATCTTATAATTGAATTCATTGTAAATTCTACAGATTTAATAATTGGTTCAGACAAAATTCAAGATTGGTATCTTTTAAAAAATATAACCTTAAATAAATCGAGACTAATTCCCAAATTTATTGCATCAAATATTCAAAAAAAATATTTGGAAGAAAAGAATAATAATTGATTAGTACAATCTAATAAAGTTGCAGAGATAAGATGGAAACCTAAAGCGCCAATTATAATCACTTTCTTTTTCTTCATAGACACAAACCATCCTCCTAGTGTTCTTTACATTATTATAATATTTAATTTGGGATTTGTAATAATAGTTTTTGATTAGACGAAGGGAAGTATAGCCCATTAATTTATATTCCCTATAGGATATAATTCTAAAAAAAAAGTATTTAATGTATAAGGCGATCAACTAATAGTGCTTTAAAGGCATCAAGGTCTTTCCAAGAAATAGCACATCTTATTAAATTCCCATTTTCACTTATTTTTGTTAAACCCCTTGATGTAACTTCAATTGGGAGTTCTTCAATATTAAGAAATTCTTCAGAAAAACCGAGATAAATCGCTACTGTATCATATAAGACTGAAGTTTGATTTTCTTTCAATAAATTAGGCTTGATCTTGGTTTTCCATATAGCATAATTGTCTTTAATTAAATTTGCGATTAAGTCATTACTTTCTAATAAGCTTTCATAATGTTTCCCAGAGAGTATTATCTTCCCACAAGTATCCAATGGGGTTATAGTTTTTTCCCAAGTTGCTTCAAAAACTTCTTTACATGCTTGTATATTCTTTTTTACATTATATTCTTCTTCAATAGATACCCTCCCACCATAATATCCCTGATAAATACTACCATGCATTCCAACAAAACGAGAATTTTCTATGATATTAGGATTCTCTTTAAGTGCTTCTGAAACGGTACCAAGGGGACCTATAGCAATGAGAGTTAAAGGGTCAGGAGAATCCATTACCGTGGAACATAAAGCATTTACGCCATTCTTGTAGATCGTGCCAGGATATTGTGATATTTCATAATCTTTTACCCAATCGAATAAAAAACCTTTTTCATCATTTTCTTGAGGACCAATGCCTATTGGGATATCAGTTCGATTCACAATTTCGAGAAATTTAGCAACTAACCTTGCTTTAAGTGGTGTATTATCTGAAGTGGTCGTTATTAATTTCACATCTAATTCGGGACATTTCAATAAGAATCCTAAAGCCCAAGTATCATCTATATCTAATCCTATATCAGTATCAAGAATTACAGGTATCTTTTTATTTTTCATTTTTTTTTTATTAAATTGGTTTTTACAAATAAAATTTTTTATTTCCAAACAATTATAACAAACGATTAAACTATTGGGATCCATGTAAAGTATTTAAAAGTAGTAAATCCAAATTGATTTAGAATAATCCTAAGTAATTTGGTACTAATTATTAAGATTATCAATTCTATCAAGGGAATGATGACCCGCCGTTTAATATAAAAAAAAAGAAAAAAAAAAGTAAGGATTAAGAAATGTTGAAAACAAGAGATCATTCATTTTCTTTTAAAATTTTATTGAGAGTTTCTATCGCATTTTCTTTAATCGATTTTGAAGTCATTTTTTTTATCATTTTTGCCATCATTTTATAGGCTCCTGTGACTGTAATTTCTATTTCAACAAAAACGCCAATACCAGATTCTGTATCTTCAAAACTTACAGTATAAAAAGTTTCACCAGCTGAAGGAACAACTTCGAATTTTGTGGAACGTTCAGTTCTTGGCCCAATCTCATTAGTTGAAATCTCCGTTCCACGAACTACAGTAGTATGTTGTCCGATTGCATCAAAGAACTTATTTACTATATTTTGAAAATTGGCTGGTTTCTCTTTTAATTCAAATATTAATTCCTTACCTTCAGGTTCTTCCTTTTGCTTTTCTTTACCAGTCATCACTACCCTCACACGACCAATGTTCTGAATTCTTGCGTGGGGAGTTTTAGGATCGCCCTGTCTATGCGAGGTTACACGAATTGCCGGGAAGTAAGTGCCAGGTTCGGAGAAAGTATAAGTGGTTTTCACCTCTACATGAGTGCTCTTGGTGTCTTTGAGGTGCTCGGTTATTGGATAATCACCAGCGCCCTCAAAATCCCATTCCACACCAACTACCGAACCTGCGTCCGGCGGTGTTTCGATAATCGCGGAAAGCTTAATTTTCTTCCCAACCTTGACATCTACACGCTCATCTCCGTTTACTTTAAGAGTAACCACCGGTTGAATCCCCTTACGCTCCTTAGCGGTCGGTGGCACTTCCACTTGGCCATCCACCACCTTATATGTAGTACTTGCTGGGGGTACCACGCCTTTTTCAACCCATGCGCTCACATCGCGTAGTGCCTGTTGCAAAATACCACCATAGTTGATAACTCGGGTGGTTATTGCTGGACGGGAGTCTAACGGTGTGATCACAGGTGGTGTATGCATTGCATTGTCAATAAACCAAAGCCGATAGTTATCATCGAACTTCTCTCCCAATGCGGCTTTAACCTTCGAGCGATACCAGTCGGCTTGCCAAGGGTAGGCAGCCTCGTCCATTAACATATTTACTGCGATCATCTTGCCCTCAAACTTGCCAGTCTGGACCGAACCTGCACCCTGATAGGCATGACGCGGACCTAATATCTCGGGTCTTTGCGGATACAACGGTTTACCATCAGGCCCTCGAAACTGGTCCCAGACATAGTATTCAGGTAACGGAACCTGATGGCGATGATAGGTTTGAACAGCGAGATAATTAGAGTTGTCGATATGCACTTTGTCACCCGCCTTGACAGCTGCCAGATACCGGTAATTTTCCTCGCCATAGGCTAACATTACCATGTTATCGAACACTACAATAGCGTAAACCACGCAACCCTCTGCTTCGCCGCTTTTCAAAAATATTGAAGCCCCCTGTAGGTCACCTTCAGGCACGTTTTCTAATACAAACCCTGCTGGGACTGTTACGTTACCAACTTGCCCAGCAGATATAGTCAATGACCCTCCCATTTTCCTGATATCATCAGGCATAATAAGCTTGCTGATGGTTGTATCGTGTGTGATCCGGGCGTCTAAGAGTGATTGGGGCGGGTTGGCACCGAGGTAACCCGGTTCCTTCCAAAAATCTTCAACGTAAGTGGGATCCCATTTCATCATTGGGTCAAGGAGCGTAGTTAAGACTCCGGTGTAGCCGAACGCTATCCTCCTGTAATTGAACCAAGCGCGTGGTGGAAATCCCATCTTAGTCACCTCTGTAAGCGCCTCTCGTTCCTCGTCATTTAGACCAGCATACATGTCTCCACTCCCACCAGGTTCTACTGCATCGACGATGGAGGGTATCTTATCTTTCAATATGCGCATCGCATGAGCTTGCACAGAGAACACATTGATCATGGCCATTGGTGATGCGTGAACAAATGGTACCACGCCATCCCAGACACCAACTTTGTTCTCGATACAGCTGATGGTCTTATATGCCCCGCCACTGCCGCCCCAAGCATAACCATAAGGTCGGTGGGCCCCATACATTTCAGAAGCCAAAACACGCGAATACTTTGCTACTGCCACACTGGTCCGATACCCGGCGATAGTGGGATCATCGCCAGGAAACATGTCCAATCGCCCCAGGTTTGATTCCACAAAATATCCACCGCTATCAAAGACAAAGTCTAAAGAGTAGCTAGGTTCAGGATAATCTGGCGCCTGAGCAAGATTCTCATTCCCAGAAATCGGCATAATATACTGGAAGAATCTACCATCGTATTGTTCCTTCGGCGGGAAATAGAAAGAAAATCTGGCATCAGTGCCTTTAAAACCGCCATGGACGTATCGATGGCGTACGGGCTCGTCCCGCCACTCATCAATATCTATATATGGCTCGGTGAAAAGAGGATCGTTTGATTCAGTAGACTCATTCGCTTTTATAATAATACACCTATTTTTTTTATTATTTAAGTTATAATTTTTAATTCTATTTTTTGATATGAAAAGTGTTTGATTTTAATTTTTAAATCCATTATAATCAAACTTTCGGTAATTACCATAAAGCTAATCTTGAATAATATAAATAATTTCTCAACCAATGGTCATAATTTCAAATATT
>CAZBNW010000002.1:19792-79555 GCA_964493385.1 uncultured archaeon | reverse complement strand
TCGATCAATACGGACATTTTTTTGGGATGAGTTTTGTGATTGGTATATCGAAATTACCAAAATTCGGATTTATGATGAAACCGAACCAGATAAAATAACACCAATATCTATTTTACTTAACGTTTTAGAAACATCACTACGCCTTCTCCATCCCATCTTACCCTTTTTAACAGAGGCTTTATGGCAGACATTACCAGAAGTAGTAAAAGAAGGACCTGCTTTAATTATAGCAAAATGGCCTGAACCAGACGAATCATTAATAGATAACAGACTCGATCAAGATTTTGATTTGATCACAACTTTAATTCATGAAATTCGACGTGTAAGAAAGGAGTTTAATGTGAGACCTGGTTTGAAAATTCCATTAATTATACAAACTGGAAATAAACGAGAATTAATTGAAAATAACGCTTCAGAAATTATCGTTCTATCCCATATAGATAAAAATCAATTTAAAATTGATGAAGCCGATATACCTAAACATTCTGCTCGAATTGTCCTTCAAGGTATAGTAATATATCTTCCATTAGAAGGAATAATTGATTTAAAAATGGAAATTGAACGTATTTCGAAACAAATTGATTTAATTGAGGAACAAAAACAAAAAAGCGAAAAAAGACTGAGTGGACCTTTTGCCAAACGAGCAAATCCAGAAATAGTTCAAAGAGAGCGAGAAAACCTAGAACAATTAAAGGAAAAAAAGAAAATCCTTGGAGAACAGCTTAAAATCCTACGCTAAAAAAAATAAACCAGATTTAAAAGAACTTAATAAGAATTTTAGATTTGAGTTTAATCTTTTTCTTCTTCACTCTCAACCGACGGTTCACTAGTTAAATTATCTTCATTTTCCTCCGGTTGCTCACTACTGGAAAGTTCTTCAACTCCTAGTTGTTTAACCATTGCTTGTTTTAATTCAGTTTTATCTTTTGGTAATCCAAACATATCAGCATATCTATCTGTTGTCGTTAATTCATGAGTTCTTCCTTTTTTTACAGCATCTATAAATCCATTATCTAAAAGATACTTAACATGCTCGTATGCTCCGGTCCCTCTTATTTTAATTACAGTTGACTTTAAAATCGGTTGCTTTAATGCAATAACCGTCAAAGTTCTTAGGTATCTTTCTGCTATTGCGCCTCCTTTGGCAAATTTAGATACTTTTTCTGTATATTCTGGTCTAATCTGCATTTGGTATCTATCTCCTATTTGTGCTATAACTAATGCGGTTGAGCGTTCCAGATAATCAAATGCTACCTCATTGAGTAATTCTTCTACCTCTTTTTTGGGAAATTCAAGCTTGTTCGCTAGTTCTTCGATTGTTAAAGGTCTACCTGCGGCATATAATGAAGCTTCAATTAAGTTTCTACGAAAATCGCTTAGCTGTTCTTCAAATGATACTTCTTCTACTATTTCATTCTCTAAAGATTCGCCATCAATATTCTCATCCACTTTTTCCATTGTCACCTCTTTATCATCAGCTTCAAGTAATTCCTCACTAATTTCGTCAAGAGAAACTTCTTCAATTTCTTGAATCTTTTCTTTAATCTCTTCTGATTCCCCTTCTTCATTAGGGATATCTTCAGATTGTTCTTCAATATCCTCCTCAGGTTCTCCCTCTGAATTTTCTTTTAAATCCTCATCAAATTTATTCATATTATTTTCAAAATTTGGCGTAATTAATTTTTACCTAATATTGACTGAAATATCTTGAAAATCTTCATCTTGAGATAAAGTTAATTTATTTCCAGTAGACAGGAACATTAAGGCTAAAAACATTCGGACAAAGGAAAATTTCCTTCCAATATTACTTTTTTCTTCAGCTTTAATAATATTTGCTAAATCAAAAAAACTTGATTCTTCATTTTTTAAATCAATTGTCGCTTTTATGCGATTATACCATGATTCATGCAATTCTTCTATTGTCTGCTCTCTTCCACTAATGTGTTTTAGAAGTTCTTTAGGGAGTTGTGCTTTAGATTTCATTTGGATCCTTTGTTGTTTAAGTTCTTCTTCTCTCATCCGCCTTCTTTTTAACTTTTCTTTATTCTGCATAACCTCTATAATAGCAGATCTCATAGCATCAAATAATTCTTCTTTTGTGGCTATTTGCATTTTAGGTTGAATTGGTTGAGGTAATGCTTTTGGAATTGTTCTACGATGTTTTTGTCTGAATCTTTCTAATTCTTCTCTTTTCTGAATTTGCTCTTCTTCTCTAATTATGCTTGAGATTTTATAATGATGCAAAGTTGCAGAAGTTTTAAGCGCTATTCCAGAAATCTTATAATTTATCAATTCTTCATGGAGCATCTGATCAAAAAATTCATCAACTAATTTTGCTAAATCGTAAAATGCAATTTCTGATTCTTTTGCCAATTCTGTATCTAGTAGACTTGAAAATGGTGGCTTTTGCCAGAATTTTAATTCAATTTTTTCCTTTCTCAATAAAGCAAGGTCTTCCTCATCATCAAATCCAGCAACTAGTTCTTCTTCCACCTCTTCAATTTCTTGAGTTCTATCTGTGAATTCAGGATGTGATACAACTTCTTGAAGTAAATCTATGATATTTTTTTTTTTAGACTTAGAAGGTATTTTAATATTATTCTTCGATGCAAATTCCCTTAATTCTTTTACAGTCCAATCACTAAAGTTATATTTTTCTGTAGATTTTTGTTCATTTTCCGAAATTTTTACTCACCATCTCACTCTGTAATAGTTGGTTTGATATCTTCTAGTTGAAGAAGTCTTTTAGCCTCTTCTTCTAAATCAACACTAAAGATATCTGTAATACCTGACTGTTGCATGGATACACCGTATATCCTATCCGCATTTACAATATTTTCTTCTCTGTGAGATATAACTAAGAATTGTGCTTGCGAGGCAATCTCTTTTAGTAACATGGAGACTCTATGGACGTTTGGACCATCCAGTTGAGCATCTACCTCATCTAAAATATAAAAGGGACTCGGCATGAACTCTTGAACACCAAAGATAAAAGATAGTGCTACTAATGTTTTTTCTCCTCCACTTAGAATTTCCAATGAACTAATTTTTTTGCCTCTTGGTCTTGCTTCAATACTTATACCCCCCTCAAATGGTTTATCTGGCCTATCCAAGATCATTTTAGCTGAGCCACCAGGAGATAATTTCTGAAATATACGTGAAAATTCTCGATTAATTTCATGATAAGCCTTCATGAAAGTTCGTGTTTTTTCTAATTCAATTTTATCAATTGCATCTAGAATTGATTTTCTTTCACGTTGAATTGTTTGCCGTCTCATATCTATTTCATCAAATCTTTCTTTCACTGTGTCATATTGTTCAATCGCTTTTAAGTTCACAGGTTCAAGAGCTTTTTTCTTCTTTGTTGATTCTACGATATCTGATTGTAATTCTGCTTCTGAAAGTTCAGCAGTTATAGGAGGTAATAAGCCATATTCTTTGGAACGTTGGAATAAAGTTTCAATTTGGTCTGTGCACATTATCTTTTTTGATTCAAAATTGTTTACTTTAGAGTTTTCCATAGATAGATCTGATTTTAAATCTGTTATAATTTTCTGATATTGTTTTTGTTTTTTCCATGAATCATCCTTTTCTTGGATAAATTTATCAATCTCGTTTTGCTTTTCATTTTTTTTCACATTTTCATTATCTAAATCTTTTTTAAAACGTTCTAATTCTTTTATTATTGATTCTACTTGTTCTTCAGTATCTGTGATATCTTGACCTAGCCCTATGATCTTTTGTTCTCTTTCTTTATTTTTATTCAACTCATTTAATTTTCCTTGAGATTTTTGTAAATCTTTATTCAATTTATTTAATTTTTTTTGAGCTCCTTTTTGTGATTCCAACTCTTCAGTTTTTTCATTTCTCAGAGAATCTATTACCTGTTGTTTTTGATCCACATTTTTTTGAATTTCCTCGACTTGAGAATTTAATCCTTCTATATCATTTAAACAAGTTTCAATTTTATTATTCGCGTCAGTGTTCTCTTTTTTAATATCTTCGATAGAGGTAATAATCCTCATTACATTTTCAAGCGCTCTTAGACGATCCATTGTATCTTCAAGTGTTTTATTTTCATTATCTATTTGTTTTCGCAAGTTCTCCGTTATTTCCCAGAAGTTTTCTTTCCGTAAAACAAGCTCATCAATATTTTTTTGTAATGAATTTTGTTCAGCTTGAATATTTTTAACGTTTTCTTCTGTGTTTATAATTATATTTTTCTTTTCTTCAATTTGATTGTTCAATTTTTCTACATTGTCATCAATTTCTGTGATATTGTCGAATAAATTTTGAATTCCATGTAATTCTTGTAATTTTTCTCTCAGATTTTCTAATTCTTTTTGTTTGTTATCAATATCATCTTGGATTTTAGAAATATTATCCCAATATGTATCCTTAAGTTCATTTAATTTCTTAATTTCATTATCCAAGGTATTAGCTTCCAATTGTCTGTTATTAATGATTTTTTCTCTTTCATTAATCTCTTCTTCTCCTTTCTTAATTCTTTCATTTAATATAGTATTTCTTTTATCAATTTCTTCAAGTCTCTTATTATAAGTTGATAGATTTTCAGAGTAATGTTTTTCTTGAATATAACTTTCGGTTAATTGTTTCTCAATTCTGTTAAAATCATCAGTTTGATATTTTATGCTTTCTGAGATCTCTTCCAATTGTTTGTATAATTCTTGGCTTTTAGACATAGTTAATTTTCTTAAAGAGAGATATACATTTTCAAGAATTTCCATTAGGTCTTGAACAAAACTATCAAATGTAGATGTTGAAGTTTGTACCTCAACATCAGCGGACTCTTTTACTTTATCAATTAATTGAATAATTGTATCATCGGCGTTATCTGTAAACATCTTTAAAGTTTGCATAATAGAGCTAATCATTTCTGTCATTTCAGCATGTTTTTCTTCATCAACCCCAATGCCCTCAACTGTTTTCATAATATCAATGATATCTAGAATAAACTTTTTGAAATCCTCAGCAGATGATTCTATAGCTTCTGCGTTTGATTGCTGAATATTACTTTTAATAGATTCAACTGAGATGTTAATATTCTGGGTAAGCATATTCAAAATTTGGAGAATTCCTGTTATATCTTTCGTGTTCTTCTCATATTCTTCTTCAGAAGACTCTATCTTTTTAGTGAGACTTTCTTTTTCTTGTGAAAGGTCTTCTAACCGCCTTTGAACATTTTCTTTTTTGTATTCAAGTTTTTCTAATTCACTTGTGATATTTGTAAGATTTTTATTTAAGGTATTAGCTTGTAATTCTGAATTATTTTTCTCTCGATCTAATTTAGTTAGTTCTCTTGTAATGATTTTCAGTTCTGTATTTATGTTATCAATTTTTGCATTGTTATCATTAATTTCAGATTCATAGGAATACTTCTTCATTTTCATCAATTCTAGATCTTGCTCATTTTTCCTATAATTTGAATTTTCTTGCGTAGATTTTACCCTTAAATCACTTAAATCTTTTTTAATATTCTCATATTCTTTCAGTAATTCTTTTACAGCTTTTTCAGCGTCTCTTCCTTTACTTAAATCCGCAATCTTTTTCTCAATAGAAATTTTCTTTTCATTAAGTTTTTGTATATTGCCTTGATTCATCTTAATTTCTGTGTTTAATGATGATAAAGAAGCTTGAAGATCTGTAAGCTTTGAATTTAATTGATTTTTTTCTGCTTGAATTTCATTTATATTATTTTCTAATTCTTTTTGGTTATGATTTTCTTTAGATATTTTGACATTCAAGCTATTTATTCGTTTTCTAATTTCCGATTCTTCCTTTTTAGTTGCTGCTATGGCTTCATCGATGCTTTCAGCGTCTCTCTTTAATTTTTGTAACTCATTTTCTAATTTTTCCTTCTTTTCTTCATTTTTTTTTATATTTCCTCTAAGCATCTTAATTTGAGCGTTATTAGATGAAATACTTTGTTGTATTTTGGAAATTTCTGCTTTAAAAAGAGATTTTTCATCTTCGGTATTATTAATTTTAGCGTCTAGTTGAGCTTGGTTTTGTTGTCTTTTTTCAATTTCTTTCTTAGCTTCTTCAATATGATTCTCGTTTTCCAAAATTACATTTGATACACTTTCTATTAATGAATCAAATGTTTGTTCCTCTTCAAGTTTCATTTGTTTACTTTCTAAAGTTTCAATTTCTTTAGTCAATTTTTCGATTGATTTTTTTGCTAAGTCTAATGTAGTTTGACTTGAAGATATTTGTGTCTTTATCTGAGTAATATTTTCAGTTATTGCCTCTCTTTCCTTTTCTTTCTCAGTAATGGTTTTTTGAATATTATCCATAACAATTGATTCTTGGTTTAAAATATCTTCTTGTCGTTTTATTTTTTCTTGCAATTCTTCAATGATTTTTAAAGAATTTTCAATTTTCCTTTCCAATTCATCTTCTTCTTCTCGTAATTTTGAGATTTTTAATGCAATCAGCTGTGAATTCAAAAAATTTATTTGTTCATCCAATTCCCTCCATGCTAATGCGTCATTTTTCTCTTTTTCAACTTTTTTCAATTGAGCAGAAACTTCCTTGAAGATTGCTTCAAATTGCCCTAAGTCTCTTTCTGCTTTTTCTAACTCTTTTAATGTAGCATCTTTCATTTCATCATACTTTTGAAGGCCAATTAATTCCTCAATAAAATTTCTTCGATCTTCAGCATTCATGTGAGTCAATTCAACAATTTTTCCCTGAAGGACAAACTGATTACTTCCATCTGGATCTACGTTTGCTGCAGCTAATGCATTAAGTATTTGTTGGCGGGTAGCTTTTCTTGCATTCATTTTATATCCACCTCCCCCACCCTTTTTGATTGTACGTGTAATTTCAAAAGTATCCGTGCCTCCTGGAAAAAGATTTTCAGAATTATCAAAATATAATGTTACTGAAGCTCTTTGGGAGGGATTTTTTCCTCGTGAACCAGCAAAGATGAGATCTTCCAGACTTTTTGCTCTCATAGTTTTCTTACTTAATCGACCTAACGCAAAACAAAGGGCATCTATAATGTTCGATTTTCCGGCACCATTAGGTCCTACTATGCACGTAAATCCGCTAGAAAGTCTAATTGTTACTGTTCGATCTCCAAATGATTTAAATCCACTCATGGAAATTTTTTTAATATGAGTCAAAATTTATCTCCATATCTATTTATTATTAAAAAAATAGTGTGATTACACCTATAAATATATAATATTCCATATAAAAAAAATCTGATTTACATTTTCCGATTTTCGAAATCATTTCTAATTAATTATTTCTACTGAAATTTTAAAAAAATCAGATTTAATTTTAAATGTTTTTATCATTGGTTAAAAATTGTATCAATTATAACCTTTATTTGTTTAGGATTTAACAATATAAAGAAAAAATCACAATTTACATTATTAAAACTCTCATAAGTATTATTTTTACAAGATGTCCTTTTTGAGGGTCTTATAAGCCCTATATTTAACATTTCTTCGATTATTTTGCGAAATTCACTAATACTTTTTGTAAACTCTAATGATTCACAAGAAAGTTCATACAATTCTTGTAATTCATTTAAAGAGACATAATAATTTACTTTACTTATAAAATAATTCGAAAGATTGTCCAAGAATATAACAGTTAATATATCTTCTTCAGAAAGATAATTTATTATATTAAATTCATCAGAAATTTGAGATGTATCAAATTCTTCCTGGCAAATCTCTAACAACTCAAAATTGCAAAAACCTTTATTATTTTTTAATAATGGATATATATCTCGAAGGATTTCAATTCCTTTTCCAGGAACAGGGACATATTGCTCACAAATTAAATCTGTTATATATCTAATTAAGTCTTTATCAATTTCATGTGAAAAACTCAATAAAACTCTTTGTTTAAGAATAGAATAAAGCTCATGATAAGTGAAAAAATTTAATCTGTTTTTGAAATCAAATTCGGAAAGTAAATCCATTTTTCCTTGTCTTAAAGTTTTATTTACTGTCGATATTAGAGTTATATTGGTTTCCTTACTAAATTGTAAGAATTTGTGGAATATTTCAGGCTCTAAATATTCGATATTATTAAATATAAAAAATAGATGAGAATTGACTTTATTACAAATAAATTTAAAAGTATTCCATAAATGGTGAATATCTGAATTTAAGATTGATCGAAGATCAAAGTTAAGATTAGAAAAACTATTTAGTTCATTTAATAACGAAAATATTAGTTCTTCAAGCTTTTTTTCTTTGCAATCCACACTAACTTTATTAATTTTAATGTAATCTTTATTTTGAATTAAAAGATCATTAATTACTTTATTTACTATTACCTTTTTCCCAATACCGCTAACACCTTGATATAAAATATTAAGACAAAACTTATCAGAAACAGAATCATTTAAGATTGAGAATAAAGATTTTTCTTCGTTTTTTCGATACAACAAATGTGGTGGGATATAATTTGGGTCAAATAAAGCTTTCGGTCCTATAAAAATTCTATTAAGATTGGATTTCATAGTCATTTTTATAACCTTTATTTTAATTGATTTTGGACATGAGTATTTAAACCCCACCCCCAGAGGGGTCACTGAAAGTAAAAGTAAATTATATATTGGTGAGATATTGTTGGTAAATTCTAATTCATAAAAGTAATGAGAGTTTTTGGGCAATATTATATGGAAATTACTCCAAATTGAAATTAACGAAATTAAAGAAGAATTTCAATTTATAGTTAAAGGTTAATCAAAACTTTCTAATAAATTTTTTAAATTATCAGCTAATAATGGTAAGTATTCATAAGACTTAATTTTTACTTTCTTATTTAAACAGAGCGCAACCAAATAAAGTCTGGTATCACCTATATCTAATTTTCTAAGAAAAATAATTCCTTCTTTTTGAAATTCTGATTGTTTCTCTGGGAATTCTACGTTTGTTACAATATCAATTGTATTTATATCCCATTCCTCTAATTTCTCTAATGCTTTTGTTAACCTTGGAGCAATAGCTTCACATACTTTTTGATAAGCCTCATTTGTGCTTCTACTAGCAACAATAAAGCCATTCTGATCTAAAAGAAGTGTAGAACTACTGTAAGTTTTACCCATATAATCTTTCAATAAGGTTTGAAACATTTTAGATTTGTGAGTGGCGTAAAAAACACCATCAGAGAAAGCCTTCAATAAGCTTGGTTCATCATATATTGAAGTTTTAAATATAGAAAATTTGACATCTTTAATGATTGATGAGATTTCATTTTCAAAGTAATTTACATTATTTATTATGTTTTTATTATTTTTAATATCAGGATCGTATTTATGTAATAAGATTAAGAACTGAAAATTATCGGGATGCGATTCTGAGGTGATATTTATAATATCTTTAAGAAAAATTAATGCTTCTTCAAATTTTTCGGGTGCTTGTATATCTATAACATAAAAAATCGATTGCGTTTCGGTAAAATATTTGCTTTTTTCACCTAAATATATTTTTCTATAACTTTTTTGACCACCTAAATCCCAACGGACAATTGAAATTCCCAATAATGAGTTTGTATAAAAGGTTCTTTTTGCTTTTATAGTTGGTTTAACTGTAGGTAATAGGCTAAATTTTTTATCTAATAATAATAGGATTGATGTTTTTCCGCCACTTTCTAAACCACAGAAAAGTATTTTTTTGAGTTCTTTAGAACTATTCATTTCAATTTACAGGATCATGTTTGATTTCTTTAATTATTAATTATTTTAACTTTTATTTTGCTCTTATCAATTTTTTCTTTTAGCCGAATATTTCTTAATTTTCTTGGAAAATTTAAATCTATCTCATCAAAAATAAAACCACTTGAACCTGTTGGTCCTTCTACAATTTTTAATTTAGACGGAGATATATTTCCTTCATAGAAAGAAATTATTTTACTATTCCCTAGAAATTTTCTTTTTAAATAATTTCCAAAAGTGTTACACGCCACAACAGGCACTCTATTTTCAAGAGCACGTGCTTTTAGATAAATATTCCAATTTTCCATTCCATCCTCCCTTATTTGAGTGGGAGAAAATAAAATATCTGCTCCATTTTCGACTGCCAATCGAGGAGTTTCAAAAAAGGCCATATCAAAACAGATAAGAATTGTAAAATAGTAGGAGTTGTTAATTTTAAATAGCATCAATTCTTTACTGGGATCAAAATATTCTTGTTCATAAGCATAAAGGTGAATTTTATCTTGTCGGCCGATTTCTTCACCATTTTCATCAAAAAAATAACAAGTAATGGCTGGTTTTTTTAATTTAGTTCTTTTCTCCCAAATAGCTCCAGATAAAAATCTTATATTGTACTCTTTAGCTAAATTTTTTACGAAATTATAATCATTTCCTCTTTCTTCCTGAAAATTTTTAATTGAATTGCTGAAAAATGGAACCCACCTTTCCGGTAGACATATTATATCGCATTTATTATGTTTTTCTAATAGCTTTTTTAAAATTTGCTCAATTTCAAAATAGCATCTAGTTCTCTCTTGAAAAATTTGGGGTTGAATACACGCTACTCTCATTTCATATATTACCATACAATTATTTATTGTTTATCTCGTCGATTATATCAAATAATTCATTTAAATTAGAGATCTCATAATCAGGTTTAAATCTTTCTTGGATTTTAAGATTCTCTTTATAAGTGTCATATTTTCCTCCTCTATGAAGATAAATACTATAAATATTATTCAAATTTGCTGGAATTATATCTTTATCAATTCGATCTCCAATATATATTGTTTCATGACCTTTAACTCCAAACTTTTTCAAGCAGTATTTAAATAGCTCAGGATTAGGTTTTTTTATTCCTATTTCATCTGAAATAACTACTAAATCAATCATTTCATCAATTTTAAGTCTTAGTATTTTTTCATATTGTTTTATAGGGATTCCGTCGGTTATAATTGCTGTTTTTATTGATAGGTCCTGTAATTTCTTTAAGCATTCTGCAACACCATCATATAATTCTATTGAATTTACCTTTTCTTCATGGTATGCCATAACTGCAGCAGCGATATATTTATATCGGTCGTTATAAGATATAAATTCTATGTTTTCATCCATCTGATTCAATCTTCGAAGGAAATAATTATAATGCTTTGAAGAATTTGAGCCATATTCTTTCACTATTTCTTTTATTGCCCGAATTGCTTTCTCTCTTTCTATTATTAAGCCTAAGTTAATCATCGCATCAATTCCTTTAATTCTAGCTCTTTCAGATAATCCTGTAGAGTCAAATAAACAATCATCTAAATCAAAGCCAACTAATTTTATGGGACACATTGTCATATTCAATTATTATCTTAAATTTATAATAATAATGAAAGTTGATCGCTTATATTAATTATCCTAGGATATTAGAGGTTAAGTTAAGATAAATTTATTTATCTTTAATAATATATAATCTTTAATATTAATTTATTTTAAGTTAAACAGATAAATATTAGCTATTCTTGTTATTTAATAAATAAACCGCTATGGAGATTCATTAATTGAAGACAATCGTCGCCTTATCATATTTTCATCGAAAAATTGGTCCTTTAGTGTTTTATTCTTATCCGAAGGATATATTAGATAAGGACTTATCAGGTAAAATAGCTAACATCATGGATCAGCAATTTAGTGAGGGTTTTTTCACACATTCGTTTGAAAATCTAAAATCAATGAATTATTACTTTGAGATCCATTCTGATTGGGCTCGAGGAAACAAAGAAATGTTAATGGTTTCAACAATTCTTGATCAACAAATTCCTCCTGAGATTGAAGAGAGAATCTCGATTTTATGTGCTGAGTTTTCAGAACAGTTGCAATCAAATGAAGAGATTTTTACAGCATTTTATATAAAAGATATAAACAATTTTGACGATGATGATCAGGAGAGCATTATTAAAAACGACTCTCTAATAAAAGCATGGGTAAATAATTTATATTGGGCAATTATCGAAGACACAAGAGAAAAAACTGAAGAAGAGAAAATTGCCATTTTATTAAATGATAGACATATATTTAAGACCCATGAAAAATTATCAGAAGGTCCTATCTTGTTAGAAGGGCTAAGAGAATGGTTTATTGAAAATTTCCCTGAAAAGGATTTTAATGAAATTATTGAAACTTTAGATGAACGGCAATTTATTTTTATTAATCAAATAGGCTTAGTAGAGAAATATGTACTTCTAGTAAAAGAAGTAAATGCTGAAAGAATCCCCCCAGATAGCGTCATTGAGTATATTGATGATAAACCAGAACTGATAGAGTTACTTCTTCCCAAAGTTCAAGAATACTTTAGTGAATATGAGAAGAAAACTAAGGAAGAAATAAAAGAAGATGCTTTTACATTATTTCAAATAATGGCGGATCCAAAGAAATATAATGTTCTTTCAGAATTAAGAAATGGATTAATTTCAAAAGATAAATTACCTAAATTAGTATCAAAAAAATCTTTAGATTCTTTAATGGAAAATATAGATTTCTTAAAAAAATATGATGTTATTGAAGAATTAAATTACAACGGAGAAACCTATATTGTTTTAAAAACAAATTTACAAATTACCACAGCTTTTCCTGAATGGATGAGGAAATTATTACCTAAAGAATCCAAACCTGTAGTTGCAGATAAATATATAACCAAGTTAAAAGAACGTAAAGAAACTTCAAAAAGTAAAAAAAGTAAAAATTCTAAAAAAAGGACAACTCCCAAAAAATAATACTTATTCAAACGATTTATAATGACTAAGGAAAAAGAAACTCAAGAAGATTTAAAAAACCTTTTAGGTTATATGGGAATTGAAATTCTTGTAGCAATCGATAAAGGTGCAAGAAATTATGAAACAATTAAATTGTTTTCTGGTTTGCCAATATCCTGTATAAATGGTAGAATTCCAGTTTTACTTGAATTGGGTCTTATAACAAAAAACAATAATGAATACTTCTTAACAAATAAAGGATTCCTTTTTCGAAAAAGATTAGGAGAATAATTTTTAATAAGGGATGACATCAGTTTGGGGCGACAACGTCATCGCTACCGAGCAAGCAGCTAACTTTGTCATAAGGTCATCATCTGTCAAATGATACTAATCCTCATTACTATTTAATTTTTGATTTTTATCGTTCTTAAAATAATATTTTTCCAAATAATATCCCGGCTTTTTTGGACCACCGCTCTCATTAATAAGCTTCTTCAAACCTCCTTCTTCCGAAATGATGTTTTTGTAAGAATTATAATCTTCCTGAGTAATTTCATTCCTTTGCAATAAATAATCCAAAATATCAATTGCCTCCTCTTTTTTTGTACATCTTCTCATAAAATCAATTGCTCCGGGTTTGTATAATTCATTTGGATATAAATTATTAGTTTCTTGAACCTCTTCTTTATGATTTTGCTCAATAGCCATATCAATGGAATCAATTTTTATTGATTTCGTTTTTTCCGACATCTCCCTTATCAAATGGGGGAATTTTTCATTTAACTCCTCCTTATCATAAGATACTGTTAAACCTTCTTTATCTTGAACTTTGATTTTTTTGGGTGATTCTTCGTTTTTATTATCTTTTTCCATAGATTCAGTAACTCTCGTAATTAGTTTTTTAAAATCTTTTAAATTTTATTCGATTCTATAGTTTTTAAACCTGATCCTTTTTCTTAAGGATTAAATCTGGGTAAATTGGTTCGAATTTTTCATTAAAAAGCGTATGGTTCATCCAGATCTTATCCTTTTCATTCCATTTAAGGTTTAATAGCGGATTATATGAATTTAAAAAGTCCAAATTTCCGTAAATTGACTTGAGTAAGGTATTTCCATTAACTAAATCACTCAAGATTAGGCGATATTTCACATTAAAAAATTGAAATAGCAAGTCAAAAATTTCAAAAAATTCATCAACTTCGCATTTAGGGAACCAAATTTCGATTAAAAGTCCATTTTTAAATGGCTTTATGTCTTCAAAACCATAGATAAAGTATTCACCTTCAATTTCATATATTCGACACACATTAAAAAAACCAAATATTTTTATTATCTCATCATTTAAATCCTGTTTAATATTGGGTAAAATTATTGAAATTTTCTCTTGAAAATCTAAATTTTTTAATGATAAATAAGGGAAAATTAATTTCTTTTGAAGGAGTTCAGTAATATTGTTAATAATGGAATAATTTCTTGTTCCTAAATATGATTTAACATCAATAGAATGAATATTATATATTTGAGTTAAAGATTCATATTCTTGAGTTTCTGGTCCATAAATATCAGGCTCGGATTTTTCATTTATATCGAATTCTCTTATTCCTGAAATCTTTGGATTATATGTAGGATTGAATAAAACATCTTGCATGTATGATTTAAATCTAATTGATGAGTAATTCCAACCTTCATTTGTTAAATTGCGATTAAAGTGGAAAATGTCATAGAATTTCTTTTTATAGAACAGACAATACTCAAAAACATTTTTTTTTGATTTTACAAGCCAATTTAAATAAGTCTTATTAGGAGTCCCGAAGGGAAAAATATACTTACAAATAATTGGTGTGTTAGGCTCAATACAAGCAGGATATTTAATATTTTGGAACGTATTTATAAATAATAGTCTGAAGTCTATTTCAAAAGTAGGAGATCTATAATAAAACGGACGAAAATAAAGATAATATTGTGAAAAGCCGATTTTTTGAAAAGCCGGAAGAAATTTTATTGACTTTATATATCTCTTGAAAAATTTTTTAGCTTTTACATCTATAAATTTAGCACGATCCAATAAATTGGTCTCCAAATTTTTTTTAAACTCTGACATATCATCTAATTCTCTTAAATTAAACTCTATTTTTTGATGTGAAATTCTATGCTTTACAGTCTTTATCAATGTATCCATGTTTTGTTTTGTTGACCAGAAAATTTCCTGTATATTATCATTCAATTGATACTTAGGCCATTCCAATATTTCACCAAGAATTTTTTGAGAATAAGTGTATAATTGGTTAAAAAGCCCCTTTACGTAAAAAAATTGTTTGTTTTCAAAATCATAGAAATCTTTTGGAATAAGTGATGTTCTTTCAACACCTCTCCAAAAATAACGGTTTATTGTAATAATAGAATCTTTAAAATAAGTATATAAAATAGATAAAAATAGGTCCTTTTCCTTTAGGTTTACGAGATAAATTAGCAAGGAAATATAACTTTTTTTATTGGTTAAATCTAACATTTCCCATATAAATACTTTAGGAAAGTAAATTCTTAGCTTATTAAGTTTTTCATGAGTTTCGGGGGTATCTTTAAGTACTAAGAAGGGATAATATTTTGCAAACAAGCTTGCAAGGATTGTATTTATTAAAATGGGTTGAATTAAGGGTGGATTATGATTTAAAAATGCATCAATTGTAGATTCCATCCTCTCTTTCGTTATTTTATATGAGCTTACGGATTTGAAAACATTCTCATATTTTTTTTCTCTTTTTCGATAGATTTCTTCAGCTATACTAGAATCCTCTACTTTACCCTCTTGAACAATTCTTCTCAACTCTTTTAGGTCTAAAATTTTTAGGTCATAACAGGCATTAAACACGTTGCAAAAGACTTGAATTTTTTCCACTTCTTTTCTAAATATATTTTTAGATTGAAAATATAAAGGAAGAGTCTCATGAAAAACAATTTTTTTGATATTTTTATTTCGAATAAGTAGATGGTCTTTAATGGTCTTAGAAACTGTACTTGTGTTTAGAAACGCCTGAAGCTGATAAATATTAGAAATATCTGGGTTGTTCTTTAATATTTTTTCTATTAAATATAAGTAGCTCACAATTTTATTTATTTTTTCATGTAAATAGAAAAATCCATCCATTTTTTCCAGATTTTCATTTAAAAACCATAAAAATTGTTGCTTTAACTTGGCTGAATTCAATACTTTATCTAAACTTTTATTAAACTTTTTATTAATTATGATCTGTTTTCTCAATTCATTTTCGACATCTTCTTTTATGGCATTTAATGTTTCTACTCTTTTATCAAAAGTTAGACCTGTAACTGAAAGATATCTTACACGTTCTAAAATAGTACAATCAAAAATAGATAGTTGAAGTGGACGAGAAATAGTAGGAAATTCTATTATGGTTTCAATTTCATATTTCTTTTCATACTTGATATTATTTGGATCAATAATTCTATTTATATTGATTATGTCTGTATAATAATTTAGATTGATATTTGATGTCTTATTTAAGACACGGTAAAATTGTGTTTTAATAATATATCCCAATGCTTCTAATCTATCAAAATATTTTAATAAATCATTTAAATACGCCTTAGGGACATTGATGTACAAAGAGATTTCTGTTGCAAAACTATTTTCTGAAAATTTTGGGTTTTGATAGAACGGCCAAACTTCCATTAACGTCTTGATTTTGTTTTTTTCTAAAATTGGATTGAATTTTATAATTCCTATAATTTGGTAAAGGTCAATGATACTACGAGAAACATCATAAGTGGGGGCGATGGAAGTACATTTATTAATCCATTGGAGACTCTCATTAAATTTTCGTAGACTTAAATCGGTTTCAATTTGGTGATTTTCCTTGAATTTTTTAAATAGGGCTTGATAATCGGAAAGATGTATGTATGATTTATTTTCATAAAATAATTTAATTAATATCCTTAATGTTTCTACAATATCTTTATTAAATAAGGATCTAGAGGTCTTATATTCATAACTTTCGAAAAGTACATCATATAACTTATCAATATTTCCATCATGGCTTAATAGCGCTTTATCCCTCATTTCCTTGAAAAAAAATTGTAGAGTATTTTCAAACGGTTCTTTTGCTTCAATTTTGAAAAATTTTTGTAATTTGTCAAATTGAGAGTCCAAAAAATCACTATCTACTAAAGAATCTCTTGTTAAATTTTCCCATTCTTTGGAAACTGATAACTTACTGAGATTATTTTCTACAATTTGGTTAATACATATTTTAACGAGCTCACTTGCTTCTTTAGGAACGAAAGAATAATATGCTTCTCTAAGCAAAATAAAAGGTAAAAACCTTTTATAGGTTTTATCAATTTGTATTACTAAGTTATTATTTTGGATTATTTTTCTAACTCCAAAATCAAGAATGGATACACGCTCTCTTCTTGTAAAATTTTCTTTATCGAGTAACTTTATTGTTATATCTTGGCATATGGGCTGTAGCTTAAGATAATCAGCTAATTCAGAAATAAGTGTGGTAAAAATATTTTGTATCTGGCTTAATTCTTTTGCCTTAGATAATTCTTCTAAAGTTTCGTAAACAATGTATCCAAGCATATAAAAAAATTTTAAATTCTTTATTTTATTATTAAATATTTTTCTATTTTTTAATTTATTATCGTTCACTTTAAAAATGTGAATGAAGATATATAGTATGCCATATAGTGGAGAAATAGGAGGTTAATTGGCTTTAGAATCCGTAGAGGTTTCTAACATTATTTCTCTATTTTTTAAATAATCTTTTTATAATTTCAGATGATAATATCATAAAACAAACCTTTTTTGGTAAATTAGCTTTAATTGATCTTACGTGATTCCAAACGGTCATTTCTGACTATAAAATACTTTAATAATCGAGTCTTTAGATTATAATTCATTTCAATGGATTTTATTTTTAAAAGGGAAATATTCACAAGACACCAAATATTTGTATAAAAGTTTTTTCGTTCACTTTAAAAATGTGAATGAAGATATAAAGTATGCCATATAGTGGAGAAATAGGAGGTTAATTGGCTTTAGAATCCTTTACGGATTCCATATTTTATTTTCTTATTTTTCAACTTCTCTTGATTCCAAAAATTATATTTGTTTAGAATCCACCACTTATAGCAGTAGACTCCTCTAGGAATTTTCATATTATCGATCTTGATTGTTTTTTAAAGATAACACTTATTAAATTAATAGATTTTTAAAGAAAATAATTTAAATAGCAGAAATTATAGCTGTTTAAAAAGAAAAGTAGAGAAGATTATTTACATATTAAAATTAATTCGAATTATATTCAAACCAAATGTAAGGAAGACTGAAAATGGAACGATTATATCATAATAAAGAAAAATTCAGAATTATGTATCTTTTTCCTCAAGAAGTAGGTCCTTTCAAAGGATTTAATGCCATCTATACCTATTTTTTAAGGATTTCTAATTACTTGAATTCGAGAAAAAAGGAATTGTCTTATAAGATTAAGGAAATCTATGTTGATTTACGACTTGAGGATTTACCCCCCTTCAGTTTTCAAGATTTAGACCTTTATTTAGAGGGGTTAAAATCTCTATTAAAAAATCTTTGTAAAGATTTCTTTTTTGATTTAGTTGCAATTTCTTGTTATTCATCTTATGAATATTTGAATTCAGTAGTAGTAGCAAGTCTAATTAAGTCTTACATAAATCCTAAAGTTAAAATTGTAGTGGGGGGATATCATCCAACTATTTTTCCTGAAGAGTTTCAATCTAGTAAATTACCAAGGCTTATTCATGAACATTTTCCAAAACAAAAAAAAATCTTTGATTATTTAATTAAAGGAGAAGGGGAAATTACTTTTTTCAAATTAATAAAACAACTTCTAAAGAAAGAATTAAAAGATGGGAATAAAGTAAATAAAGACTGTAATATCTTAGAAGGGGAAACATTCCCTTTGCTTGATGAGTTACCTCCTATTGACCTTAGTCTTCTAAAAAGGTATAAGGATAAATTAAAGGGTAGACGATTAAATATAGACTTTGGGCGCGGTTGTATGTTTCGATGTAAGATCTGCATTCCTTCAACTGGAACGGAATTACCTTTCTATAAAAATGTTCGATTTAAATCAGTAGATAAGTGTATTGAAGAATTAAGAATCATTAGAGATACTAAATGGTTAGAAACTAATACCATTGCTATTAGTGATCCAGTTTTCTTCCCTAAGAGAAGTATCCGAGATGAATTTTACAAAAAGTTTGGAAAATTTATAGAAAATGAAGGAAATTTTCCCTATTCTATAACCATTTATGATAGAGCGGACGTATGCTCAAAAGAAGATCTCTTTTATTACAAAGAATTTAATATAAAACCTGATATCGGTTTTGAATCCGCTTCAATTCCAATGTTAAAAATTTTAAACAAAATAAACTCCAAAAATGAGAGAGATCTTAAAAGATATGTAAAGAAAGTAGAAAATCTCATTATATTTTCAAATGAAATTAATTTGAATATATCAATGTTTTTAATTATAGGACTTCCTGGTGAAACACGAGAAGTTATAGAAGATAATCAAAAATTTTTTTTGGAAAAGAGATTCAATGGAAAGTCTTTAAGTGAAAAATACAATATTATTTTAGATATACGATATTATAAAGCAATCCCTGGGCATACTCTTTATGACATGTGTGAGGAAATATATGGTGGTAAAATATATTATAAAGGATGGTGGAGAATGCCTCTTGAAAATCACCGCGTCTATAATAAGATTGTAAAGCCAAATAAAAATTTGGATTTCCTTGACTCTTTAAGATTGAACTATGAATGGGTTAAAAAATTCCTAAGAGATCAAATAAATAATAAGACTCCTTTTTACGACAAGGGTGATTTCAAAATATTAAGGGAAGGATACTTTAAATTTACTCATATGTATAAAAATAAGGATGTAGATTATTATTCATTTATTCCCGAATTTTGGAAACAAGGCTTTATATATCCCTAATTAATATTTAAAGAAGTAATTTAATGAAGGGGTTAAAAGAATGAGTTTGGAAAGGAAAATAAGATTATTTTATAAAAAGAAGGGGCTAAAACTCAGAAGAAGGCACATCAAACCAATAAAGAATAAGGATTTTTATTATAATTGGTTGTTAGGAAGAGAAGGTAATATTAATTTAGACACTTTACTCGATATTGAAGGTATTCCCTTAATAAAAAGGTACATTGAAAAAGTTGCGGAATTGAGGTTCTCTAAACAACCTAAACTTCAAAAAGATTACTTGAAATACCTTGAAGATATAAATATTAATTATTTTAACTTAGTAAATCAAGAAAAGAGGGTTTCAGATAATAATTCTCTAGATGAATATGAGAGAGAAAGATGGGAACGCCAATTAGATCACCCGCTAATAAATCAGAAAAAACTTAATGAAGCGAAAATTGTAGTATCTGGGCTAGGAGGGTTGGAACCAATGTTTTACTCGGTTTAATTTATTCAGGTGCCTCTAACTTTAAAATAGTTGATAACGATATTGTTGAACTTTCCAATTTAAACAGGCAAACCTTGTATGATTTCAATGACATCAAGAAACATAAATTTAAAGGTTCCAAAGAAAGACTATTAGAGATAAATCCAAAAGTAAATGTTGAAGGTTATAATTTATGTATAGATTATCCCCCTGATAGGAATCTTCTTGCGTCGGAAGGCAGGCATTTTTTACCACATTATAAAGAAATCAATGATATAATTAAATGGGGGGATATTATTATCAATTCTATGGATTATAAG
Organism: uncultured archaeon; assembly: GCA_964493385.1. Taxonomy (GTDB): domain Archaea; phylum Asgardarchaeota; class Lokiarchaeia; order Sigyniarchaeales; family SOKP01; genus Loki-b32. The sequence continues at coordinate 59,066 of CAZBNW010000002.1, read as the reverse complement.
GGAGCACCTTATTTAATTAATGATTTATGCGTTTTAAACAAAAAACCTCTCTATTTTGTGATTTGTGGGTTTTCTTATGGTCATATTATTAATTTCCTTCCAGTGAAGGATAGCCCTTGTATACAATGTATATACGGTCAAGATAGTTTTTATAGTGATTCTCAAGCATATCGCTATACGCGTGTGTCTCCAATTGGGGGTATATTAGGAGCTACCGTAATTGCTACTGGAACTCTTGTATCAAGTTTAGTTCTTCATGACATATGCATTTCAGAACCGAAGCGGAGTCAGTACATCTTACTAGACACTTTTAATTGTAGAATAACCAAAATACCCTTAAAAAGGGATAGTAAATGTGAATGTGCCCCATATAAAACATAAAAATTAGAAACTTTTTTTCTTTCATTTTAAAAACTTGAATGAAGATATATAGTATGCCATATAGTGGAGAAATAGGAGGTTAAATGGCTTTAGAATCCATAGAGGATTCTATATTTTTTTTTTATTTTTCCAAAAAAATTGATTCTAGTATCAGAGTTTTATAAATATTAAAGGAATAAGAGATAGATTAAGTAAAATAGCCCCAATTATAATAAGATATTCTATGGTGATGACGCTGGAAAGTAATGTTCCTAATGGAAGAAATATGAAGATTGAAAGCTGTCTGAAGGATGCAATAAGATGAAAGTAGATTGATTTATTTCCTTTTTTAAATTTCATCATATAAACTGAAATATTAAGATTAATAATTGTCGCTAAAGAACATCCAATAAAATATAATACGGTAAAGAATGTAAAAGGGACAACAGTATACATCATATATATAATTCCTACAACTGGGATTAAAATTAATATAATTTTTTTAGGTTCTGTTCTTTTTATAAGAAAACTCCCAATTGCACTACTCATTATACTTAATAGGAAGTAGAAAAGTAAAATAAAGTTAAAAAAGTTAAATTTTTCAGGTCCAAATTTATTCAATAAAAATGGGAAAAAAGAATAAGCAAAAATTACGTCACTAAAAGCAAAAAATACAAAAACACAAAACAAGATAAATGTAATCTTAGAAAATGGAGAAAAATTTACATCATTATGACCAGATATATTAAGATTTTCAGAGTTTTCAATTACTTGAGGTTTAACTTGATTAATCTCCCTAATAAATGGTAAGATACTTAATAAAGGTATTAAAAAAAGATAACTACAAATAATAAAATTTTCCCAAGAGCTTAATGAATAAACATCATTGATTAAAATGAAATATAGAAAGAAAGGAAAAAACTTTCCTAAAGCTTCACCAACAAACATAAAAAAAAGATGACGTTTCTTAATTTCATTAGTTGGTGAAATATCGATAATTAACGATTTTGTAGACACATCTAACATTGTACTTGAAATAAAAATTAAAAACATAAAAACTCCAAAAACAAAAACGTTAGTAAAAAAAAGTCCCATTAAGATATAGGTAAGAGCTAAAGAATATCCTGAAAGTATAATATAATATTTCCGTTGATAACCATTGATTCTATATTTATCTGTTATTGCTGCAAACACAGGACGAAATAATAAAATAGAGTAAGCTAAAAATTGCATAAATGCTAGCACAAATCGGTTAATCTCTAATACGTCAAAAAAAAGAATTGGAAAATAACTGTTAAGAAAAAGAAAAATAGAGGAATAAGCTAAATAGATAAATATAAGTGAAATGTTATTTATTTTAAAATATGATTCAGATTCGAGTCTTTTTGATTTGAACATAATTCATTTTATAGTCCGATTTTAAGTATTTAAAGAAAACTTGTAATTTACTTAAACAGTTGTTTGAATAAAAGACGATAACGTCAACTCCAAATTAACCGAATAATTTAGGAATTCAGGGTCAAAATTAAATAACCATAAAAATAATAAAATATGCTTATTTTTAATAAATATTACTTTACGGATGTGCTAAGATAAATTGAAGTCTGGATATAGCTACTTGAAAGAAACTTTTGAGAAACACGAAAAAGGGTATCAAACACCACATTGGGAACGTGGAATAGAATACCGAAAGGGTAGATCAATTCAAAGAGTCGAAAAACCAACTAAACTCCATCGAGCAAGAACTTTAGGGTATAAGGCAAAACAAGGATATATAATAGTGAGAGCTAGAATAAGAAAAGGAGGAATGCATAAAACTCGTCCGAAGCGAGGCAGAAAACCAAGAGCCATGGGTGTCTCCAAATACACAACAGGAAAGAATCTTCAGTGGATTGCGGAGGAACGTGTTCAGAGAAAATATCCAAACATGCAGGTTCTAAATAGCTATAAAGTTTATTCTGATGGTAGACATTGGTACTATGAAGTTATCTTAGTGGATCCAAACCACCCTGTCATAAAGTCCGATCCTAAAATAAATTGGATAACTGAATCTCAACATACAAAAAGAGTAACTCGTGGTCTCACATCTGCAGGAAAAAGAGCCCGAGGATTACATAAGAAAGGTTGGGGATCAGAAAAAACACGACCAAGTATTAGAGCAAAAAAAGGTCGTGGTAAATAAATTTTTATAATTTTATTATCTCTTTTTAAAAATTTAAAAGAAATTATAACTTATTTATACTAATTGTCATTCCACCATCAAGGATTATATTTTGACCTGTAATGTAATCTGCTGCCGGTGAAGCTAAGAATAAAGCAACATCAGCAACTTGTTTACTTTCTCCTATCTTATCAATAGGGAGTTTAATCTGTCGTAATTTAATCCATTCTCTAATAAATTTTTCATCATTATCGTATATTGGTGTAAGGAAAATCCCTGGACAAATTGCATTGACAGTTATATTATTTTGTCCTAATTCAAGAGCCCAAAGTTTTGTAAAAGCAATAAGAGCAGCTTTGCTTACGCTATATATCCCAATAAAAGGATTTAGACCACATTCAGTACCAGCACATGAAGTAATATTAATAATTTTTCCTGCTACTGGTTTGAATTTTTGTTTTCTCATTTTTTTATAAAAAGACTTCGTAATATTCCATGCTCCTTTCACATTTACATCCATAACTTTATTATAATCTTCGATTTTTGTTTTCAGAGAAGATGTACCCCCTCTTACACCAGCATTATTTACTAACACAAATGTATTATCAAATGTGTTAAAAACATTCTTACTCATTTCAATTACTTGTTTTTCATCAGAAATATCTGCTTTTGCTAGCAAAATATCAACTTTGTGTGATTTTAAAATCAAATCCTTCGTTTCTTCGATACTCTCAAGGTTTATATCATTTAATACTAAATTGGCACCTTTGGTTGCAAATGCAATTGCCATTTCACGACCAAATCCACTTCCTGCCCCTGTAACTAGGGCTACTTTTCCTTCTAAAAATTTTTCATTTTTCATTTAATTTCCCTCAAATTAAATTAACAATTAACAAGAAATATAATTTAGTTTCCAAATAATCCTTTATTTTTCTTATAGAGACCAAGGAACTTCATCGCAGGGGGCGTTTCAAAGGCAATTTCTACATCTAGGACTGCTGGTTTTTTAGAATTGATCGCATGTTGTAAAGCAGGTTTAATATCTTCTGGTTTTGATATTTTTTCAGCATAACATCCAAATCCTTTAGCGATTTCAGCGTAATTAATAGGTGGAAAATCAACATCACAAAACCTTTTTTGTAGGTTATTTTTTTGATAACTCTTAATCATACCCCAAGCACAATTATTTGCAATTACTATGATTATAGGAAGATTTAATCTTACAGCAGTTTCTAATTCTTGTACTGTAAACATAAAGCTACCATCTCCAGTTATACATACTACAAGTTTATCTGATTTTGCCATTTTAGCACCAATAGCATAAGGGATTCCTGTTCCTAAATGTCCCATTGACACAGAACGGAAAAAACTTCTTGGAGGACGATTTTTATGATTAATTAGATCCATTGTAAATACGAATATATCCCCACCGTCAATTACTAACTGAGTATCAGAAGGGATAAAATCTAACACTTCAAATACTAGTCTTTGAGGTTTCATGGGCAATTTTTCATATTTTAATATTTTCTGAATTTGTAATTCATCATTTTTTCTTAGCTCTTGTAAATAATCATTCCATTCAGACCATTCTGTAATTTTTTCTTTAGGAAGCATTCCCTCCATCTCTTTTAGAAGTTGTTGGATAACAGCCCTTACATCTCCAATAATACCAACTTCGACAGGTCTATTTTTACCAATTTCTTTTGAATCAATATCTACCTGAATTATTTTTTGATTTTGATTCCAAAATGGTGCCGCACCATAAAGTAATGTATGATTCCAAGTGCAACCAAGGGATAAAACCACATCTGCTTCAGAGGCAGCACTTCTATAAGTATTAGAAGTCAGTTTGGATCCAATAAATGTTTTTTTATCTCTACCAATTGTACCTACACCATTAAAAGATGTTCCTGTGGGGATTAGGTAGGTTTCAGATAATTTCTGTAAATCTTTATGTGCTTCTGAGGCAATCGCACCCCCTCCTGCAATAATTATTGGCTTTTTTGCTGTCTTTAAAACATTAACAGCCCTTTTTATTACCTCTGGATTACCAGCAGGTCGAAAACTAGCTCGATACTTATCTGGATCTAGAATTTTTTTTATATCCTCTTCACTGGCATTCCTTACTAATGCAGTTTCTCTTAATTCAAGAAAAACCGGACCCCTCCTTCCAGACATGGCTGTTTTAAAACATTTTTGTACTGCATGTGGTATCTCATATGGGTGTTCAACGGAAATTTGTAATTTTGTTATAGGTTTCATTAAAGCCATTTGATCAAGTCCGCCCTGTAAAATTCCTGTATCATCAAACATTCTTGCTATTTGAGCACCAATAACTAAAAGCGGAATAGAATCGGCATTTGCTGCTGCAATTGCAGGTACTAAATGAGTTACCCCTGGTCCAGCAGTGCCCATGCACACTCCAATCTCCCCGGTTGCTCTTGCCCATGCGTCTGCCATATGACCTGCTGCTTGTTCATGCCGAACCATTACAGTATCAATGCCTTCTTCACGGCCCCATCTTTCTATAGCATCATATATTCTCGATAATTCTCCACCAACAATTCCAAAGATTTTTCTGATACCCTCCTTTAAAAGACATTTAACGACTAAATCTCCACCATCTAATGTTTGGTTAGACATATTAAAAAGTTATTAAAAATAAAAAATAAACATTAGTAAAACATCAAAAATGTAAAAAAAAGAGCATTATTAAAAAGAAATTAATTCCAAATAAAAACCAATAGCTTCTTTAGTATCTAAATAATCAAATTTCACTTTTCCATATTTTCCAGTTTGAACAACACTAATATCATATCCATTTTTAAAATATTTAATTAATTCATCTGCTTTTTTAGTATATATTCCTAAATGGTGAATACCTTCTTTTCCTTCTTTAAGAAATTCTGAATATAGATGATCACTAGTAGATTCTAATAATTCAATAATTTCAAATTGAGTCCCCCCAAAATACTGCATAATTTTTTTCATCTTAAATGTTGCCTCTTTTCCTTTATAAAAAACGATATTAGTTTGCTCAACAATATTAAGTTTTCCTTTAAAATCCAGTAAAGCATTATACAATTTGGCTGCTTTCTCAATATCTTTCACTAGAATTCCAATTTGATCATACTTTGATAATTTAAATTGTGACATAATTTCCTTATTGTATTTTATTTTACTGTTTGTGCAAATTGCAGTTTATTAATTGGCTTTCTTATTGGAAATTCTCCCTTAAGAATCATTGATTTTAACTGCTCAGCTAACAATATAGCATTATATCTGTCTGATTGTCTTAAAACTATTGGTATTTCTTTATTTTCGAATTTAATTGTTTTTAAATCTAGAATAAAAGCTTCTGGACATAAATGAGTGCAATTACCACAATTAAAACAACGAGATCGATCTATAGCTGAAATCATTCCATTTTTTATAATAAAAGCATTTGTAGGACATTTATCAATAGCTTTACATTCTACGCAATTTTTACAAGCATCAGGATTAAACCTCATAAGGAAATTATTATCCCACACATCACCATAAGTGATTTCTCCTACTTTTTCACGACCTACGAGACTTAATATTGAGAGGTTAACGTCTTTATCAGATTTCACTATATTATTAAAAATTCTTTCATTTAATATAGGAATTGGGAGCGCCAAGCTACAGATAGGTTCTAATCCATAAGAAGTTTTAAACGCGCCCATATATTCTGGTTTCATTCCCTCAAATTGTGCAATAGTCATCATGTTCGGCTTTTCGATATAATTACGAGTTCCAGGACCCATGAGATACCCTATTGTCCCATTCACAAGAACAGGAGATCCAACACCAAATGATTCAAATTCAGGATCATTTTGAAATGGGTTTAAAGCTCCACATCCAGAAAATGTGATTTGGGATTTGTTTTCATTAAAAGGAAGACAAGAAAAGATAGTATCAACCTTATATGGCTCGCAATTGATCATTGCATTATAATTTTTAATAGCTTGTCTTGTCCCAGCTAATTTAGCGAATTGCATATCTTCAAGATTCATTTTTTTTTCAATGGTTTCACCCTCAGCACTCTTAGCTATGATTTCTAAGGATTTTCCTTCTACAATTTCTCTAAAAAGAGAACCACCACAATAATTATCTATTGTTTTACTTTGAGCAGTCCCATAAATAATTAGATCTACTATACCCAAATATTCATTTGGGCATGGTCCTGGAAAAGCAGGTATTCCATTGATATTTACTTCAGTAAATTTTCTTAATGTTTTCGGAGGGGAGAGTCGAAATGAGAAGATTCCCATAATGCCGCTCATGAGTCCTTTAGTTGCTGTTGTAATAATATCAACATCTTCAAATTTAACTTTCTTACCTTCACTGATATAATCTATTAATTCTTGAACAGTAAATACAACTGCAGAGCCATTCTCAATCTTTTTTCTTATTTCTGAATGTGTTCTTTTTTTAACCACTAGAAATCCTCACTTAATTTCAAAAACTAACATTTTAAATATTTATTTATAATAAAATTTTTTTATTTTTACCATCCTTAACATTATTATAAAGAGTCAAACAGTTCATTTGAGGTTATATTATTTTTGTCATATTTTGAATCAAGGCTATTAGTAAATTTCGATAATTTTAACGATATTATAGAGAGACTAAAATTTTATGAAAAATTAGGGATAAAAAATGTAATTTTAGAACCTAAAAGTAATCAACTCGCAATACCGCTAAACATAAAAGAGGAAATAAAAAAAGAAACGAAAATAAATACTTTCTATCGAATTAATTTAAGATTAAATAATCCTGAAGATTTTAAAAAAAAGATAAAACATTTTAATAATTTTTCGGACATTCTTTCAATTGAGTCTTTAAATAAAGAAGTTCAATTATATGCAGCAAGAGATTCAAGAGTGGATATTGTATCTTTTTCTGATCCAGAAATAATAAAGACACTTACTCCAGGAGTAATTTCACTAACTAAACAAAATAATTCATTTATAGAATTTTCATTGGCACCGATCATGGTAAGAAACAAGGCAATTCAGTCAAAAAGTTTTAGAAATCTTTATAAATTCATACAGTTAGGTCTAAAATTAAAAGCTAATTGTATTATAAGTGGAAATTTTGATGATATGTATGACTTTAGGCACCCAAGAGCTTTAATAAGCATATGTCATTCTCTTTTAGAAATTCCTTTAGATAAAGCAAAAAAAATTTTTAACATAAATCCAATTTTATTATTAGAAAAAACTCAAAAACGTCGTGATAATAATTTTGAACCTGAAGTTAGATTAATTAAAGGTGGGGATTAAAATAACAATAAAGGAAAGGCAAAGATATATCTTCTTTAAAATAATTAAAGAAAGTAAAATAAATCTTACACAAAATTCAATTTTAAAATCAATTTGGCAATCAATATGGCGTTATTTTGGAATGAAGGAGGCAAATAAAATTGGATTATGGTTAATAGAGCTTAATTTAGACGAAGATTATGGAATTATAAGATGCTCTCACCAGACTAAAGAAACAATAATTTCAGCTTTGAGCCTTGTGAAAGAAATTAATGGAACTAAGGTGATATTTTCACCTATAAAAACTTCAGGGACTATACGATCAATAAAAAAAGCGAATCAATAAAGAAAGATAGGTTTAGATGAAAAACATATATTTTAACTAAACATGAAAGTTTATAATTTAACAAAAGCTTATATTCAGCGTATTAATGATGTTTCCAAAACTATATTAAAAATTTCGTTATTAGACATCAAAAATATAGAGAATTATCCATTTCTTTTAATAATTCAATCAACAATAGAGAACTCCATAAAATTATCAGTTTATCCACTAAAAAATGATAAAATTGTAAAGATTACATTTACAGGATTTAATTTTTCCAATGATATATTTGATGAGATATCCAAAGTCCTCCAAAATTTTCAAGTTATTCACACATCAGGAGTACTACTAATTGCAAAACAACTTTTTTATGAGTGTTATTTGAATTTAAGTTTAGCTGAAATAAAAGGTAAGGATTTAAAGGTATCATTAGAAAAGATTAAAAATATATTTAAAGAAATAAAAATAGAAGAAATTCAACTAGAAAAAAGCAAAGAAAATTAATTATGGACATTTGGAGAGTTTTTTTGAAATCTTCAGAGGGTATAGACAAAGAACTCGAATTATCTGATGCCAAAACATATTTTGGAGGATATTTAAAGATAAAAAGAAGCTACTTTAATGCTCTTGTTAAAACGATACAGATGACAAAAAAATATAATACTCAAAAAGCAATAGTAAAAGTTATAGGGCCTGATAATGTTGACTGGACATTAAATCCTTGGATGCTTATGATTGTAAAAGATAATGAGAAAAAAAAACCTTTCTGGTTTTTCATTAAAAGAGAAAAAGATTTATCTGGAATTCTTGTTGCGATAGGGCCGAAACCCTTTGCAGATTACAATAACAAAAATTTACTAGAGGCAAAACGTGAGATTAAAAGTCTGATAAATTATATTGTTGTATATTTAAATAAATTTAATTGCGTTATTATGCTCCCTAATTATCTTTATTGAATTAACATATTCAAGATAATTTAATTGGATAATTGAATCCCTATTTTTTACATTTAATAGTTAAATTTTATATTAAAGTACTGTCTATTTAGAAAAAAACAAGGAAGATGCGAAAAATATTAAATTAAATTTTAATTATCAATTTTATTATTGAATTATACAGAAATTAGAACAATATAAAATAAATGGCTTAATAATCTTGAAAAAAATAATTCTTAGAGGAATAATCTTCATCATAATAATAAACATATCCATCATTTCCTTGCTTTTTATATCTAATAGTTATGGTGCAACTGAAGAAATTGATTCTCAGTTTGGAGAAGCTCCTGTTATTGATGGATATATTGATATTTCCTCGCAAGAATGGAATAAGGCTACAAAAGTTCAGATTGATTTAGGTGGCTCACCTCCTGAAGGTTTACCTATTAATTTATGGGTTATGCAAGATAATTCGAATCTTTATATCTCTGTACAAATCGATTTAGAACATGAATATCATAATACCACTGAATTTGTTGGGATTATGATTTCAAATAGTTCTTCAGAGAATAAAGAAGATTTTATTGATGCTAAAATTGTGCAATTTTCAAATATTTCGGAAAATCAATTTAATTACCTCGATTATTACATAAATAATAGCATATTTTTAAACGACAGTGATTATGATGGTGATGGAGCAGCAAAATTAGAAGATAGTTCCTCAATTTACGAATTTTCAATTCCAATTACTAGCATCAATGGAAACGAGGAAGATGTTTTATTAGATTATGGTAATGGTTATGCTTTTAACGTTACTTACGGAAAAACGCCATTTTATCCAAGTGGGATCATAAAAAGTACAATAATACTGATTAATATTAAATCATTTCCCACTACAGAACAACCACTTTGGAATCTAGTTATCCTTATATTAAGTATTATAATTTTTAGTATTCTGGGAATTCTTTATGGGTTTTATATTTATAAAATTTTTAAATTAAAAGAAAAAATAGAAAGGATAAAACGATAAAATGTCAAAAATTCCGAAAGAACCAGAAAAGGTGCTAAAAAAGAGGAAGAGATATAGATCTGATGAAATTTTTGCATATAGATCGGTAATTATATCTGCTATTTTAGGGGGTATTTTTTATATAATTTCACTCTTTTTTAATCTTGGAATAATAACTATTTTTTTGAATCAGAGTGTATTGTGGACTATTTTTGATGTGTTGATTAAAGGAATCGTGATCCTTTTGTTTTTTTTGTTTATGATTACTAGTCTCGCTAATTATAAAGAATTAATTGGCAAACCATTAGATTGGAAAGAATTATTTTTACTTATTGGATTTTCAATAGGACAAACAATCCTAAATCCTTGGGTTTTTATTTTTACTCTTTTTGGACTCGCTATTATTTTAATCTACTTATATATTGTTCAAGAGCTATAAAACAGAATCTATTATAATTAGGCTATGAGCTCAGAATTTTTTTATATTGGACATAGAGGAACTAGAATTAATTTTGATGAAAATACGATTGGTGCCTTTGAAGAGGCTATAGAATTTGGGGCAGAATATATAGAGTTTGACATTCATAAAACTAAGAATGAGCAGCTTATTATTTTGCATGATCCATCATTAGACAGAACTACAAATGGTTATGGATTAGTGAAAGACTGGTCTTTTAAAGAAATTAGAAAACTTAAAACAAAAATTAAAAAAGAACAAATACCAAGCTTGTCAGATGTCTTAGAAAAATTTAAAGGGAAAGTAAAATTCATGATAGAATTAAAAGGGGAGAATGTAATAAAAGATCTTTGTAATTTAGTTCAAAAAAAAGGATTGATAAATGAATGTATTTTTAGCTGCAGGCGATTAAATGATTTAAAACAGATCAAAAAAAGATTTCCTGAAAGTAAAATATGTTATAATATAACAAAAGGATTAGAATTAAAACTAGAAGATTTTCTTAAATTAGGAAGCCAAAAAAGCCTCCCTTTTAAAATTGACATGATCAGCCTAAGATCAAATTTAATTAATAAAGACTTCATAGAAGTTTGTCATAAAAATGATTTTTTTGCCCTTTCTTGGGATTTTCTTGATTATGAAAACCCAATTGAAAAGATAAAACGTCTTATCGAAATACAGATTGATGGAATACTTTTTGATAATCATAAAAATATTCCAAAAATAAAAAAGATATTAAGTAAAAGTTAATTGGGTGATTCAATTATAGAAAACCCAGTGGGAAGATATAAAATAATCTCATCAAGAGATAATAAGTTCACCCATTTCTTTAATTTTTTATCTGTATTTTTAAGGAAATAGGATTTTATTTCTTTAGCTAATTTCCCTTTGGTTAATCCTATTTTCGATGGCTTTATTATGATAATTTTTTCAGATTGATTTTCTATTTCTCGTTTAGGACCACAGATTATTTTAGGATAGTTGATTTTAACACCATTAACTATTTCATTTTCTATTTCTACGAAATTCAAACCTATTGCAAGTTCTGTTTTTGCATTTTTAATAAAGTTTTTCTTACCAGATATCATAAATGACCCTTTTGGTAAAAATTCTCCTGAAGGGGCATTTTTAGATACTTGTTCAGGCATTATATAAAAAACATCAACGATCCCCCAATTTTCTTTCCATGCTCTAGAGTAACTTGCAACAAAATCAGCTGCTGCTTGTTTAGTACCCTCTGGAATTTTCTTATTTTCAGGATTCTTTATTACAGTTAAAGGTGAACCTGGAAAATTGGTATGTAGGACTAAATCATATGAGTTTAAATATTTTGAAAAAATCGCTTCATTAGAGCTAGCATCTCTACCTCCAATAACTAAAAATCCATCAGAAGAGATAAACCATCTGAATTTCTCATACCATTTTTTCTTTGGCTTTTTTATTAAGAAATCAATCTTGGTTTCTATTGATTCTTTCTTAAGTTTTAATCTATCAATATTTTCCTCAGTTTTAGTAATTGCGATAATTGTTCCATTTATTTTCTTTTCAGCTTTTTTTCCTTTAGTATATATGGAATTAGCATTTTGTCCAACACTTTTCTTTAAATCTAAATAAACGTTGTTACCATTGATTTTTATTATGAGTTGATTTGTTGAAGGAATAATTCTTTCGAAGAATTCAGTTCCATTTAGATTTTTCATTTTTGCCTTTTCTAATTTGTTATTTATTTCTTCCCATTGATAATTTTTTTTCTTTGCTTCTAAAATTACAGATCTTAATTTTTCTAATGAATTTAATTTAGCATATATTAGATCCCCGATTTTATAATATTTTTCTTTTTTACTTTTCAGCTCTTCAAGGTACTCTTGTTGATTTTTTAATATTTTCTCCTGTGTTTTTATTTGATCCTCAATTTTTTGATCACTTGGACTCTTCAGAGCATCAGAATCGATTTTTGAAAAATATTCATCAACAGCATTATTAAATGAAGTAAAATTTTTTTTATTATAATCTTTAAGGATCTCAATTTCAAAAGGAAGCACAGAAATTTGATTCCCGTGTTGATCAAACACAATTTGTGCTTTAATGTGGCCAAATAATAATTGATTTCTTAATTTTTTGAAAGATTCATATAATTGTTGGTATTCATCATCATTAAGGTTCTTTCCATAAGCTTTTTTATTAATATTTGCTCTGTAACATATTTCTTCACTATATAAGCCAGAAATATGGATCTTTCTGGATAGATCTCTAACAATCTCTACATCTGAAGTTTCAAATAAGTCTTTAAATTCTTCTTTATTTATAGTTAAAAAATTTCTTCCCTGAGATTTGGGAAAAATGTACTCTTTTTTAGCGAGAAGTTCTCTATCTTTAAACTTCCTATATTTTTTGGCAATTTGTATAACATTTTTTTCATCTAACAGTAAGAAATTTCCCTTATTAAATAATTCTATAACAAATCTCCAAGGTTGGTTATCTTTATTACTTAATTCAATTATAATAATTCTATCAAATTGGTGTTGGGAAATTTTTAATACTCTCCGATTTTTTAAAAACTTTCGTAGAGAACTAATATATTGACTGGGATAATTTGGAATAGGATAATTATATTCAGTTAAATTAATCCGAGAATCTTTTTTAATAATTAAATTTTTCTTTCCAAAAGTAGTATTGATTTTTATTATCAATAAATCTTCTATTTCGTATATATTTAGAATTGTACCATTAATCAAGATCGAATCTAATTCTTTAACAATAGCGAATACGTCAAAATTAGAAAATTCTCTAGCCGCTTTAATCATTTTATGTTTGATTTTTAGTTTGTCAATATATATAATGATTTTTATAATAAATAATATTTATAATAATAATTATGGGAAAGCGCAAGAAGGTATATATTAAAAAAAGAAGACAAAGATTAATAAAAGAGAAGAAGAAAGAACTACAAAAAAAGTCTATTCAAATTGAAAAAAGACCATCAAAAACTTTAGATCTTCGTTTAGAAAAGGAAACAAAGTTGTATTGGATTCGCGCACTTACCGGAGCTCTAAGTGCTCTCGTAGGAAGACTTATTTTCGGGTTAATAGGTTGGTTTTTATTGTCATGGATGCTGGTCTGGTGGTTTTTATTTCCTTTTTTTGTGAGTTTTATAATTTTAAAATATGATTATGATAAAGAAGAATGGCATTGGAAAAATATTATTTTGCCAGGTATAGGTATTTTTTTCTTCTTATTTATGATTGTAGGTGTTTTTCTTGAAACAGTTCTTTTTTATATACCCGGCTTCTCGTCAGTTCTCGAGCTCTTTCTATAGGATAAACTAATTTCTTTTTTACAATTGTATCCTTTGTATTATTTTCTTCTCTTTCTTTTCTTTTGAGGTGAAAACGATTTCTTCTAGCTTGTAAATACGTTCACAATATACACATTGAATTTTTAGTGGCTTTTCTTCAAGAACCATGAACTCAGTTGATATTGGTTCTTTTTCTGAATTTGAAATACAAGTCTGATTAACACATAAAATCAATTTTTTAATTAGCTGTGGAAGTTCTACCTTTTTCTTTTCAATTACTTTATAATTTTCAATTAAAGAAATAGTAGCATTGGGGGAAAGTATAGATATCTGTTGCATTTGAGTTTCATTTAAGAATATATTCTCAATTTTAATTATATCTTTTGTTTGATATTTCTTTGATGAAACATTAACTCCTATTGTCATTAAATTTTTGGATTCATCAATACCGGTAAGATTAAGAATTGTTAAAGCATATCCTGCATCAATGTGATCAATAACAGTCCCTTTAGAAATTTTATCAATTTTTAATTTTTCTTCTAACATTTTCATAAAAAAAATACCTTGATTGAAAAAATTTTTGTTTATTAAATAATAATATAAATTCCGTTATAATACGGAACTTGAAATAAAAAATAATACTGTAGATAAACAGAAATTATAAGACAAGTTATCATCGATCTCTAAGTCTAAATAATCCAATATACCAATAATCATTGCACCTATAAAGGGAATTAGAAATAACCCTAAGATACTGAATCTATACAAATTTCTTAGTAAAAATAAGACAGTTATTCCCGAGATAAAAGCGACAATGATACCAGCAAATAATCCTTCGTAAGTTTTTTTTGTTTTTCTAATTCTTATATTACCTATTGTTCTGCCTATTAAATTAGAGGTTATATCTCCAAAAATAGACATTACCATTGAAGTACAGATTATTACTGGTCCAAGTGGTTGAATTAAACCATATAACATAATTATTGAGAAACATCCAATACTCATAGAAATATGGGGTCCTAACCTCATATGTAATTCCTTTTCTCGTAAAATCTGATTAACTGGTTTTAAAGGATAGATCTCAGGAGTTAAAACTCTTACAATATCAGCAGATAATAAACCAATCAATGAGATCCCCACTAAAAAAACCACTAAATTTTGATTTAAAAATCCAAAAGTAAAATAAAAAAAGATTATTCCTAATACAACTAAATGGGTTAGTTTTCTATATATATCATATTTAAGGGGTAGTTCTGTATATGATTGAAGTTCAATCTTACGTATGTTTTTCTTCCTTTTTTTAATTTTATGTTTCTCTCGAGAAATAAAAAGATAGAATAAGGGAAAAAATAATCCAATAAAGCCGATCATTAAAATATTGAAAGGAAAAACTATAAATTCCTTATCAGAGAGGTTTAAAAAATTTATCAGTATGAGATTAGCAGTAATTGATGTTATTAAAACTAACCCGTTTGTCAAATTATTGATAAATGCCCCTTTTTCTCCATTTTTTCTTGCTAAATAAGTAATATATAAAAGAATTAAACCATAAGCATACAAAGAGCATATAATTATTATCGAAAAAATGTTCAATAACGACCAAACTCATAAGATTTTAATATTTAAAGGTTTCTTTTATTTTAAGATTTTCTTGATTATTAAGAGTGTAAATTATGAAAAAAAATAATAATTATTATTATCTAAAATTGAGTTTCATCAATTACAGGCATTTCTTCTGACGCTAAAGCTTTTTGAATTTCTTCTGATGGTAACTCATACTCCTTTAATTCTCCGGTCATATATTTTTTATAAGCTAATAAATCAAAGAAACCATGACCACTAAAATTAAACAAAATTACTTTTTTCTCATTGTTTTCTTTAGCTTTTAATGCTTGATCAATAGTTTCTTTTACAGCATGAGCAGTTTCTGGGGCAGGAAGTATTCCTTCAGTGTTAGCAAATTGAATACCTGCCTTAATAACTTCAGTTTGATGATGCATAATAGCTTTGATAATTCGATTGTTGTATAGAATTGAAACAATAGGAGCAATTCCATGGTATCTTAATCCTCCTGCATGAATTGGGCTTGGGATGAAAGTGTGTCCTAAAGTGTGCATCTTTACTATAGGGCCTTTCATCGAGGAGTCCCCAAAATCCCATCTGTACTCCCCTTTACATACACTTGGACATGCTCGAGGTTCCACACCAATTATCTCTATATCTGGACTTGTTCCATTGAGTTTATCTCTTACAAATGGAATCATCAAACCAGAAAAATTTGAACCGCCTCCCATGCACCCAATTACTATATCTGGTTTTTCAATACCCATTTTCGCCAGTTGAATTTTAGTCTCTTGTCCTATAATGGTTTGATGTAAAAGAACAAAATTGACTACACTTCCAAGAGAATATTTTATTTTATCACTTCTCATACTATGCTCTAGTGCCTCAGATATCGAGATTCCTAAACTACCTGGATGTTCTGGATCTTTTTCTAAGAAAATTTTTCCAGATTCAGTCAGCTTCGAAGGACTTGCATGTACTTCAGCATTAAAAGATCTCATTAAAATTTTTCTACCAGGTTTTTGGAAAAAGCTTGCTCTTACCATGTATACAGTGCATTTAAGTCTAAATAGATTGCATCCATATGCTAAGCCTGAACCCCATTGTCCCGCACCTGTTTCGGTGACCAGTTCTTCTGTTCCTTCCTTCTTCGCATAATATGCTTGGGCAATAGCAGTATTAGGTTTGTGCGAACCAGTAGGAGATAAAGATTCATTTTTATAAAAAATTTTAATATCATCACCTTCTATGCCTAATTCTTTTTCTAAACTCAAAGCACGATGGAGAGGACTAGGGCGATAAATGCTCGCAAATATTTCCCTTAATTCATTAGGAATGGGTATATTAGGCTCTTGAGAAACTTCCTGCATTACACATTCTTTAGGAAATATAGCAAATGCCATTTCTGGGGGAGCTGGTTTTCCATCCATCGGATTGATTAAGGGCGTCATAGGAGAGGGTAAATCTGGTAAGATGTTTACCCATTCTTTTGGAATCTCATTTGGTTGTAAAAAAATTCTTCCCTTAAAATAATCTACCATTTTAATTACCGCTTATTTTCATTTTTTCACATCTTAAGATGTGTATCATTTATATATTGGAAATCAATACAATTAATGCGCATTTAAAAAGAGATTTTAATATTATGAGAAAAAATATTAAAATGAAAAAATAATTTTAAACCATTGCAGTTGGCTCTATTGCCAACGCCAAGGCCATTGCCAAGTACTACTTCTTATAATTGGCATAAATGTAAAAAAAAAATCATTCAAGTATTTTTGAATCTTATTTATACATCTATAAATAAAAACTTATGGAAATTTTTTAAAAATTGATTGAAAAATTTGAACACTTTCAATATCTAAAATTTTTAACTCTTGAATGAAAATTAAGTAATTGGAGATTATTTTTTTAAATGTTAATTAAAAAGAGAATATTATTTAGCGATCTTCGAAAATTTTGTAAAGATTCTTTGCTGCAATGCGCATAACTTTTACTGTCTTCATAAGTGTATCAATTATTGTTCCCGCACAGACAATCACTAATCGCCCCGCATTAGTAATTACGATATAACCATCTTGTGCTCGAACTATGATTTCACTTAAATCTTCCTGAAATAAAGTTTGAATTGTTGATCTTCCTGTCATTAATAGCGCACTCGCAAGCCCGCAAAATTGATCTCCATCAACATGATATTGTGGTAAAGCTGAAAAAGCTATTTGATACCCTTCAAAACTTACAAGTGCTATAGCTTCTATATCTGCGTTAGATGTTATAAAAGTAATTTGAGGACTAATTTTTTCAATATCCTCTTGATTAATTCCTAAATCAGACCCAAATTGTATAAGCCAACACCTTGAATGCTTTAAGTTTTTATTATTATTAATATAGTTTTTTTCTTATTATATTTTTATTTTTAAAACTTAAATTATCTTTATAGGGTACAATTAATAAATCAAGACTTTTAAATTCATTATATATTTTAATTATACTACTCCTTATCTCACTCTCTTATTTCTACTATAATATTTTTATAGATGTACTTTATTTACTATTCAAAAGTAAATTTTAATACTTTATAAACTTAAAAATATTTAAAACAACCTTTGATTTTTTTTTAAGGTTTTTGCCTAAATATTTAATACTTATGATTGATTGATTTAAGAATTACCATCTGTTAATAGAATTAAATTATGATAACAACTCGCGAATCTATAAGTTACCAATTTTCATTGATATTTGGATATTCCTCGCCAAATGATGTTATTGCTGGAGATGTAATTGGCCCTGGAAGGTTAACGAGAAAAAAAGTTAATGAGCTTTCACAAGAAGTTATTAAATTTTTAACAATGTACAATGCATTTTTACGGGATTATACAGGAGCAGAAGTGTTTAGTATAGAGTTTGATTTATACAACTTTGATGAAAAAAGTGCTCGAATTAATATTTACCCAAAATCAATGATTTTCATACCAGGCAAATTTAAAGATTGTGAAAGCCTATTACTTGCTTTAAAACCTGAAACAGGAGTTTTAGATGTACATAAATCTAGAGAATCATTGAATAATATAAGTAAATTATTTTTTGAGGTAGAAGAGTTTTCTAATCACCCAGAGTTAAAGAAAGAAAATAAGCAACAGTTGTATAATAAATTCGCCTCTAGATTTAGTAAAAAACTTTATGGAGAACTAATTGAAGATAAATGGAACAAGAAATTAATTGGTTTAAGCAGAACTCTCCCAACAGAAAAGGAAATGTTGAATACATATGCGAGAATTATCTCTAACGTAGAAATTTTATGGTATAAAAAACCTATGGAAATAAATTTTTTAAATTCTAAATTTCAAAAGCTTAAAACTCCATTTGATGGGCAACAAGCGATTGAGCATCTTAAATATTCAATATCTGAACCAAGTGCTAATTTCATTGTTGACAAGACTTTAAACTTAGGAACTAATCTCATTAATTTAGCAAATACAGGAACTTTAGATGAATCTCAAGATGAAATAATTGTTTTTATAATTAATTATATTGGCAAAAAAATAAAAGAATATGGTGAACCTCATACAGCAGAATGGCTAATCTCCTATATTTATGAGTTATTAATTGTATTACAAAGATTTCTAAATAAATTTTTAGAATATTCTAGAAATTTTCTCAGTACAGGGGAAATAGGAAATTTGGATGAATTATTAAACAAATTTGAGCATTTTATTTTAAATAAAGGAAAATTAGAAAGTGAAAATTTTGAAGATATATGTAAAATAACTAAAAAATTTATCAAGCAATCAATAAAGCAAGAAAAAAGTTTGAGAATAATAGAATTGAGTTCGGTTTTCAATTATTTTTCTGAAATTATTAAAAAAAGTCTAAATTTAATTAGAATATCACTTCCAAAGTATCTTTCTCATCGTCGATTAAAAACTCTGACTATAAAATTAATTGAAAAACTAGATGAAAAATTTAGTAGGGAGCAAAAACCGGCGAAAATTTTAGGGCAGAGATTAATTGGAAAATTTAAAGCATTTCTTTTCAATCAAATTAAAACACACTCGATTCTATTAAAAAAGGATCTCAAATATAATGAAGCAGAACTTATAAAAGAGTTTATTTTATTAGTTGATAAGAATATTGATATTTATTTTAACGTAATAGATTTGAAAATAGATGATTTAATCTCTTTTGCAGAAATCCAGATGGAATCTAATACTGGAAGAATAAGAGAACATCTTGAAAAATTTAAGAAATTTTCAAGAGAGTTACGTTATTTATTAAGCTATGTTTTAAGGCATTCTACAATTAATCGCTATATTAAGGAGGAACCTGATAAAGAAATCAGTGATCCTGTAACTTTTTCGAATAGATTTCATAGATTTTTAGAAAAGAGAATAGGAGGTATAAACCTTGAATGGAAATTTTATATTCTAGATTGGATAAAAGATTATTCTAAGAAATTTCTTAAACCAGAAGAACAAAAGATATGGACTTTAACAGAGATATACAATGATTTTATTGGATATTTTGAAGAGAGAGAATCAAATGAGCAACAAATTGAAAATTTTCTGACTTTTTTAGATATATATATAGCAAAAGTACCTAATCCTGAAGAAAAAAGTTTATTACTTGAATTTTATAAGAATTATGAATTTAGTATTGATATTAATATTGATTTTCCGAAGTATGTTAAAAATAATATTAAAAATGAGTTGAATAATCTAAATCCTCAAATAGAGAAAATAATTCCCCTTAATTATTTTAATCTAGATGAGGACGAGACATTTTATAATTATATTAAAAATATAGAATTAAAATATTTTTCGAAATTAATACCAAGACCTTTAACGGTAACTTTAAAACATATTTTAACAAATGAGGAAAGAGAGTTATTTAAAGGGGATCTTTTTCATGTAATAGATTTCAAATTTTGGCACAATAACGCTAGATTTGAAATATTAGACAATTTTAAAGAAGTCTATAGAGAATGGGTGAAGGAATTATGATTAGCGGAGTTAAGAGAAAAACAACTGCAGTTGAAAGTACGTTTAGATTTTTTCAAACAGTTGATTTAATAATTTCCCATTTTAAAAGGGAAGCTGATAAGAATAAAATCTTTGAACTTATTAGCCAGAAATCTAGCTTTAATGATTTATTAATTGCTACAGCAACTATTCATATATATCATAGTTTAGGAATCAGAGTTCAAAAGACTCTTGATTTAGATAAATTTACTTACGATTCTACTAAGAATTTAGAACTTACAGAAAAAAAGATTATTATTGAAGAGGTTAGTTCCCTATTAAAAGACTCATTATTTTTAGAAGTTAATCTTCTCAATAAATTGATTGATTTAGAAAATAAATTTATTTCGTTGTTAATTGAAGAAAGAAAACCTGAACTTCAAGAAATTCAAAAAGAGAAGATGATAAAAGATATAGAAATTCAAATTGAGCAAGAATTACGAGAAATTATATTAAATTATCCACGTTTTTATTTTTACGATTTAATAGGTGATTTAATAGGACTGACCAATGAAGTCAAAAAAGAAATTTTAGAAGAAAGCGCAGCTTTTAAAGATATATCTGTTGAATTGGAGAAAAAATTAGAATTAGAAGAAAAGGAAGATAGATTCATAGAATTAGCGACATTAAATCGATTAATAAAAAAAATCCGAAAGGATTTTGAGTTTAAATCTTATAAAGAATTACAAATAGAAGCGATGCCAGTTAGAATGATAAAAAGGAAAGTTTTAGATTTCAATTTTGACCGGTTTCCTATTTCAATACCTGGATTGAATACTTTTATAGCAGCAAATAATTTGAAGAAAGATTTAATAAAAAAAATTGAAGATGGTCTTAAAGAGAAAATAAATTATGATCAATTTGAAAAAAAAGTATTAAGCTTTTTAAAATTCGTATTAATTAAAAAATTAAAAGAGAATCCGAATGATTTTATCTATTTCTTGGAATGCTTAAATGAATGTAGTTTTGATGATATAATTTATGTTTTGAATAAATACGGTGTTTACAATGTTTTATATTTCTTAAATATAGATGAAGAATTATCTAATAAAGTAAAAAGAAACATGGTTAGATATAATATAAAAAAACTAGATATTGTATCTTTAAATGATGATAAACAAAATTTAATCTATTTAGCAAAAAAGGCGATTTCCAAATTGAATTTTGAATATATCAGGGAAATCGTAGATCAATCCGATAAAATCTCCGAATTTGACTTAATAAACATAATAAATAAAGATCTTAATAAATATCCAGATTTACTAAGAGTTTTAGAAGAAAAAACGGGAACGAGCATTAATAAGTTAAGAGAGTACATCGGAAAAAAGCAAGTTATCGATAAAGTCTTTTTAGATGAGTTAAAGTTAATTAATTACTCTCATATATTATTTATTTTGGAATTCGAAGACATTATTAATCAATTAGCAAAAGATATTTTCTTTTATATATTATCCAAGATTTTAAGGCAACTTAGTCGAATAATAGAGTTGTATTTTAAGGTTTCTAATGATAGATCACTTTTTCTCTTAGCTTTAAAAAAAATCTACGGAACGACTGACTCAGAGGAATGGGTTAAAATCAAACTTGAAGAATTGATTATTCAACGATTAAATAAAAGACAAGAAGAATTAGTTATTGTATTTAATGCTGATAATCAACCATTTCTAGTTAATGGGTTCATTTTGGGTCGATTGATGGAGATATCTTTAAAAAATGCTATTTCAGAATTAAAAAACAAAGAAAGTCCAATATATGAGGATATTGCTCCGTTAAAGTTAAAAGTGGATTTAATTTCTCCCATTTCATATTCTATTGGTTATGACATTATTAAAAGATTTGAAAAATCTGAAGAAACACGTAAGTTAGAGGTTGAACAAATAATAGAATCGAAAGAAAAAGAAAAAGAAGAGAAAGCAAAAAAAATACGAGAAGAACAAGAATTAAGCACTTTAAATTGGATTGAACGTAGAATCACCAGTTCACTTATGCGAATTAATAGTCCTGGGATTAACCCAAATCAGTTATATTGGCAAGAAAAAGATACAAAAATAGCAATAGATAATATCAAACTTCACAGTGAAATAAAAGGGGATCCTATAGAGTTAATCAGCCAATTTTTTAATTTCGCCATTGAAAAAATTAAAAACTTCACTTCAGATATTAAATTACCTGATTATGAAAAAACTAAAAATGTCGTAAATGATATTATTGAAAAAATCTTAATGAAAAGACTCGGTAAAATACCCACTCCTGAGGAAAAAAGAAATCTACTTGATGGAGAAAGGTATGAAATTGGGACCAAAATTGCTGTAAAAATAGGACGTTTATTAGATAAAGCATTATATACAAAATTCAAAAGTAAACAGAAATCATTTTAATATTGATCAAAATCTTTTGCCGTTATGTCTTCCACAAAAGATATAACAATCTATTTTTTTAATAACTTGTTTTTAAATAATTTTTTGGAAATAATAAAGATATTAAAATATTCTTTATTTAATTTATTTAAAAGCTAGTCAGAAAACAAGGACTATATTCTTATGGCTTCAATATTCTCATGGATTAAAAAAGAACTTGTGTATATTAAAGATTCTTTTTTTGAAATTATAAAAGGGATAATTTTTGTAATTTTAGCATCTACCGGTTTAGCATGCGCTTTATTACTCCGATATTTAGGATATAATGGTACAATAATTACATTTTTTGGTATTATTACCGAATTTATCTCATTACTTTTATGTTATTTCTTATTCCGCGGATATTTAAAATCAGAGGAAAAAACTGAACCTTCAAAGCCAAAAGGAAAGAACCTCTAATTAAAGATAATTTTAAAGAAAAGTTTCCCAGGGTCTTTCATTGATTCGATGGGAGATTAAATATTCTTTAATGTCCATTTTTAATATATTTGGGTCATATTCCCAAGCACCTTGGTTATTAAATGAAATACATCTAAGTTTTTTAATATTTAATTTAGATTTAATTAAAACTCCATACATGGCAACTTGTGGTAGAGAAAGTAAAAAATTTCCTTCGGGTTTATAATCAATTACTTTAACTATACCATTTTCAATTTGAATCAAATCAATATGACCTGTAATAACTTTATTTTTTTCTTCATTCCAAATCGGAACTTCTATTGCAATAGCATTTTTATCCTTAATTAAAATATTCTTTAAAATTGGTTCATGTCCGGGCGTGGCTGTTAAATTATTCGCCCGATAATTATCAAAAACTTTTTGAACATACATCGGCAATTTCGAATTAGAATCATGATATCGAATCTTACCGGATCTAATCAAATTTTTGCTAAAACTTCTTATAAAAGCAGATTTAATACCTTTAATTTTAAACTGAGATACCCTTGGAAATTCTCTTGAATTAAATAAATTGTTAGGGATTAATCCATCATAAACTTTTTTAAAATGTTTCTTGAGTCTATTTAATTCGTTTCGATTTGCAGTTAATTGAGAGTATTTTTCTTTATGGTGTATCTTATTCCAGTTAAAGGAATATGGAATATTTTGATGAAGAAAATTCTTTTTCTTAAGCAAGATTAATACTCTCTTTTAATTTACCAAATCTAGATAATATAATAAATATAAGTCTCAAATTTTATTAAAGAATTTCATTTATTAAAAAGAATATGTTAACAATTTATTAATTTATTAAGAAACCTTAACTCAAAATATCCGACATAAATTAAATTCATGCAGCTATTGCAAAACCCTTTTTATTTATAGTTACCTCATAAGTGAAATATGCTTAAAAATCATAATAAAATTTAAACATCATATATGATATTTTATTAAGTATAAGACATTTTATAGATAAATAGAGGACCTATAGCCTAGCCTGGATAGGGCGTCGGACTTCTAATCCGAAAGTCGCAGGTTCGAATCCTGCTAGGTCCGCTATTGTTCCTAAACAATAGACTAGCAATTTATATTTCTTATATTTTAATCCCGATTATTACATATTCTCTATGTTATCAGCATTTTAAGATTGTTTCATAGATTTTATTTTTAAATCTACGACAATTAAATCAGATCTGGGCGAGTAGTGTTTAACTATTTTAGAATTAGTTACATCTTCAATTTCCCAATTTAAATTCGACAAGTTTTCTTCAAGAATCTTTAAAGTTTTTTCAATTGGTTTTGGTTTTTCTGAAAATTGATAGAAATGCAGTACACCACCAGATTTTTTCATTAAAAAACAAGCTTCCTCAATGAATTTAATCGAATTTTCGGGTAAATTCATAATTATTCTATCTACTTTATGTAATAATAATTGACCTATTTGGTTGGCAGGTTTAAGGAGATCTTTAACATCAATGTTATATGGGATTATTTCTCCTTCTAGTTTATTTAATTTCGTATTTTCTTGAAGGTATCTATAAGCATCTGGGTTAACATCAAAAGCATATATTTCCACATTTTTTTTTTTTGCAATCTGTATTGCAAATGTACCAACTCCCGCAAACATATCAACGATTAACTCATTCTCTTTTATCTCACTTGAAGCAATTCTTCGTCGTTCAAAAACCAATCTTGGAGAAAAATAGGTTTTCTTAATATCTAATTTAAAATTACAATCATTTTCTTTATGAATTGTTTCAGATTTATCTTCACCATACAAATGGGCTAATTCTCTTAAGCGGTATTTTCCCTTTATTTGACTTTTTTTCTCATAAACAGTTTTAATGTTTTTGTTTACGTATAATATCGCTTTAGCAATTTCTTTCTTGTAATCATTGAATTCTTTATCATTTATATGATTAAACTTATCAAACTCAATTACTACGATATGTCCAATAATATCATACGATTTTGGGATTAGCACTAAATATCTATCTGGAAGTTTACCTTCTAATGCTTCCTGAAGCGTTCTATATTTATAATATTCATTGGGTTTTCCTTCTTTGGAAACAAATTCAAGATTAATTTGTTTATCTATTATTCTAGTTATTTTATCTTCTAGAACTTGGTTTTTAACTATTGGAAATAATATATAATCATTTTCATGTAAAATTTTAAATTTATGGTTAACAAATGGGGTAGAATTAAGATTATTTTTTATAAAATCAATAAAATTCTGTCCATCTTTATTTTTCAATTTAACATAAGGAATTTCTGGTTTATTATTATTATTTCCCATTTATCTCATTTAATTCAAATATGATTGATAATTTATTTCTAGGGATTTTTAATTTTTCAATTAATTCACGATTTAACTCGCTTGATGGTTTAGTACAGTTTATCAAAATAGTTCTATCACATATATAACTACTTTTGCGAAATACAATATCATCCTTATCTAATAATCTTAATTCTTTACTTCCAAAACCATAAAAGTAATCCTGAAGATCATCAATTTTTAACGTGATTTTTATCTTGTTTCCATTTTTGAGACTTTTTTTTAAATCGGGGCTTAAATCAGCACAAGCTTTTGTAGCATTAATCCCTATTATGCATTTTCCTTTCTTTGTTAAGTTTTTGTCCTTAGTAAGTTCTATAGTTGTGTTATGAGTACCCAAAATATTCTCATGCCCATAAGCATATATTTTGTCTAAAATAGTTATTTTTCATCACTTTTTAAATATTTAATAAGAGGGATTATGTCACTACAAGAATCAATCTTTAATTTAAAATTAGAATTTAACATTTCAGTTAAATTTATCATGATATTTTTTTTCGGAAACTCCACAATTTCATTGAATTGATTAATAAAATTATTAGGGATTAATATTCCACATTTAGAATAAAAATTAGCATAGAGATTAAAGAATAATTCTATTTTTTGCACCGAGTTTTGATAAGTTACATCATTTTCATTTAATAGTCTTATTGCTTCATGCTGACCCATAGGAAAAGAGGAAATTAGTTCTAATGGTATAACCCCATAAAAATCGGAAAAAAATGATATATGGAGAAACTTTCTAGGAATTATTGAATTAGTGTCTAATTCTTCTAGCCATTTCTTAATACTTGGTGATTGATCTCCCTTTACATCTAATTCAGGTAAAATTACTAAAAATTTTGTATCTTTTGGAACTCGATAGTTATTTTTTAATTTTGATTCATAACGATATAGGAGAGGTCTCTGGACACTCTCTGGAGAGGAATATAGTCTGCCATGCGTTTTATACAATTTCTCATGGCTCTCAAATAGAGGTAAATATGATTTAATCATTTTTGAAGCTTTTACTAAATTTGGATGATTTCGAATCCGTTGTTCAACAAGCTCCCATAGATTACCTTCTTTAATGGCTTGACGTATTGTTCTTAATTCAGAAAAAGAAATATATAAATTGTGTTTAGCTAATAATTCAGTTCTTAATGTCTTATCGAGATTTAATACTTCTTTGGGTTTAAATTTGCAGCATATAGGGCAATGGCATGGAAATTCTTCTAATTCTTCTAGTTTTCTTGTTCCTGTAGATAATGTGAAATATCTATTTTCTTTTGCAAATAAAACATATGCTGCTGAATCCATTAGGTCACATCCACACGCTACAGCCAAGGAAAAGAATTGTGGTAATCCTAATCCAAACATATGAATGGGTTTATTCCATACAATATTCTTTTTTACGTTTAGAAGTATCCTAATTACTAAGTCAAACCTGTAATTTAAAAGTGATTTAACTAAACCCCCAATCGCATAAACACCAAAATCTAATTTACTCATCTCAAGAGTACTTGTTTTTAATAAATCATCGAATTGTGCCCCATGAATTGGTCCAAACCAATAGCAGGTATCCTTTATTCTGCGATTAATATTGTCTTTAGCTCTCTCAATTGTTATATCAACTTTCTTCTTAGCTGTTTCATAATCATCATCTGGCTGGACGGGTTCATCTAAGATTACGGCAAAGTCTGTACCAATATCCTCTTGGAATTTTTCAATATCTTCTGCCTGAATTTCTAGATTACTTTTATTATAGATATATTTTTGAAAAGCTCCACTATCAGTTGCGATTGTTCCATCAAAATTCAAATGTGAATGTAGACCTTTTCTTAAGATATCATCTCGTCTCCGAGGATTCTGATAAATGATATAAGCATTTGTAAAAACACATTGAGCACCTATTTTCTTCAAATCTGAAGTGGAAATAAGATTTTTAAAGGGATGAACTACAGGAAATAAATTAGGAGTAGTAATTTGTTTTTTATTTACAGTTAATTTTCCAATTCTTCCTAGAGCGTCAAAATCAGATATCTCCCATTTCATATTTTCCACATTTTTTAAACTAGATTTTCAATCAAAAAATTCTTCTAAACGGTTTTCTTGAAATAATTTTTCCAACCAGTCGATTTTCCCTATATGATAATTGTCTCCATCTTTATTTCCAACTACAATATCTATAATAATTTTTGCAATCGATTCAATATCAAGATGAGTAGTATCAATTTCAAAAAGAGGTACTTTTATTTGTTTCTGAATAAAATAATTTACGCAATTTCCCAAAATTTCTGCCTGAATATTTTCAATAATTTTTTTTGAGTCATAATTTTTTTTTTTTAATCTTTTAATTAATTCATCCGGTTCGCATCTTAAAATAAACACATAATCAATATATTTATCCGGAATGATATCAGAAAAATGACTTTCTATTATTAAAAATGGATGATTACTCTTCTGGATCTTCTTTATCTTTTTTAATACATAAGGTCGAAAAATTTCAAAATCGACAATGTAAGTTTTTCTTTTTTTGTCATATTCGAATAAAAATTTTTCTGAAATCGCTAATTCATTGAGAGATATTATTTTAGTGTCAACTAACTTAGATACTTCTCTTGCCACTGAAGTTTTTCCACAACCTGGCGTTCCAGATATTATGATATTTTTCATTTCTAATTTTATAATAGAGAACAATAATTAAAAAATTGAATGAACTTAATTGGAATTAATTTGTGTTAAAAAAGATGGGAAAGGGGGGCTTCGAACCCCCGACCTCACGGTTATCAGCCGTGCGCTATACCAGGCTAAGCCACTCTCCCTTAATGGGGATTTTAACAGTCTAAAAATGTACGTTTTAAAAATCGTTAGTTAACGTATAATTTTAATAAATCGTATTTAAAAAATTTTTTGACCTAAAATATAATAGATCAAAGGGTGCATTTAATAATTAATAAACAAAAGAAGAAAAATGCCTAGAATTTTAAATTATTCTATTATTGGTCTTGAAGATTACACTATTAGCTTTGAAAGTTATTGTTCTTTATGTGATATTCAAAAGTATTGTAAATGGGGTAAAGAGGAACCTTTTTCTATCAAAATCAGTTGTAGTGATTTAAATCGGGCGAAAGAAAAGGTAAAGTTTGACCAGCTTCAAAGATTACAAAAGACCGAAGACGTTTCAGTTCCATATGAAGAATTAGTTAAAAAAGTAAAAATCAATTTGCAAAATGTAATTTCTCAGATATGGAAAGGTAAAATTAAAACCCAAAAAGAGGAAATTAGATGCTTAAACTCCCGCAAGAGAGATCCAATATTAGTAGCTCAACAAGGGCAAGACTGGTGGAAAGATTTTAATATAACAATGAAAGTTATTAACCGAGAGTGTGAAAAAATTTCTTAAACTAGTGTAAAAGATTTTGTAGACTTTAAATTCGCCGCATATAATATTATTATGTCATGGATTTGTATGGACAAATCAATAGGAAAATATTATCCATAGATTATGTGTTTAATTACATAATAGATGGCTTAAAAAGCTGGTGTATAGCTTTTAATAATCTCTTTTTAATCTTATGCAAATATCTGAAATATATTTTTGTTTTTATTATTTTATCTATTGGAATTTTAACCTTATTAAGATTAAGAGGTGTTTATCGTCAATCTAGATTAGTTAGTAAAGATAACCAAGAAGATCTATTTATAAAACCAAGATTAATCTTAGGATGTTCTTATATTGTTTTAGCTTTCGGAATTTTATTTAATTATATCACATATTTTTTAATTTGGTTTTTAGATCCTTTACCTGATAGATTAATTTATAATTTTATTGCATTTAGTGGGTTTGATCCATTTTATTTGAACGGTATAATGGACCTTGAGACTGCAATATATCCTCATGAAAAAACTATTTATTATTGTTTCTCCCTTGGTTCTTTATTTGCTTTATTACAGGTATTAGTAAGTCTATGGTATTTAATTAATAACAATCGTTTAATTCATAATCCTAGTAGAGCGATATATGCTTTAATTTCTGGTGTTATGGAAGGAATTTTATTTGGATTCAATACATGTCTTCCATTTTTTCTATGATAAATTAATTACCAAAATATATATTGCATTTTCTAAATACCCTCAGATTCTGAGCGAAACATTTATATAATATATTTATATATATATTATTTGCATCAAAGAATATATTAGATTTTCAGTCACATAAGATTTAATCAATCTTCAAAACAATATTTTATTCGCTACACGGGTTAAAATCTGTTAAAAAAGCGCTAATATTAAGTAATAGGAAAATTAATATTTTTAAAAACAATATAGGGTTTTTATTATGGAAGTTGAATCAGATTTAAGTAATTTATCGAATTTATGCCCAGAATGTGAGGGCAAGATTATTTTACTTCATGAGAAAGGAGAAACTGTGTGTGGACAGTGTGGTTTAGTAATAAGTGAGCGAATTGTTGATATATCTCATAGTGGTAAAAGGGCATTTACTAAACAGGAAAAAGAGTCTAGAGAAAGAACAGGATCTCCAATTTCAATTTTATTACCAGATATGGGGTTAAGCACAATTATAGATAAAACTAATATTAAAAGCCCCGATTTGAAAAGAGCTGCTAAATGGAATTCTCGTATGACATGGGATAAAAGGAATATGTTAATTGCGACAACTGAATTAAAACGGATTGGGAGTAATTTAAATTTACCAAATCATGTTAAAAAAGCAGCAATAAGATTATATATAGAAGCATTCAAAAAGAAGTTACTTCGTGGAAGATCCATTAATGGGATGGTTGCTGCTTGTTTATATTTCGCATGTAGAGAGAGAAAAATTCCAAGAACTTTACAGGAAATTTTAGATCAGACATCCATAAGTGCTAAAAATGTAAGACGATGTTATAGAACATTAATTAGAGAATTAAATTTAAAAGCTCCTTCAACAGATCCCATCTCCCTTATTCCTAGATTTATAGCAGAATTGGAGTTAGACGCAGATGCGGAAAATACAACAATAAAAATTTTACAAACATTTACTACCAAATTTTCTACAAGTGGGAAAGATCCAAAAGGTTTATGTGCAGGAGCGTTATATTTAGTTTGTAAAAAGAAAGATAAAAAAATTTCACAAAAGGAAATAGCAAATTTGGTAGGGGTAACTGAGGTAACTCTTCGCTCACGCTATAAAGAACTTGTAAAAATGTTAAATATTATGGTATAACTTAAAATTCTAATTCTTTTTTTTAATCTTCTTTTTTTAACATTAACTTAATGAAATCTGGTAAAGTTAATAAATAGCTTTGAGCATTTGGTAATAGTTCTTTGATTTTAATAAATAACTGAGAATAATTTTCTGCTTTTTCTTTCTGTTTAAGTACATCATTACGAGTTTGTTCTCTTATCGGTTCAACTGGAATTCCTCTCATCACAGCTCGGGCAGGAATTGTTAAACCTGGTGGAACTTGACTCTGATTTAGAATTATTGCCCCTTCGCCAATAGAAGCTTCTTCAAAAATTAAGGTACCCTCTTTTACTTGAACATAATCTTCTAAAAAACATCCTAAAAGAGTTACTCCAGACTCTATTATACAATATCTCCCAATATTTATTGAGCTTTTTTGAGAACGCGTTAACATCATAACTCCGTCAAAGATTGTAGTATATTCACCTATATTAATTGGTGAATTTTCTGCGCGTATAATTGACCCTGGCCAAATTATCACATTATCGTTAACACGTATATCTCCGATTAGTGTCGCCATTGGTGAAACATAACTAATTGGACTTATTTCTGGTTTTTTCCCATTATACTCCATTATGGTCATAATTTTCTCACTAATATTTTATCGAATATGAAATGAAAAGTTTTAATATTTTAAATTCAAAATATATCTTAAAAGATTTAAACTTTTATTAAATCTCTTAGATATAAGTTTTAATAGGATTCTTAGATTCAAATATTATAAATTCAACCTGAGGAAACTCTAAACTCAAGATATTACTTAGTTTTTTCATCGCTAATAATCCATTCTCATAATAAGATGTTTCTATTAAATTAAGTCCTATATCTCGGGCAAAAATTGCATCAAAATAATTAATTTTTCCTGATATATAGCAATCACAGCCAAGTTTCATTGCTTTATTAATATGATCTATATTTGATATATTTGCTCCCACAATACAAATTTTTTTTATTACACTTTTAAGATCTCCCACATATGAAACATTACCTAAACCCAAATTTGTTTTTATCCGCTTTATTAGATTCTCTAATGTAAATGGGTGCTTTTTATTTAAATAAATCATAGGTGAACAAATTCTTCCAATAGGAATTTTAATACCTTTATTATTTTTCACTTGAAATATGGTTTCTAATTTTAGATAAAGTACTTCCACAATTGTATCAGAAATCCCTCCTTCTGCTGCAATAAATGACGAATTTAATACAAATATAGAGAATGGGTATTTCGAAAGCAATGATAATTTATTTATGATGATTTGATTAAATTTTTTTATCGGTTTGTTAATTAAACTATGATAAGATATAATTAAATTAACCTTATTTTTTAGGGCAAAATGTATCGCTTCTAAACTTAAATCAATCGTAAACATTACCTTCTTTATTAATTTACTATTATTATTCTTACCATAATGCATCCCATATATCTCAGAATTCATCCTAAATGGTTTAGGAGACAATCTATTCTTCAATATCGCTTTTATTTCTTGAAGCAACATTACAATTACTATTTACGAGCACTAAGATGAAAAATCTGCATTTTTTAATATGATAAAACTGAGTAAAGGTTTTTTAATTTTAAATTAAATTATATAAATTATATTGAAAATATCTTAAAATTAAAGAATGTTTAAAAGATATGAAAGAAAAAGATTGTATATTTTGTAAAATAACGAATAGGGAAATTCTTTCAAAAATTGTATTTGAAAATGACTTAAATCTTGCCTTTTTAGATATTTCTCCCATTTCTAAGGGACACACAATTGTAGTACCCAAAACCCATTATTCAAATTTAGAGGATATACCTGATTATGAGCTTACTGAACTATATAAAGTTGTAAAGAGCCTGGCAACTATGATTCATGATAAATTAAAAATTGATGGATATAATATACTTCAAAATAATTTTGCAGCTGCTGGTCAAGTAATAAAACATTTTCACGTCCATATCATTCCAAGAAACTTCGATGACGAAAAATTTCGAATTAAAATCCCAAGGAACCAAGCGCCTGAAGATGATCTTAATGAAGTCTTTAGGATTTTAATTTCTTAAGATTTATCTATTCAAATCTATTTTTTATTTAAAAATCGTTTAGTTTATAAAACTAAATTAAAAAATACAGTAGCAATGAATTTTAAAAATCTCATTAAAAAATTTGGATCCAAAATTAAACAATTCTTCTCTGATGAATATGGAGGGAATCTTGTGGAATATGCCTTATTAATTGGTTTTGCTTTATTTGTTTTCTTTATTATTGTTGGAGTTATCACTTCAATATTAGATTGGACTGTAGGACTTTCGAATAACTTCTTAGAATTATTTAGATGATGCTTAGAATATTAATTGAGTAAATAGTTTAGATTTTACTTAGTTTTAATTATTTTATTATCAATAAACATAAAATCATATTTTTCACCCCACTCATCAAGATGATTTATTACAAATTCAGTATCTAGTTTTAAATGATTCACAAATACTTCAAAAGGTATTTTATCTGCTCTTTCTAAATATTTCCTAATTCTATATTCAATATCAGATTTATCAGGGGGTTTTTCTTTTCTTTTTCTAGCCTTTAATTTTTCTAAAAGAGGATCATTTTTGCTATCGTTAAAAAAATATTCTACAATATTACTAATTACCTGTGCTTTTGTAGCTCCAAAAACATCAACTAAATCTTCAATTAATTTCATATAACTTTTGTTTAAAGTGACAGTTGTTCTTGTAGTTTCAGTCATTATTAGATTGAAAATATATAATTCTACATTAAGTAAAGAAAAATTTATATTATTAAAAATTATGCTAGTTGATGATAATAATGCATAAATAAGCATCATTTATATATCATTTGGAATTTATTAGATCATAAGAATAAACTTTTCACTTTAAAAATTAAAAAGTCGAAAAATTGTCGTTTTTAAATCTATATTAAAAGTGGAGGAGTAAAGTATGGTAAATAAAACCTTAATTAATAGTTATTATGACCCAAAAGAATATTTATCACCTATGCAATATAATTTAATAAAAACTTTAAAGGAAATTGGACCTGTAACTCGAAAGGATTTAGTAGAAGAACTCAAAACTCCAAGAACAACCATATATGATAATCTAGTAAAACTCCAAAAAAGAAGATTAATCGAAAAATTCTCACGCAATGACGGAAAAAGAGGTCGTCCCCTCGTTTTCTGGAAATTAAGAGGTTAAAAATATTAATTTCTTTATTTCATATTTTTTTTACATAATTCAAAGGAGTATGTTAATAAGATAATATTATCAATATATACTATTATATTTCCACTGCAAATTTTATTTTAGAATAGTGAAAAAAAATTATATATATAAATTTTTGAATAGAGCCCAGTTAATTATACTTTAAAAATATTTAAATAATCTTATTAAGAAAAGAATAACAAAGATTTTCAAATTAAATCTCTATTTGCTTAATAAGAATTTCTCCAATCGAAATAATGGAGTATAAAGAAATGTTTAATTATTAAAAATGAATTAGATAATGATTCAAACCCAGGTTTCTTATTTTGGGATATAGTAATATTCATTAATCCGCTTCTGATATATATCCTTATTACTTCCTAGTTTGTTTACGCGAGGTCTTTTGGTAATAGAATCTCTCCTAAATGTAATTCCCATCATTTTAAGAAATGTATTAAACCCATCCCTTAAATTTTGAGGTGGTAAAGCATTACCTTCTAATCCAGGAGTACCATCAAATACTAATATTGAATCAGCTATAAAATCTTGCGTTATAATATCATGTTCTACAACAAAACCCGATTTTTTTAACTCCTCGATAGATTTTCTTAGTAATTGAGCAACCTGCAATCTCATTTCAACATCTAAAAATGCTGAAGGCTCATCTAATAAATAAATATCTGCTTCAGTTGAAAGACACTTAGCAATTGCAACGCGTTGTAATTCCCCACCACTTAATTCTGAAAAATTCCTCTCTTTTATATTTTCTAGATTTAAATTATTAATCAATCTCTTTTTATAAGATTGACTCAAATGGGGAGCTAACTTAATCTGTGTAATGAGCTTAGATACTAACCCTTCCTCTTCAATTTTAATATATTGTGGCTTCACAATAACTTTTAATTT
Source organism: uncultured archaeon (assembly GCA_964493385.1). Classification (GTDB taxonomy): domain Archaea; phylum Asgardarchaeota; class Lokiarchaeia; order Sigyniarchaeales; family SOKP01; genus Loki-b32. Next base: position 24,121 of record CAZBNW010000002.1, on the reverse strand, counting down.
TTGAATATTTCCTACATTATTCTCCTCAGTTTTTTCACTATATTCTTCATTATCAGTATGGATTTTATTAGCAAGCGAATTAATAAATGTAGTTTTGCCAATTCCATTTGCCCCTAGAATCCCAATAAGCTCACCCGCATGAATTTCACTCCCAGAAGCAGTCAAATGGAAGTTCCCTAAAGAAATTTCAATATCATCATAAGAAAAAACGACATCTCCAGTATCGAATAGTGATTCTTGGGGTGGCCGTTCATGAAATGTAATAGGTTCCTCTCTGAATCTCACATTTTCATCTTTTATATATCCATTTAAATAAATGTTAATACCAACTCTAACACCCTGCGGATGTGAAACTATTCCATAAACGCTAGGTTGTCCATATAAAATTGAAACATAATCGCTCAAATAATCTAAAATTGCTAAATCATGTTCAACAACTATAATTGTTTTACCTTTTTCAGATAAACTACGAATTAATTTTGCCATATTAATTCTTTCACTTACATCCAAATATGAACTTGGTTCATCAAATAAATATATATCTCCATCTTTGAGATAAGCTGCTGCAATGGCTACTCTTTGCAATTCACCTCCAGATAATACTGATATTTCTCTTTCTAAGATTTCAATAAGATTTAATTTCGCACAGATTTGATCTAATTGTTCTCCTATATCATTTTTTTTCAATAGATCAAATACCCTTCCTGATACGAATTTTGGGATTACTGTAATATTTTGAGGTTTATGAACAATCTTAATCTTACTATCTCTAATTTCAATAAAATATTGATGTAGTTCTGACCCTTTAAAATGTTCAATTATTTCTTTCCATTCAGGAGCTTCATCTCCAAATTTTCCTAGATTTATTTTTAGCTCGTTTGATAGCAATTTTAGTAATGTACTTTTTCCAATTCCATTTTGTCCGATTAATCCAAGAACTTTTCCTTTTTTAGGGATTGCCATTCGAAATAATGAAAACTGATCTTGCCCATATCGATATGATATTTGATTCTCCAACGGATCAGGTAAATTTACAATACTAATTGCATTAAAAGGACACTTTTTAATGCATATACCTTCTCCTGAGCATAAACTTTCAGTAATGATTACATACTTCTCATCTGGGCTTAAAACTATTGTTTTGTCTCCTGTTCTCACTCTGGGGCAATATTTTATACAAGGTTTTTTTCCAAAAGGACTACATTTGTCTGGTTTACAAAAATCCTTATTTAAAACAGCAATCCTCATTATTTAACTCACTAACATTTAAAAGCAAAAATGATCATTTATAATTTGCTATTTGCTGTTGCTAAAATATAACTTTCGATTATGTATTTTGAATAAATAAATATTTTAAATAACAAAGAATTATCTTTTTGTCTTTATAATTAAAATAGTCTACTTTATCTATACCGAAATAGATTAAAAAGGAAAGATTCATTACACCAATAAAGAAAAAGCTGTATAGTGAAGAAAATTTGAGTGAAGATTTTCCAGTTCATTGGGTAGAAGAAATTGTTGAAGAAATTTACTCACGCAAAGTTAATGAAATTACTCTTTCTACAGGTAAAACTCCATCGGGTCATATCCATTTAGGAATATTACGAGAAATAATAATTTGTGACGCATTAAGAAGGATTTTTGAAAAAAATGGTGATGTAGTTAATAATTTATTATTTTTTGATAGTCTAGATGCAGCTAAACGATTTCCAGCATATGTGCCTGAAGAATTTCAGAAAAAACATCTTGGAAAACCATTTGCTATGATTCCATGCCCTTACGAAGATTGTAAATGCGAAAACTATGCACATCATTTTGGTAATGAATTAATGGAATCATTTCCCGATTTTGGAATAGAAATTACTATAATTTGGTCGCATGAGTTATACAAAACTAAAAGGATGCAAGAAAAAATACAAATTGCTCTGGAAAATACTGAAAGAATTAAGAAAATCTTGAAAAAATATATATTGCCTACTCTAAAAGAAGAATTAAAGCCAAAATTTATAGAAATGCAAAAAAACTGGTTACCAGTCATGGTTATTTGTGAGGAATGCAATTCAATTCAGCATGTAAATGAGGATGGTTCTATTAAACCAAATAGAGCAAAAGAATATTTTAATGACGAAGAAAAAGTGGCATATATATGTAACGCATGTGGACACTCTGGAAAAATATCGATATGGAGTGGGAGGTTAAAATTAAATTGGCGAATAGATTGGCCCGCAAAATGGGCGATCTACAAAACGACGTGTGAACCTGCAGGCAAGGATCATAGTGTAAAGGGAGGAGCATATGATACTGGCTTAGAATTATGTAAAAAAATATATGGATATGAAGGCCCTGTAAAAGTTCCCTATGAATGGTTAAGACTTGGAAATTATGATATGAAAACATCTAAAGGTATTGTCTTTACACCAAAAAAGTATCTAGAAATGGCTGATCCAAAGATTTATAGGACAATTCTTTTAAGAACAATTCCATTAAAACATATAGCTTTTAGGATTGAAGAACTTCCTCAATATTATGAATATTATGAAAAAATGGAAAATTCTTATTATGATTTAGAAATATCAAAAGATTCTGAAGAAAATAGATTTTTTAAATACATTTTTCCATTAACACAAATAAATGATGTCCCTAAAACAAAATCAAAAAAACTACCCTTGAAGCTTTTAACTTTTTTCGCACAAATTCAAAATATTTTAGACTTAGATACACTCTATAAAAAGGCAAAATCCTACATGGAAAAACACAACTTTGATAATGTAATTAGTGTAGAAGAATTTGAGGCAACCTTAACCAAAACAAATAATTGGATTGGAGGAATAAAAAAAATATTAGAAAGCGAAAAAGATCCTAAAGTTAAAAAAGAGATCCTAAGAAAAGTGGAGATTTTCACAATTCCAAATAAAATAACTAGGAATGTGATAAAGAAATTAGATAAAAAACAAATCAAGGGGATACATCTATTAAGGGAATTTTTAAATGAAAATGATGGATTAGATGCAGATTTTATTCAAAATAAAATTTTTTCTATAGCAAAAAATGATTTAAATCTTCCTCCAAGAAAATTATTTGAAGCAATCTATCAAATTATTTTAGGTAAAAAAAGTGGTCCACGATTAGGACCATTTTTATCCCTTTTAGATAAAAGTTGGCTATTAGAAAGATTTAATATTTAATTTTTTGAATAAACCAAATAAAAGGAAAAATCTTATGAATTAGCTTTTTACTTTTTCCTTTTGAACCATTTTCTTTTTTTCTTTTCTTTTAAGTTTTTATAGCATTCGGCACAATAAGAATAAGCTTCAGAAATCATTTCTCCACACTTTTTGCAATGTTTGTGTGGATATATATAAACTTCAGCTTTTTGTTTATACCGTTCGAATTTACTCAAGTTAAATCTCCAATTGTTTTTACTTATATAATGTCCAATTGATTATAACTTTTTCACTCCCCCTTATTATCTATCATTATTCGAAAAAATTGACGCTTTTTAAGTTCTTTTGTCATTTCAAAAGGAAATGACGGAAATCTTGAAAAAAAAAGCACTCTATTTTTAATAAGCTCATACAATTTACTTTTCCAATAATTTAAAATGTCATCTATTTTATTTGGATTAACTAACGCAAAAATAGATCCTCCACCACCAGCACCAGTTAATTTAGCAGCGTATACGTCAGCATATTCCTCTATAATCTTAATTAAAATATTATTAGCTAATCCAATTCCATATTTAAAACCCGCTTCTTTCATTATTTTATTCATTATTCTCGTATTTTCTTTAAAGTATTTTCCTAGTTGCCTCCAATCACGGCGTATCAATGCAAATCTTGACTTCCAAGCAATTTTGGCTAATTCAATGTAACCATTCAAAATTGTTGGATTCTTTTGAAAATATATTCTCCTTAACTTTCCATGAATATCCCCACTTTCGTGGAGTACTCCTGAATAACAAATTTTTCATAGTATATACTTTTAATCGACTTTCTTGATCAATATTTTTAATGTAAAAAAATGCAGATAGAGGATTGTCTACATCATTAATGGCTACTGAGGGCATCCAGAAGTCGCCCTCTACAGCATCTAAAGGATTGAATAAATTTATTCTGGATGGTGCTTGAATTATTATATCTGGTTTTTAAACTAATTAATAAATCCTTAATAGATTTTAACAATTCTATACCAAATTTAGAATTTAATTTAATTTATTATAAAATAGGTGTTGTTTTAAGTTTTGTTTTTAGAATTAGAAAGTTCTACTACGATAGATTTGAACCATTACTCAAAAAGTCGAATCTTTAAGATTTTTGCTACTTTTGATGC
>CAZBNW010000002.1:0-19692 GCA_964493385.1 uncultured archaeon | reverse complement strand
ATTTGAACCATTACTCAAAAAGTCGAATCTTTAAGATTTTTGCTACTTTTGATGCTTAATAAAAAATTTATGTTTTTATAAATCTTATTAAAAATATTAATGAAATGGTTAAAAAGGGTAAGTATAAACTTTTTTCATATCTAATTGAAAATCACTTAATTTACTATAAGAGTTTAAGTAAAAATGATAAAATAATCGCATTCGCAATGCTAGAGGATTTAAATCTTAATTCGATTGAATCCATCTTTAATGATTTTTTAAGGAAGAGGATAATTCAATATTATTCTATACAAATAGATATTTATGAAAAAAGCAAAAAATTATTATTGTTGAATTTTGAAGATGACACAAAAGAAGGAATAATTAAAGCTTTTAATATAGTTCAACAAAAAATGATTGAAACTCATATTCCTTTTAAATTCCTAAAAGAAAAATTCTTAGAGGAAAGATTTTTAACTATTATTTTCGAAAAAATAAATTCAAATACATCTATTACTAAATCATCTGAATCAATTTTGATCTCTTCTGAGAAAGAATCTAAAATTTTTAATTTTTACAGTATTGATTTAGATTTAATTAAAAAAAAAGGGGTATTTATATCTAACTTTTCAAATCTAATTAAGAATCTAGGCAAAAAAGGGCATTTAATATTTCATTTTCGAATAGATTATAATGATAATATTGAATTAACATCTTACCTTGTAGAGATTTGTGAAATTAATGAGAATATTTCTAATATAGATAAAACCATTAACAATTTTTTCCATTGTAATTTAATAAAAAAGCAAGATCTTAAAATTAAGGCAATTTTTAACTTGCTTTGGAGATTAGGAATAATAGATACCTTTTTTTTATTAAATGATTTTTATGACCTTTTTTATAATATTAAACACCCTTATCTATTAGAGTTAGCACAAATGAATGAGTTACTTGAACAAAATCTATTAACTAATCAAATTGAATATTTGAGATTAAATGAAAACCTATTTTTTATTGAGCAAAATTTCTTATTTTTAATATTGCAAAATCTAGATCTTAATTACATTCATAGAATTATTGAAAAATATTATCCCAAATATGTCATTTACATTTTAATATTAAATGATTTGGGATATGAAAAACTATTAGAAATGGAGTCCATTAAATTAATAGAAAATATTAAAATTATTAATCCTGTAGGAATTCAAAAGTTTAATTATGAAGAATTTAAAAGAATGAATTAGCTAAAATATACCTAAATCAATAGCAATATCTTGAGCGGAATAATCTGGATGCAACTTGATGAAAGCTTTTTTCTCACCTTGAGGTGTAATCATAGTATTGACTTTTATAACCTTTACATTATGTATCCTTTCAACAGCTCTCTTAATTTGACTTTTATTTGCCTTTCTGTTTACCATAAATACCAGCTTATTTTCTTTTTCAATCAAATCAAATGTTTTTTCGGTAATTAAAGGTTTTTTAATAATTTTATAAAAGTTCTCCATTTAAATTAACACCTCATAATTATTTAATTCATTGAAAGCAGATTGAGTCCAAAGAATTAATCTACCTGATGTTCCTCCGGGGGCTAAATTCTTAATTGATAAATTTTCGACCTTAATGACATCTGTTCCAGGAATATTTCTTGAAGCTTTAACAATACCAAAATCATCTTTAATTACGATTAAAATACCCTTTTTATTTTTATACTTTCGACCTCGTGATTTACCTTTTCCTGCTCTAATATTTCTACTTCTCTTAATTTTGATTAAATCTTTTTCTAATCCTAAATTACATAATATTGAATAGATTCGTGCGGTTTTTTTAATGGTTTGGATTTTATCGTCAACAACTAAAGGAACTTCAGGTATATTTTCAATACTATATCCTCTTTTTTTAATCCAAAATTTATTTCCAGAAGCAGAAATTGCAGAAATTACAGATATTTTATTTATCCGTTTGTTTATTTTTTTTTTACTCTTTTTTTCAGTCTTTATTGGATGTGCACGGCGACCTCCCTTGGCAAAAGGAACTCTTCCGACTTGCCTAGCTGTAATAAACCCGCTACCTTTTATCCTTGGAGCTCTAGAAACTCCGTGACCCGTTCCCCAACTTTCAGCAGTATTTCTTAATCCCGCTCTATAATCTCTTCCTTGGATTTGTTTTATTTTGCTTTGAGAAATTGCACTTGCCATTTGAATAAGGTCTAATCTAGGTTTTAGATTAAATAATTTTGGTTTATCAATAAGTCCTTTTTTCTCTCCCTCTAAACTGTAAAAATTGATTTTTTCCATAAAATCACCTAGAATTTTGAGTATTATTTTCTTTGTTGGCTCTCTCTGCTTATGAATGTAATTTCTGGAGTATTTAAATCAAATGATCTTATTGGTCTAATTGTCTTTCTTAGTCTAATTAACCTTTTCTTAGATCCTGGAATAGACCCTAGTATCAAGATAAAATCTCCTTGGATTTTACCGTATCTAATAAATCCTCCTTTTGGATTGATTTCTTCCTCGTTTTCACCAATTAACATGATCCTTTTATGATATTCAGTTCTTTGATGAAATCCTAATTGGCCTGCACGTGGAACTGTATAAAGTACTCTCGCAGGATGCCAAGGGCCGATACAAGCTACAGCTCTCCGTATTTTATTATTTTTACGAGTAAGAATTTTGACTCCAAATCTTTTAACAGGACCTTGGTATCCTTTTCCTTTAGTGACAGCGATTACATCTATTAATTCTCCCTCTGTTAAAACCTCTCTTACTCTAATATCATTACCTAAGTTATTATAGGCGAAATTAAATTCTTCTTTAGGATGGTTTGTTGAATTAACTTTTATTTCAATAATATCTGGTTTTTTTCTGGGTATCGATGTTTTATATGGCTGTGTTTGAAAAATACCTCTAATTTCACTTGTATTGTTTAATTCCTTAAGAATTTCTTTCTTAATTTCTTTAGAATTATATTTTTCTAAATTTGGGAGATTTATTTTCCTAGATAAATAATTATTAAATTCATTAGTATATAGTTCTCCAACAATGTACTTTCCATACTCATCTTTATTATAAACTCTAATCCCTATCAGAATTAATGGTGGAACTTCAACAATTGTCACTGGTTTCATTAATTCTTTTCCATAATAAGGACTATTTCTTTGATCCTCTATGTATGTGATATGAGTCATTCCTACTTTAAATCCTCCGTAACCAAGAAAATTAATCTCATCCCAACTGTCTAACCAATGTCGTATTCGAGCCTTTATTAGTGTTGCTCTTTTTCTTGGTAGAAATGCTAATGACCCATGTCTGGGCGCATGTTTTTTACGATGACCCATAATTTATCACAGTAACTTTTAGATATGAATTTTTTAAAATAAATAAATTTTTTCATTTAAATCTTAATTTATTAACATTCACTTAGAGACAAAAGGGGGTTATTTAAATTTTTCTTTGAAAAAAATGTTTAAATGGTTTTTAAAGATCTAACTTTTTTTAAAGAAAAAGAAAAATTAGATGGAAAAAAAGACGTTATTTTAGTCATAGATTGTTATAACTGCCCACAAAAGAAAAAAAGTTTCTTTAAATCTAAAAATTGTAAATTCTGTTTTTTAAACGCTTTATTTAATCACAAAGATCGAAAATTTAATTATATCTCCATTTTATGGAACGAGATTTTGATAAGTGATCATCAATTTAAATTAATTTTAGAATATTATAAAATTTTAAAAAAGATCAGAAAGATTAACAATAAAATAGAGAAAATAAGGAATCAAAAATGTAAATTTAAAGAATTCAAGTGTAAAATCTTCCCAGATTTTTCTTCTTTATATAAAATTAAAGATTACGAGTTCTATGATCCAATTTTAGTTTATAATACTATTATAAAGAGATCATCGACTATAATTAAAAAAAACAGCGTTGATTCAATTTGTCAAAGTTGCCATTATTGTATTGAAACTCTTGTAAAAGATCTTCTTAAACTCCTCAATGATTTGAGAATTATTAAAAAATTTAAAAATTTCCAAATTAACATTGAAAATCATAAAAGATACAATAATTTTTATGAATATCTATTAGGAAATTCATTTTTAGCAAATACAACGCAAGAAATTCACACTAAAACCTTACTTAGAGATGAAAAACTATTAAAAACTTATAATACTGGAAAACACGATATTTTTAAGGTTCATATTTATGAAAACTCATTTGAAATTGAAAAAAGATATATGGTTAACTACTTCTATAAGGGAGAACCAGAGGAGGATTATTTTAAAAAGATTATTCAAGATATCCATCAAAATATCCAAATTGCTGAATTTGATCAACTAATTCCTTTAGAAAGCTTAATAAAAATGTATAAAAGTGAATCAACAAAAATTTTAAATTCAAAATATTACTTTCCGAAATCAATTAAAAAAAAGATTGGATTTATAACAGTATTAAAAAAGTTAAACTTAGACAAATTATTCCCATTATTAGTCGATGATTTTATAGAAGAAATATTCTTAGATTCCCCCAAAGATGAGATCTACATAAATCACCATTCCTATGCTCGGTGTCGAACAGATATAAAATTCAACTCAAAAGAAATTGATCGAATAAAAACATTATTTAGGTTATACAGTGGCCAAAGACTTGATTTTATGAATCCAATTATCAAATTTGTTATTAAAAACAAATATTTTTATTGCAGATTTGCTATTGATGTTGAGCCTATTCAAATAAATAATTTTGCTTTAGATATAAGAAAACTAAATAAGAACATTTTAACTATACAGGATCTACTAAAAAATGGGACTATAGATCCTTTAATGGCATCATTTTTTTATTTTAATATTCTTCGCAGAAAAAATATAACAGTCACTGGCGAAACAGATACAGGAAAAACAACTTTAATTAATGCATTAGATTTATTAACACCAAAAGAATTCAGAAAGATTTATATTGAAAATATTACAGAATCATTAAATCAAACTGAATATGGTAAGCACCAATTAAAATATAAAGTCGATTCATTAGAGGAGTCTATAATAGAAAAATATTCAAAAAGCAACCAAATTAAAACCCTTTTACACAGAACCCCCGATATTATCTTTTTAGGTGAGATACTAACACAAGACGAAGCAGAGGCTATGTTTCATTGCCTTGCTGCCGGATTAAGGGGATTTCAAACAATTCATTCTAAAAATATTAATTCACTTCTGAATCGATTTATTTATCATTTTAAGATAAATAGAACGTGTCTAAATGATCTTGATTTAATTATCCTAATGAAAAAAAACTTTAATGAGAGAAAGGTCGTAGGAGTGTTTGAAGTATGTGAATCTCCTGATAATCAAAACAAATTATATAATTCTATATTCGAATATAATCCAGAAACGAAAAAATGGTTATTAACTAAATCTCTTTCTGAAACAAATGTGATTTTAGAATCAAAAAAATACGAAAATTTAAGTAACGAGCGTTTTCTAGGATTTATTAAAATTTATAATGAAATATTCGAATTTCTCTTAAGAATTAATAAGATTGAAAATTTAAAATTAATAGATTTCTTTCACAAAATTTCTTATTCTTCTCTAACTTCTATTGAGTCATTAAAAAATTTTTGGCATGACTGGAAAAAGAATAGAAGTTTAAATTTTTAAATTTGTATTCAATTGTATGACAAACTTAATTGAAAAATCCTTATTAATAGGTTTTGGGATTTTTACTTTAACAATTTTTTCATCTATACTTGTTCCTTATTTAGGAAAAATTGCAGAGTTTAATCAGAATGAGAAGAATAATTTAGAAATATATCTGATCTTTATTGATGAAATTGACCAAGGAATTACTTATGTGGCTCAAAATCCAAATCAAAAATATCTTAAGAATATAGAATATCCAAATAATTTAAACATCACAATTTATGACCATATTATTAAATACGAGTTTGTTATTGAAAATAAAACTTGTTTTAAAATAATAGAATACAACTTAACTTTTATCAATTCTCACTTCTACAGAATTCCCCCTCAAACATATCTTCTAAATATTTCTTGTTATTCATCCTTAATTAGAGTCTATATTATTAATTTACACTGAAATCATTAATTATATGAAAAATCTTGAAAATTATCTTCACTTTTGTAGGAAATTTCATAATCTTAATTTACCCAAATTAAAATTTAAGATACTGAATGAAAGATATAGTTATTTATATAGAAAATTATATGATATTGATGAAGATGATATTAATAAAGCGAGCTTTATTATCAATTTATCCTCCTTTAGTATTTCTGTAATACTATCAATAGTCCTACTAGAATTTAATCTTCTAATAATACTTTTATATTCGGCAATTTTATCATTTATTCTCTCATATAGGTTTAATTTAATTCTCTATCATGAAATAAATAGAAAAGAATCAATTATTAATGCCTCGCTTTATCTAATCAAGATCGATTTTTCCCTAATTCAAAAAACATTGAAAAGTAATTCTGATTATTGTTTAAATTTTATAAAATTAATTATTGAATATAAACATCCATTTTTAGGTAATTTTAAGGATATTCTAACAAGAATTCATGAAGGCAGTTTACCTGAAGTTGAATTAACAAAATTAATAACTCCATCAGAGGATTTTAATCAATATCTAAAAAACTTATTAATTAATAATTTCGATAATAACAAAATATTTAATGATTATAAAGATAGTGCATTAGAAAAGAAGTTTAAAATTTATCTTAGAGGAATTCAATCAAAAATCAGTATACTTTTTTTTATTGGTATATTTTTTCCAATTGGGCTATGTTTTTTGATCTTATTTAGATTAATAAACCTATTAATTCTAATTTTTGTAATTCCTTTCTTTTTATATTTCTTACATATTTTATTTCGCAAATTTTTAAAAAAAGACTCTTATATGGTCGGAGTTTTACGTGAATATTCAAGTTTAGAAAAGAGAAGATTTAACGAATTTTTATTATTTTTAAAGAGCTTTGCTATCAATTTAAAAAATAACATCTCTCCTGAAAGAGCTTTTCTTAAATCATACAAACAGAATAAAAATATTTTTAAATTACTTGAACAACCTGTAAAAAATCAACTATACCATCTCTTAAATTTTAATTATACCTTTAAAGACATGATACATTTTCTGAAATTAGAATTAAAATCTATAAAGTATAGTATGATTTTGGATGCAATTGAAAAATTTGTCGTAGAAAATGCTAATTATTCCTCAGAAAAAATCTTCGATATTTTAGAAGTTATTCATAAACATCAAGGTCTAGAAAAAAAACTAGAAGTGATTATAAAGGGGGAGAAGTTTAAAATATTCTTCTTTATATTTCTATTACCCATTTTAATTGGGGCAATTTCGGGCATGTTTCCTTTTTTTATATTAATAACAAGAAATATAAATTCAAGTAACTATATACTTTTAATCGATTTCCATAATCTTATAAATATTTACTATATAATCGTAATAAACTTTATATTTATCTCAAGTATTTCAATAACCTCCTATTACTTTCTAAAAATTATTAATTATCAAAAAAAATTCTTAATAATTTTTATTTCTGACCTTGTATTCATCTTGACTTTTATATCATCCTTTTTAAATGCATTAAGTTTTATTTAAAGACAGTTAATTGTCTTCCTAAGAAAAAACAAATAGATAGATTAATTCAATAATAAGATATATCCCAATAAAAAGATTAATAAGTGTAGCGTAAAAAAAAATGAATTTGAAAAATGTTATGTTCTCAAAATTATTAATAAACACTAAAATTTCTAATTTTTCTAATATTATATAAAAGGGAATTAATAGAATTAGAAAGACTAAAAACGAAATTAAAGATGTTATTTTATCAACTGAAATTGCAGAATATATAAATATAAATATAACAATGCCTAAAATCAATAAAATCTCAAATAATAAAATGTCAAACTCCCACATCCTCTAAAATAGATCATTTATGAATTATTTAAAGGGCTCATATTGTTATTTTATATAAAATTGAATTTTTCATATTGATTTTCTTAAAATATTTTGATATCCTTGATATAGCCTAGATTTTTGTAAACTTTAGAATTGCTAGAAAAAATTATATAAGAAAAAACGCTGATTATAATTATGAGAAATTTAAAATTAAAAGGACTCAAATATAGCAAAGGTACATATCACCTATATAATGATCGATTTGTTTTTTTTCCCCCTCAAGTAATCGATATCTTATCATCAATTTATGGGGAGGGAGTAAAATCTTTATTAGTCTGGCTTGGTAAGAAAGCAGGTTGGACATTAGTACAAAATTGGGATGAGAATTTAAAACCAAAAACATTAGAAGATTTAGTAAATCAATGTTGTAATATATTAAGTAATCATGGATGGGGCCGATTTGTATCTAAACAAATTACTGAGGATTTAATTATCATAAATCTTTTTCATAACATTTCCTCAGACTTAGAAAACAAATCAAAATATTTCTGTTATTTTATAACAGGATTATTAACAGGTATTGGAGAATTTGCACTTTATAGAGTCAATGTTTCTGAAACAGAATGTTGTTTAGAGGATTTAAACTTGGATTCCTGTGAATTCAAAATTGAAAAAATAAAATAAATGAGGCTATTCACCAAGGATCCCATTCTTCTGGATTTAATTCTTCTCTATCATTGTTTTCAAGATTTTTTTCATCTGATTCAGTACTAATTTGATATAATTTATCATCTAATTCAGGAACCTCTTGAATTTTTTGTGTTTCATCTTCAATTATATTCAATTCATCTAATAATGTGAGGGACTCTTCTCCAATGACAACATCTTTAAAAGCTGAAATTAATGAAAGAAAATTAAAAAACTCTTCTTTATTCATTTCAACCTTCACAGAATTATCACTATTTATAAGTGCTAGTTTAATGATGCGAACTTCACCACTAATCTCTACAGAAGTTATTTCAATATTTTCATTTTTGTTTTTTAATTGTATTTTCCATGAAGTTTCTCTTGTTTTTTCAATCTCCATCTTTTATTTTTCACATTGAAAATAATTAAAACTCATTAACTTAATAAAAATTATTAAATTTAAAATTAATTCGAAATAAATTAATTAAACAACTAAATTTAAAAAATTTATAGATAAATAAGCTAGGGCAATTAATATAATGAGTGGAGGACGAAATTGAACTAATACTTGGATGACTCTCTTTTTATTATTAAAGACTAAAAAAACCGACTTAATTAGATTTTTTTCTTCTTTATACTCGCTTAATTTTGAATAATTAATGAATTTATAGAAACTTTTAATATAAAATCTTTTAAATACTGAGTATTTTAAATTTGAGTTAAAAAAAATAATGAATGAATACTTGTCTTTGAAAATACTGTTTCTTACACACTTTAGTATGAATATTAAAACAAAAAACAATGAAAATAACAAAAAGAAAAAAGGAACAAAATAAAAATTTAAAAATTTTATAGGATAAGTAATAAAAATTAAAATTATTAGTTTTCCATCGCTTCCGCCTATTATTTTTAAATTATATAAGAGGAATGAAGGAAGAAAAGCAAATATAAAAAAAAAATTTTTACTAATAAAAATTCAAAAATACTATTAGGACTTAACATACACTCTAATATAATTAGTACAAAACTACATGTAAGAGTATATTTAAAAAGTTTATTTGACACTTTACGAAATTTCAAATCATAATATAATTCAAGAGCAAATATAATGTTGATATAATAAAAACTTATTAAAAAGATCAATAATCCCATATTATTAAAAATCGCCTTCCCAAATTTCTAAAAAATTTTTAAAACTTCTTGCTTTCACATTTTCTAATTTAAATCTGAAGATTTTTATTCTCCCAAATTTCTTTTCTTGGATCAAATTAATCATTTTAAGGTAAGTTATATGTTTTATGACACAAGAATAGTTCAGTCTTGTTTTACTAATAATTAATGAAATTGTTAATTCTTCATTTATTGCAAGAACCTTTAAGATTTTAACCCTGGCTCTTGAACCTAATAAATCCTCAATTAAATTTTTATTTTCTAATCTTTTGACAATCATATTTTAAATCCTTTCGAATTTAATATTTCTATTAAATTTTTTTCTAAATTGGGTAGACTTAAATCAGGAATATTGATTATTGCTCGTCTACCTTTTATTCCTTCACCCATCACTTTAATTATTACGATATTTTCTCGTTTCAATTCTTGGAGATAATTCCATAATTGAGAATGAGATCTGGGCTTTAATCCTATATTTTCACATACTATATCATATGTTTTTAAAACTTCTATAAATGAAATTTCAATATCATCACTTTTTTTTAAAGCTTTAATAATAGCAAGCAAGAATATTAATTTTTGTGAATTCATATATTTTAAAATATCCAAGACGGAAAAAGAGAATAAATCCTGATTCCCAAGCCTAATACATTCAGCAGTTATATATTTTAAACATTTACTTTCAGCAATCTTGCATGCTCTCCATATAATATTTAAGCCATATCTAACATCATTAGTATTAAAGGTGATAGCTGATATCATTTCAATAAGTTTATCAGATAATACATTTTTTTTAAGACTAATTCCCGCTCTATATTTCAAAATATCAAAAATTTGATCTTTAGAATATTTATTAAATTTTATAATATTTCTTTGTAGGGTGCTCATTGTGCTATTATCTAAATTATTTAAACATGAAATATCTCTTACAATTCCGATAAGAGATATCCTTCGATCCCCTTTCAAGGTGTCATCATTAATCCGAGTTAATGAATAAATTAAATCTTCATGTTTATTTATCAGATAACTTAACTCATCTAAAACAATCAAAATATGTAAATCATGACGATAAAGAAAATCAATAATAATGTCTAATAGATCTTGTGAAGAATAACCTCTTTTTGGAAACCGCTTATCCATTGATTGAATTATACTAATTAATACTTTATAGCTAGTCCTTTCCTTTCTACAATTAATATGAATATATTTTATATTTACATTCCTTTCTTCTGAGGCTTTTTCCAGTATATCTCCAAATAATTTCACGGTAACAGTTTTTCCTATCCCCATTTTTCCTGTTATTAAAATTTTTCTTGATATTGAATTTGGATTAGTAATTACGCCTATAAAAAGTTGAGATAATAGAGAAAGTTCTTTATCTCTATGTGGTAGTTCTTTCGGAATATAATTTAAATCAAGCTTACTTTCATCCTTAAATAATGATGGTCTTTTTAATAATTCTTCAAAATATTCCATATTCATATAATTAATTTTTGGGATTTTATGGTGATTTAAGAAAACAATCGCTTATAATAAAGTACAGAGTATTAATTTTTTATCATAAAATTTTAAATATCTATCCGAAAGCAGAATCTATTTTTTATAAAACAACATAGTATAATCTTTTGAAACCTGATTTCCATACTCCTCAAAATAAGAAGATTTTAAGATTTCTGTCGGTCTTAAAAATTTTAAGAATTAATCGTATTTCTTGTTTGTTTTAATGAATCTACTAGAAATCTCTCATCTTAAATTCAATAACGCATAACCAATTCAGCAAGCAGCTTTTTATTTTTGTGTTTATTACTATTTATTACGAATGATAAGACAATTAATACTATAATTAAAATAGAGATAAACGAAAAAAACTTTATTTGAAAAGAGTTTTTCATTTCAGAAGTTGTCGCTTGATTTAACTTAAGGTTTAAAACTAGCGTATTATTAGATAAATAATAGGTTCCATTAAAAATTATCTTAATAATTAATTCTTCACTTTTCTTGTCAAAATTAAAAACCTCTTGACATAAATTAATCTCTAAATTCCCAAAATTGTCAGTTTTGTATTCATTGGCAAAAGTTAATGTTTTGTTATCAAAAATCTTTATCATGAAGTTATAATTAGCTATTAGTTTTTCGGAGTTATTAAAATAATAGTAATAAATCAGTTTAATTACCAAATCTTCGCTTTCTTTCAAATGCTCAGTAAAGCTTATAATATTAACGAATATAGGGTTTTTCTCAACGATTAATTCATAAACGAAATTAGAATTATTAAATACACTGTTATTTAATACTGAAAAAATTAAAAAATTTTTCCCCACTTTTAAATCTGTGGAAGATGAGACGAATAATCTTATGGCTCCTGATTCATTTGTTATGTAATTACACTGGTGTATTATTGAATTATTAAAAGATATCATAAAGTTTATCGTTTGATTAAATATATTTGAATTATTCTCTGACGACTCATCATAGAATTTTACTTTAAGATCTAAACCTTCACCAAATTCTATATGGTCTATATATCCCTCTAACGAGCATAATAAAATTCTTTTAATAATTTTAATTTTTACTGTTTTTAGAAAAGTAGAAACTGTATTTGTAGTATCAATTTGAAAATAAAAGCTAAAGAACTTTATATAGATGATGTTGGAATAATTAGTAAAATCAATATCTAATTGTTCGATACCTACGGTCCAATTTTTTTCAAAAAACCCAATTTGATTAAATTCTGAGGAATTCCAAATAATATTATCAAAATTATCAAATATCTGAATTTGAATATACGCAATTTCATTATTAATATTATAGTTCAATTCCCAGGATGCATTTATTTTGATATCCTCATCAATAAAAAATAGATTTTTATTAGGATCTAAAAAATTCAAATTACAGTAATAAGCATTAGTAAAATTAATAACACTGAAAAGATCTATTAATATCAATATTGTGAGCATTAAAATATTTTTTTTTTTCACATCAATTTTCTCTTATTTAATCTATAAAAACCAAAATAATTCCAAAAAAATTTATTTTAAGAAATATTTAATTACAAAACAAAATAAGAAGAAAATTTGCAGTAGAAATGGGAAAAGTAAGAACTGTATTAATTAAGAATGTATCAAAAGAATTAATAAATAAATATCCAAATGTGTTTACCACCGATTTTGAAAAAAATAAAAAATTATTGGATAAATATCTTGAAATAGATTCAAAGCATTTAAGAAATAGAATTTCAGGATATATTGTAAATTTATTAAAAATTAGGAACAAAGAATAAATTGTTTAAAATAAATCTAATCGTTTTATTATATATATTCGAATAATTTTAAAAGATAAAGGGATAAAAATTAGCGAGCATATTAAAAAGATGGCTGATCTTCTTAGATCTGGAAATACAATGCTAAACATAGCTTGTTCTGTTTGTAATAATCCAATATTCCGAAAAAAAGACGGAAGTACATTCTGTCCAACTTGTAATAGAAAAGTTTTAATTGTTAGAAATAACTCTCTTCAAAATAACTTAATAAAAGCAAATGAGATCCAAAATAATAAAATACAAGGACTTGATAGCCAGAACCGGTATACTGAAAAATTTACTTTATTGCAGGAGGTGTTAATTGAAAAAATAGAATTGATCACTCAAAAATTAAAAAATGAGAATCAAATTCATTTAATAGAAAAATATACAAATATTTTAGCTAAATGTTTTGATATTCTAAGTAGTTTTACTTTTCAGAGAGAAAAAAATTAAGGACCTAATTACTTTGTTAAAAAATACTAATTTATTTACTGTATCTTAAATATTGAGAGATTAAACCATAAACAGATTAATGCTTCTGCCGGGATTCGAACCCGGGTCCCGAGGGTGAGAGCCTCGTATGCTTAATCCTAATCATAGTTTATTGAAAACAAGGTTAGATTGACCGAACTACACTACAGAAGCAGAAAATATTTATTTAGTTAATTTTTTAGAACGCTAATATTAATAAATTCATATAATTTAAAAATTTTAATATGGTCTAAGTTCTCTTTTATTATCTTGAACTATTTTTATATTACAAATTAATAGATTATTCACTAGTATAGATAAAAATTCTGTTAAATCCTTAAAAATTCAATTTATTGATAAAAATTGGCTTTAATAGATTTACATAGTGATCTCTTATAGAGTATTCCGCAATGTTAGTGGCTTCAGATATGATGTTCTGTGTTAAAATTGTTTTTTGATCACACTCTTTAGCTAATAATTTGTCTGCCAAGTAAATGATGGCTCCAGTTAAAATGAAGGGATTTCTCCCGCCTCTTTGCCCTAAAGGTAACTCTTCTAATATTTCACGGCATTTTACTAATAATTTATTTTGAAATTCTTTTTTAAGCCATAATACACCTTTTTTCACTAATCTCTCTTGTAAATGTTTATGATTCATAACCTCATCTACTAGTCTAATTAGATAATCTTCACTTTTATGAGGAGCAGAATCATTATTTAAATGATGTTTATATCTAATTCCATCTCTTAAAATCAATCTTGGATTTACACGATGCCCAAAATTTTGAAATGCTTTAGAAATTTCATTAATTGTAATAGGAGCATTATGATATTCTTTCCTTGCTGCAAAAAAGATACAAAAAGCGATTAATGAGATGTTATTAATTACTTTTTTTTCATTTTTAATTATTTTTTTGTAATAATATGCAGCATTGTTACGGATGTTTTTAGTGAGGTTGAGATATAATGAAATTTTGTTTAATATATTAAAAACTCTGTATTCTGTTTCATGATTTTTAATTCTTAGAAATTGAGCATAATTTTTTTTTAATCTTCTAAATAATTTTTGCTCGCTTGGCGGTAAAAGTTTTCCACTTTTATCTTTTAAATATTTAGATTTTTCATAATCAATAAATGAACCTAAACCTCCTATGAAATCTGTTCGTTCGCCTAGTGCTACATATTGCTTGCTCAAACTATTTTTATTTTTTATATCATTAAATATAAAGGCTGATTCTCTAAAAAAATTATTAATCACTAATCCACAATCTTTACAGATTTTTTCAAAGCTATTAGTGATTATATTTCCTCCACACTCAGGACATTTTTCATAATTTTCCTTATAATTTTCAGTTTGGTTTATTTTTAACACTAATAAATGTAGATTTTAAGTTTAAAGGTTTAATACTACATTATTTTAATTTTGTAGAATAACAATATCCTTAACAGAATTGTTTTATCTATAAAATGGAATAATATTCCCTGGGGAAAGGGAGAGATAAGATAAAAAGTAAAAAAGTAGGAGTTTAAAGTATCCAATTTAGAGGTATAATAATTAAAAATATTAATATTAAAATTAAAAATCTAGAGAAATTGAATTAAAATGAGTCAAGCTTCTGATAATATAGAAAAGATTAAAAAAATTCCATTAAGTAATTATAAAATATTAGAAAAAATCATAAATAAACTCGGTGAAATCATAAGAGGGAAACGAGATATCATGTACTCTGATATTATAAATTTAATTATTAGAGAAGGGTATATTGGAGAAAAATATAAACAATTAATAGTATGGTGTAATTATAAAATTAGATTAGGAGAAACTTTTGTTGAATTTGAATGAATCCTAATATGTTTAACCAATACTAATCTATAACTTCAAATATATAGACTAAACAAAAACTTAAAATATCACAAAGGAATTATAAATACTAAATTATAATAATACATATTAATATATTTTAATAAAAATTAATAGCATATTTTGTCATTAACAAATTCTTTAAGATTTATATTCAAAAGAGTGATTTTTTTACTTTAAATTCACACCTAAGGTAGATATATTAATGGTTCGATTCACAGCAGATCATAAAGTATATATAAAAATCTTATATTGGGGTATGGCAGGTTCAGGAAAAACAACAATAGTAGATACACTCTATCGGTATACTAAAGAAAATGAAATAGATATTGAACCTACAGGAAATTTAACAAAAATCTCTATGGCAAGTGGCTCAACATTATATTTTGATAGAGGCATTTTTCAATCAACAAAGCAACAAAGCAGAGGAAAAGTTTTTTATCATGTTTACACTGTCGCGGGGCAAAGAAGGTTTTCTCCATTAAGAAAAAAAATATTCAAGGGTACCGATGGAGTTATTTTTACAGTTGACTCACAAACACACTTTTTTGAAGATAATATAGAATCTCTAAAAGAATTAAAAAACGTTACGAGAGATAAATTAATCAAAGAAATTCCTCTTATTGTAATGCTTAATAAACAAGATCTCACTGAAGTAATTGGAGAAGAAGATTTTAAACAAGTTTTAAAAGATGAAAAACTCTGGTATGAACCTGATCATAAGTTATATATTTGGAATCCTATAATTTATAACACTTGTGCTCTATACGAACAGAGAAAAAATATCTATCGTAGTTTTTCTGAATGTGCAAGGAGAACAGGTTTGTATCAAATATACGGTGATGGAGAGGCTCCAATTGGGGATAATTTTAAAGATTTTCGCGTTTATTAAGTTTTCTAGACTTTCTTAATTTTTTCTTTAAAATTTTGAAGGATTTTCACTTTTTCTTAATTAATATTAAAATAAATAATCACCTATAAGATTATAAGGAGTTAATTAGGATTGTAAATATTCGATGAAAAAAACTAGACAAGGATGATCTACTATAAGTAGGAATGATAAGTTATAGTTACTTTGAGGATTATAAAAACCTTAACTCCCTCTAATAGACTTTCTGAAATTAAAATAAAATATAAAAGTATTTCTTCATTTTTTTGTTTAAAATTAAAAGAAATATTGTGAATAAAAACGGGTTTATACAATAATATTAAGGAACATTTACCGAAACAATTTTCAATTTTCCAAATGATGAGCATTTTAGGAATCGATGCCTTAGAAGTACGTAAAGTAAGAAATTTGCTAAAACAATTCTATTTACAAGGTTATATAAAAAGATTATCAAAAAATATGTACCAAAAGGTTGAAAAAGAGAGTAAAAACAAAAGTTAGTTGTAAATACAAAGATTAACCTTCAATTGTGGAAAAATAAATTTAATCAATTGACTAAATGAATCTAATACGCCCTCTCCTTTTATAGCTATCGTTTTTTTTAAAGAAATATGTTTAAACTTGTTATATTCTACATAGGGCAAAATATCTTTTTCCTTTAGCCTCGATTTTTCAAATAAATCACATTTATTCAATGAAATTACAATGGGAATATTATAAAATTCAGTTCCGAATAACATTTTTAATTCATTCCAAGATCTTGTATTATGTTCTAAACATTCAATTTGAGAATCGCCAACAAATATTATACCATCTACTCCATTTAATGTCGCTGGTCGAGTGCTTGCATAAAAATCTTGACCTGTTGCCGAATAAATTAAAAATTTTATACCCCATTCTGTTCCTTTAAATTGTAATACACCAAAATCAAAAAATAAAGTACGTCCTACTGAGTTATCAATGGATTTTATTTTATGTTCTTTATTAAAATACGAAAAAAGAACCCTTATAGATGTAGTTTTCCCGGACATTGCAGGACCATAATATACAATTTTTACTTGCATCATTTTATTTTCGTAATTAAAAATCATGATCTGTTCTAACCCCATAGTGAGACTATTTTATCACCAATAAAAGCTTTTTTGCCATCTTCAATTAGAGTTGAATAATCTTCTCCCCATTCTCTCTTTATAAATGAAATGATCCTTTCTATTGGAGCTTCCTCATAATCTATTGTTTCTAAGATAGTTTTACTTCCAATCCGCGTTTGAATTCCTATATTATTTAATAAATTCAATCTAGATAAAATAAAGAAAGTTCTTTTTGAACCAGAATAAAAATTTTGAATTTCCTTTTTAAATATATTTTTTTTTAACTCATTTTTTTCTTCCTCAAAGTCTAATAGTGTTTTTACTAAATCTTTATCAAGTTGGTTTGTAGTTAGTTTATCTAATAATACCCTTTTCATTTTAGCTATAGATTTTTCTGTATCTTGAGATATTTTCTTAAAAATATTTTGTTCAAGTGTTAAATCTATTGATTTTAGGTTAAAACCTTCTAACTCAATAAAAACTGTATCTGGCGAAATTATAATATATAATAAATCTTTTGCTTTTTTTTTAATTAAATTTTTAAGGTAAAGTAATTGCTCCTTTTTCTTGGGAATTATCAGGCCGATAAGCCATGAATGAATGACCTCAAATTGACTTATAGCTTTGCGCGAAACATTGCAAGGGCATCTGATATGTGCACGCTGATAATTATAATCAATATTTTCATTTGAAATAAGATTTTCATATTCATTTTTTGAAATAAAATCTGTATAAAAAATATATTCTTTTCTAAAATGAACAAGTTCAGAAAGTTCAATCAAAAAGTTATCTATTTCATCTGAGTCTTCTCCCAACACAATAATTGGAATTCTATCTAATAGACAATAAAGTATTAAAGAATTATAATTTCTTTTTAGTTTATCTAAAAATTTAAAAAAATTCATGAGTTCACCTTATTATTTTATTATTAATTCTCCTAGCATCCTTTTAATATCAAATGTTCTATGATCTTGAATTTCTGATGCTTTTTTAATAAGGTAATCAATTTTCTTTGAAAATTGTGGAAGTATTAATCGTATCAAACCTAATTTCTGTCTTAATTTTCCAATTTCAGTACTAAAAATTGCTTTCCCTAACCCATCAATAAATTGAAAGGAATTTTGACAGTCGAGTAGAATTCGCTCAGCTTGCATTTTCTTTAATAACCACGCACATCTATTTGCTGTTTGAAAAAGAGAATAACTCATTGCTGAAATTTTATCTAAATATTCAGTATCCATATCGATTCTCTTCAAGACTTTAGAAGCAATAAATCCTCCCTCAATCGTTATAAAAGCGTATTTTAAATCTGGAATTGTCAATGAAATGTTATTTAAAACTTTTCTTAGTTCTAACGATATTGCCTCTGAAAAGCTTAATGAAAAAGACGATAATCTTAAGTTAAAATCTTCGGTTTCTTTTACATTGAATCCTTCTATTATACTTTGAATTTTCTGATTATTAAACTGAATTAAAGGGGGTTTAAAAGATTCTCCAGAAGTTATAAGTGTTGTTTTTATTTTCTTTAGACATTCACTAGTTTGTAAAAAGATCCCTCCTAAATTTATATTTGGTTGGGCTGTAATTGCAATAAAAAATTCATGGTTACAATCTAAAATGCCCTGCATTTCTAAGATTTTATTTAGTGAGGTGTGTAATGGACTATTCAAGGGAGCAATTAGAATCTTTGCTTTTTTTCCTTCAATCAGGATATATTTTAAATCCTTTGGATGTAAATGTATTCCAACATTAAAGATTGCACTAGTTGCTGAACTTACATTAAAAATTTCATCTTTCGAAAACCAGACTCCAGTTGATTGTATTGGATTACCGTCTCGCTGAGTTAAAACAGCATTTTCTACTCCTTTAAGTTGTTTTATTTGGTCTAAATGGATTCCAATTTTATCTTTTAGATGCATGGTAAACCTTAAATTCTATTTTTGAAATGATATCCTTTTATTTTAAAAGAGATTTTTAAACTACGAAAATTTATTAAGAATTACTTTATTTTACGCAGAAAAACACAAAAATTTAAAATATATCGTTCCTATATTATATATTGCAAATCGCATCTTTACCGGTGTGAGCTTGGATTACGGTAAACATCCGTTAAATGAAGAGTTAAATCATAGATGCGGTATAAAAAATGTAGTTGTATTTGTTATAAATATAACTGAAGAAAGTATTATTAGGAACTCCTAAGAATGTTGATATTTAATTTCCAAATATTAGTTTAAGTTCTTGTGAATAGCTTCAAAAAAATTAATTCCGGTTGATCCTGCCGGACCCGACTGCTATTTGGGTGAGAATAAGC
>CAZBNW010000001.1:0-95978 GCA_964493385.1 uncultured archaeon | reverse complement strand
AAATTTAACAAAAAAAAAGAAATATTTAATTATTTTAGGTTTGATTTTTGGATTCTCTATTCTATTTAACACTAAGTTTAACTATTTTCAGGATAGTTATTATAGAAATTTGGAGACTGATAATAGACAAAAATTAAAAAGACCAGCATATTGGGAAATTAACCAAATAAATATTGATGATACTGATCCTACAAAGAATTGGGCGATAACTGAAGCTACTTTTGGTTGGTGTAGCGGTTCAGGGACAGAAGGGGATCCCTATATTATCGAGAATGTCATTATTAATGGAAGTAATTCTGGAAACTGCATTTATATTGGGTATTCAAGTGAATTTTTTATTATTAGGAATTGTACAGTTTTTAATTCTGGTTATGGTTATGATGGTATTTATTTAAATTATGTTGATAATGGAAAGATTATTAATAACAACTGTTCATTTAATGGGGATCATGGAATATTTCTTCAAGGCGGGGGAAATAGTAACATTGTATCTAATAATACTGTTTTAAATAATCGTAGAGCTGGAATAGATTTAGAGTCGTTTTATGATTATTGTATAATATCTGGAAACATAATCTCTGATAATGGTCAAGATGGTATTATTTTAAGACAAGATTGTGATAATAATACTATTCAGGATAATATTATATATAACAGTGGGTATCATGGGATAATGCTTCAAGGGGGGAGTGATAATAATATTGTTAAGGAAAATTTAGTATCCAGTAGTTTATATGGAATAAGGGTTTATGGGAATAGTAATTATAATAAAATTGAGAAAAATACGATTTCAAATAGTTATTCAAATGGAATGCATATAGAAGAATCTCAATCTAATATTGTTAAAAATAATATTATAGAAGAGAATCTAGGAAGTGGAGCTTCTATAGATGAAAATAGTTTTAGTAATTTTATTTATCTTAATGGGTTTTTCAATAATAATGTCAATGCTGAAGATAATGGTATAAATAATCAATGGGATAACGGAACATTTGGGAATTATTGGGATGATTATTCTGGTGTGGATGCGAATGATGATGGGATAGGAGATACTCCTTATAATATCAGTGGTTCAACGGGGAGTCA
Source organism: uncultured archaeon (assembly GCA_964493385.1). Classification (GTDB taxonomy): domain Archaea; phylum Asgardarchaeota; class Lokiarchaeia; order Sigyniarchaeales; family SOKP01; genus Loki-b32. The sequence continues at coordinate 94,892 of CAZBNW010000001.1, read as the reverse complement.
AGATAATTTTCCAATTTTTGAGTTTCCTGATAAGGTACCTCCAGTTATTACCATTAATACTCCTAAAGTGAATCAAGTCATTGGATTTAATGCACCTGAATTTAATATTACAATCAAAGATCACTCTCTAATAAATACTACATGGTATACTATAGACGGTGGAACAACAAATTATACATTTTCAGGATACACTGGTACTATCAATCAAACAGCGTGGGATAATGAAGGAACTGAGGTAATAATCCTTCGATTTTATGCGAACGACTCTTTTGGAAATATTGGATCTAAAGATGTCATAATCTGGAAAGATTTAGTTGCTCCAAAAATTATAATTATTTCTCCAATTCCTGGTGAGACATTCGGGAACACGCCCCCTGATTTTAATATTTCTATTATTGAAGATGATTTAGTAGTCTCTACTTGGTATAATATAGAAAGTATAGCGGGAACTTTTCCATTCTCAGGATTTACTGGAAATATTCACCAAGATGCGTGGACCGACGCACCCGAAGGAGATATTACCATTATCTTTCACGCTATTGATCGAGCAGGGAATATTGGACCAAAAATCGTAACTGTTATAAAAAGTATTCCAGCTCCACCAGCAATTCCAGGATATAATGTATTTTTGTTAATTATAGCGATTTCTGTCCTATCGGTAATTATAATGAGAAAACAAAAACATTAATAACTATTTTTTTTATTAATCCTTCTTTTTATTTCTCTCTCTTCCGAGATATAAAGAATATGATATTTAGAATTATTAAGGCCAAGTTTAAGCCTAAATAAAACAACAGAAATTCAGTGGAATCCAGAAAATTTAACATTTGATCTTTATTAATTTATAAAATTAAAAACATCACTAAAAACGCAGACGCCTAAAAAACTAGTTAGGATAAAAAGATATGAATAAAGGAAAAATCTTTCTAAGTAAATTGCTCGCCAATAATTATATAAAAAATGTTCTAAAATTTCTTACAATTTTTACTTGAAATAATTTATTAATTGTCTAAATGGCTTGTTTAATAACTCATAATCATTTATATCTAAATATCCATCTTGAGTAATCCTTTTTTCATATTTTTGTAAATGTACATAATTCCTGTAATCCCTAATAACTTTATCAACAATTTCCCATTGAGTACGATCACCAATTTCATTATTGTAATTGAAGCGAGCTATTTCAAGATAAAATATAATTTTGTCATTAAATTTAGCTCTACTCAAGGATTTTTGTTTCTTTAAATGGGAATGTGTAATCTGTTTTATGTTTTTAGATTCTAACCATTTTGTTAAAAGATACTCTAAAATTGATCCCATTTTTATACATGCATCTTTCCATAACTTATTTTTTATTGAAATCAAAATAGAATTATATTCCCCTATTACCATATTTCTATTTGTTATTAATGGACTTGTTAAAATTTCAGTTTCTATAATATAATTTTGTAGGATATCCATACCTATATCTGTTATTGGAGTAATATTATTAACAACATATAGTTGACTATATATTTTGTTACCTCCCGCCCAAATTTTTTTTTACCTTACAAGTATATTTTTTCCCTCTAAACTCATTTGTATGACAAGCGTTCACCTGAAATCCCAATTTATAAAACATCATTTTTGTTAATAATTCAGCTTGCCTTCCTATTGCTTGATTCATGTCATAATCAAAATATTGTATGTGTTTAAGCAATGTTTTTGAATTTTTTTTAAAATATCTTTGATCTGGTCTTCTAAACAGTGAAACTCTAACTTTTCTGTTTTTTTCTCCTTTCTGTATGTAATAATCATACCAATTAATTAATTTTCCATCGTTTGCTAATTCTTTTATAGCTTTATCCGTATTCCAATGGAAATATCTATCTTCAAATAAAACTTTCAATTGTTTTAAATAAAAAACCATACTCCCGTTAATGTTGGCTTTTCTATTATTCTTGTATCTGTATATCCAATGATTCTTACTATCATCATAAAAAAAATTCAGAATATCTTCTTTAATTTTATCTTTTGAATAATTTGACATTGTTCAGTGGTTTTCTTATATAATTTAGATTTAAGGTAAGGATTTTGAAAATGAGATAAAATTTTATAATTTAAATCTTTGAAGATCAATCTCTTCTACACTATGGATAGAATTTTATTTAATAAATATCTCATGAATTAGCTTTTGTAGATTTGATTTATAAATCTCCCATTCTCATCATAATTTCTTGAACCTGGTTGATTAAATGCATTCCAAAAAATATCGAAAGAAGTTTTTAATTTTTCTTCAATCTCAATCTCAAAAGAATCAATCTTAATTCTCGGAAGCAGAATCTCATCTCTCTTAGTTATATCCGAGTCTTTGTTGATAAATGAACCCCCATAAGGAACTAAAGAAATCTTGTAGCCTTTCATATGAGTAAACGAAAGAAAGAGATAAATAGGCAGACCAACTCCCATTTTTTCTAAAGTTTTTAGATACATCTCGCTTGAACGGATAATATTCTTTTCCAAAGACCACATACCAAGTTTTTTTACAGGTTTAGTATAACGCTTACCATGCAGGTGATCGGTCGGTTTCATTAAAAAACTATCAATAGCTTCTATCATACCATTTCTATATAATTGAACATAACCAACATAATTATCCGAATAAGGATCTGGACCGCAAGATACAAGTAATCCATGTAAATTTCGCTCAATATTTTTACCGAAAGTGCAACCAGGTGGTTTTAAATAATTCTCAAATTCTTTAAACACAATCTCGAGATCGAGTGATCTAATTGTTTCCAAGGCATCAATTGAAATCATATGGATTAACATCCTAGTTTGACTTGGAATATTTACATGATATTCTCCACTATTCAGCTCGTGTAATCTGTTTTGGAAAAGAGAATTAATTCTTTCTTCATAATTATATGCTAATCTAAAAGCTGTTTCTATTTCAAAATTTGACATTGGAGAAGATGTAAATTCCGTTCTTTTATAATATTTTGCACGCTTTACTGCTTGATGTAAAATAGGATATTTTCTGGGGATGTTTATTAAAAAAACTTGTCCTTCGTTTCCCTTAATATTTACATCAATGGGTAAAATTCTCACATCCAATGAAGGATCAATACCATTTCGTGCAATCTGATCAAGTTTTTCTCTTAAGTTTGACTGCCTTATTGGTTTAATTTCTGTTGGTTTGTTATTTACTTCTTGCATCCCATATATAATATTACCCCCTTCACTATTGGCAAAAGAAGAGAAATCTTTTGCGATCTCAGCATTACTTCCTAATTCCTCTTTATAATCAAGATGAATGTTTTCCTCGATTCCATTTTTAATCAAACTCTCTAGAAAATCTTGATTTACTTCATTAAATTGGTCTGGTGTGATTAACATTATCTTTCAATTGGTTATTTTTACATTTATTCATTATTATTTTTGTCTTAACCTATAATAAATCTAAATGAAATATATCTTTTGCCCCATTCTCTCCTGTAATTAGTATTTCCCTCCCCCGTGATGCTTCCTCCTAATTAGTTAGGGGAAAATTACTTTAAATTTTAAATTCAGAACTTCTTAAAGTTCCATATTAATTATTCTCTTTTCTCTTATTAGCGTGCTACTGAAATTAGGAAATAATTAAAAAAAATAAATATTTTATTAGTCCACTTGTGAAATTGTGTAAAACATTTATTTTCAATATTTTCCGACTTACATCTTTAAATCTCAGATCATTTAATAAAATTACTTTAGAAAGCTCGATTTATCAAAATAACAAATAAATGTTCAAATAACTTATCAGAATATCAAAACTACCGAGTGGCGATTTGACCTCTTTTGAACACAATCAAAAATAAGCCTTAGAATGATTTTTTTCGTACTTAAAAAATAGGAATAAAGAAAACTTTTATGAACATGAAAATAATTTTCATGATATATTGACGGAATCCTAGAAGTATTAAATTTAGGATGAAATTTAATAAGTGCTGTTATTAAATTTTATAGAGACAAACAAATTAAATTTTTGAATATTTAATTAATTAAAATTTATCTGGAAATCTTATCTCAATTAAACTTCTTTCCTCATCTGAAATATTATATAAGTCAAATACTACTTTATCTATTTTTTGTTCTAAGGTTTTAATCTGAGAAATGATATTATTAACTGTTTTCTTATTTTTATCAATGTAATCAACGATTTCTTCTGTTTCTTCTATACTTATATCTTTAAAAACCTTATTTAAATCATCATTCTTCCAATTATTTATTTCGTATAATTTAGTAGGACCACTCTTTATTTTATCCTTATATTTAATAGAAAGCGTTTTTCCGATTAATTCTTTCTTCTCTTCAAATTCAGTTAATTTTGAACTAAGTTTAATTTGTAAATCTTTAATTTTCATTTGTATTTCATCATCAACAACAGGTATAGGTAGAAATCTGAGTTTTTTAAGAACAGTTTGTCTGAAATCATCTTTAAGAGCAATTGCAGAAAAACCAATATAAAGAAATGATATTAATTTCGAATTCAAAATTGCTGTAAGATAATTGTAGTCTATTTTTTTATTCCAATTATCTTCTTCTTTTAAAACAAAAGGATTATAATCTTTAGTTGTAAGTAGATTTTCTTCAACATAAAACGCCATTAGTCTATCTTGCCGATTTATTATTCTTCTTATAAAGATTTTTGGTGAAGTATAAAATTGTACTAAATTGTTCCATTCTGACATATCAACGTAAGTTTTTTTATTGATTATTATATAATGACGATTTGCTTTACCCTCTTCAAAAAAAGGAATATCATTATCTGTTGTTTTTATTTTTTTTCTATTATATTTTCCAGCATGATAACCTTGAGTAGAAATGCTAATTTCTCCTAAACTCTTAAAATTATTTGATTCATTAAGATTTATAATCTTATTCCAAAGTGTATAATAATAATCTGAAGTATATACGCATTTTTGAGAATGATCCAATATCTTCTTCGCTGAAATTTTCTCCCATTCTTCAATATGTAATGTTGCTAATTTATAGTTTTTATCAAATTGAAAGGTTAAGAAAAAATCAATATCTTTAAAAGGTTCTTTTTTAAAAATAGCTATACAAGTATCAATATAAGCATCTGGAAATATATCAAATGGTAGATTTATTAATTTTATTAACTTTGCTTTTTTAAATAAATTGGTTCTTAATAGCTCATAATTTTCTCCAGTTTGCCAAGTTAATGGTATAATAACTCCTAAGATACCTCTAGGTTTCAATAATTCTAAAGCTTTTTCAATAAAAATAATTGAAGTATCGTATTTTCTATAAACAGAATAGTTTTCAGAAAAATAATTTTTTTCCTCATCTTCCATACTTTCAGTTGGAATATATGGTGGATTTGTTATTATTATATCAAAAGGAACTTGACTAATATCATTCCATATTATAGGTTTCTCTACTACTTCCCTAGAATTAATTATGCTATTTCCGTTGAAAAAATTGCTTTTTAAGTCTGGTAATTGATATTCTCTATGTGCTAGTTTTAAAAAAAGAGAAACTTGAGCAATTTCAATAGCGTCTTCACTTATATCTGCTCCATATAAGCTATTTTTAACAATATTTATTTTAATACCATAAATATCAATAAATTTCTGAAGAGATTCTTCTTTATAAAAGCCTTTTTCAATTTTGATATTATTTATATTTTCATATATTTCTGCTAAAATATCAACAGCTTGCGATAAAAAAGCACCAGAACCACATGCAATATCAAGAATCTTAATAGACTTTAATTTATTTTCAAGCTTTTCAATATTATCATCATATTCTATCATCAAATTTTCAATATTGTAAACATCTTCTTTATCCGAAAGAAATTTAATAATTGAATTACGAGTTATCTCTGATGTCACAATTTCAGGAGTATAGTATATACCTTCTTTTTTTCTTTTTCCTTTTGATTTTCTTTTAACATCTTTTTTGTTTAGTATACTATCTAAACCTTCTTTTCTTAAGTTTTCTATATCTATTACCGATTGTTCGAAGATATGACCAAAAATTTCCACATTAACTTGATCTTTATAGTTTAAACTTGCTATAACTAAAAAATTTTTAAAAATAGGATTAAGAGTATCCTTATATATATCTAAATGTTCATTAATTTTATCATAATTGAAATTATGATTTAGAATGATAGTATTTATTTTTTTTTTTTTATCTACTAAGTCATAAAGAATTATACTTCCCAAATTTTCACTAAATAATCCACCATTATATCCTGGTATTTGTTTATCACTTTTTCCAACATTTAAATCATTAAAAAGAAGATTTAATTTATGCCATATTTCCTGTCGATCTAATGACACATCTTTAGATTTTATTGGACTTAAAATCGTTCTAGTTAAAGTTTCAGAAGGTAATAGACCACAATCTTCAGCATAAGCTATAAAAAGTATTCTGTTAAGAAGAGTCTGAGATAAGTGAATAATTAATTTTTCTTCTATTTTTTTTGTTTCTAACAATTGTTTAATTATTTCTAATCTAGTTGAATGATAAAGCTGATAAAATTCAGTAGTAAATTTTTGTTCTACTATGACTGTTTCTTTTAATGCTTTATCAGGTATCATATCATAAAGAAAGTATCTCTTTGATAATAATCCTAAAAATATCCTTAGATTCTCTTTTTCTAGTAAATCTGATGCAGTAAAAGAAATATATCTTCTCTTTTTATAATAATTATATATTCGTGTTTCATTATAATTGCTTACAATTATCCACTGAACACTTCTACTTGCTATTGCATAAAAGAAAGCCTGATCAACAGGTGATCGATTGGTTTTACCTTTTCTTTTTTGTATTTTATCCAAATCAATATTTTGCCCTTTTAATTCTATTATCATTCGATAATTATCTTTTTTATTAGGATCTCTAATACTAAACTCAACTCTGCCATCACCATAACTATGTTCAAATGCGATATCAGATTCTGAGTATTCTAATAACTTATTTAAAATTTTAAATACAAAGTTAATATAATTTTCAACTTCACCCATAAGTTCTTTATTTTTAACCATTTTATGCCATTCTTTGATAACCTCAATTTGCTCTAATGATGGTTCAATATCACACATCTCTCTTAAGCGTGCTAAATTAAACAGATTGTTTTTCATTCTATGCACTTTATAATTATAATACAAAAGTTCCTAATTTGAATAATGAAACTATATATATAAAGAGAAAAAAATCATTATTTAAAACATAAACACTCTATGTGTTAATAATTTCTTAGTTCTTTAATTTACATAAAATTCTAAGAAAAATTATATAAAATCTTTTATTTTTATACATCTGTTAAAGTTTCATAGATATATTAGTAATTTTCTTCTTACTTCAACTTTCGAGGGATTATTATATCATAAAGATATTTACAAAAAATTGAATAGTCAGTTAAGTAGGTATTCATTAACAAACAAAATTTCAAAAAATAACAATAGAATCCCTTGTACTAAAGCATTTTTAGAGATATGTGAAGACCAAAAAGAATTTAGGATTGATGCAAACGAGTATTTATCTAGGTATAAAGAAGGAAAATTTGAGTTAATGCCCAATGGAGAAATTTACCTTCGCGTTCCAGAAGATTTGAAAAAAGTGATTACAAATCGACCTCAATCTAAAGATATTGAAAATGTAGAGAGTAAAGTAAAACGTGCGATTCATAAATTCTCTCATTATACAACTAATATTGACGAAAAAGTGGAAGCCATACGAATATTAGCTGATGTATTAGAGTTTTTAAAACCAGAAATAAATGAACACATGTTAAGGAAAGATGGATCACGATTATTTGAAATTGCGAATACTTTTTCATTTAGACATCATAATGAGAAACAGAGAACAGACTATGATAAAGAAATATGGGTAGAATGGATTTTTTATTCATATCTTAATACAATTAATACTTTAAATAAAATAAAGGTTAAGGAAAAAATCTAATAGTTAGTTAAATACCTCATATACATATATTAATTAATTAGGGTAAGCAACTTTCTTTTTTATTTGAATTTCAAATTTATCAGACTGAAGATTCTCAACTATTTTAAATTCAAAACTTATATTTTCATATTCTTTTATGAAATCATTAGAAAAATAATTCTGAAATCGCTCTCTCTGCTTTGGATCAACATTAATGGTAAAGGAGTTTAGATTTAAACCTATTGCATTATAAATTAGCCAGTTAATTTTATCCAAATTCTCTCCAAAAGGTCCACCTTCCTTTCGCAGATCTCTAAAATGTGCTAATTGTATTGTTATGGAATTATCAGATATATTTTCTTCAAAATCCATCCTTACCATAAAGAAAGCTCTAGTTCTCCCTTCAACAGATTCTCTTATGAAAGGAATGTCTCTTAATTCTTCTATTACATCTTTATTAAGCTCAGGATTAAAAAGACGGATATTAAATCTAATATTTCCTATTTTTTCTCGTAATATTTTTTCAATTTCTCTTTTTATTCGAATATCTACAAAATGTTTGAATCCTTCTTTTGGTTTCATTTGGTATGATAACCTAACGGTATCATCACGTTCATTATATTTAGCGCTTAAAATTTGGAGCTTTTTATCAATACCCTTTTTTCTTCTCTCGAATCTTAATTTTTCTATGACTTCATATTTCTTCTGAGTCTCGTTTAATATAATTTCAGTCGGGTTTAGAAAATTCTCAAATTTGTGTCTCTTACAATAATTATGAGCTTCTTCTGCCATTTCAATAAAAAGTTTAGGATGTCTAGATCCAAACCACCGAGAATGAAAATCATCATGTTTTTTAAAGACATCCTGAGTGCTCATAATATCTTCAAAATCTAACTTGTTATTTAATTCCTCTTCTTCCTGTATTCTTGTATCAATTAAATAATACAAATTTACATAAGCTTGAAGAAAGTAATATTCTGCTTTTAAAATTGGTTCTAAGATACCACCTCTTAAAGGATATCCTTTACTAAGTGTGACTAAATGGAAAATCCTATCTCTATTCTCAAAGTCAGTGAAAAAAATCTCGTTATAATAACTTAGACTTGAGTAATATTGGTTAAATTTTTGATAACAATAACGATTTTTAGGATATCCACCATTACCTTCTATTTGTGGAAATTCAAATGAGATTCTTTTTTCCGCATCCACTATTTTGAATAATTTTGATAAGCCCTTATAATAGGAGATATAGATTTCAACATCCTTAGTTGAGAGGGAATATAGATATGAGTTTTCTTCTATATATTTGATATGCGATATGAATTCCTCGACAATATGGATAATTTTATCATTATTGTTCTTTAGAACCTGATTAAAGAACTCTCTTCTTAAAATTTCCAATTTTAAAATAACAGAACTCAGATACTTTTTGTAAAGAATTTGTAAAGAGATAATATTTCGATTGACTATGTCATAATTAACCTGAGTTATCCTAGATTGTGGATAATAAAATGGACTTATCTTTATTGAAGATTTATTTGTTATTACTGAGTACTCTGAATATATGTCTTCTTCTGTAAGTTTAGGATGCAGGATTTCAAAACATTCTTTATCAAAGGGAGCAACAAATAAATAATCTAAATTTAGATTTATATTAGTTTTTTGAAATATTTCCTTTATCTCTAGAATTATTTCATCGATAATCAGAAGGGCACTTTCATTATCTTGGAGTTGTAAATAAGATTCTGCTAATGCGTAGTTGTTATTATAAAGATCTCTATTTTTCATGTAGATTTTATCAAAACTTTCTAAAGCTTTTTTATAATTGCCAATTTTAAAATATGAACGTCCTAAATAATATAGACATGTAAAGTAAAGATTAAGATCTAATGATAATTTTTTTGAGTGTAAAACATGTTCGAAAATTTGTATAGCTTTTTCATAATAATGATTATTATAATAACTTAGGGCTCCTTGTATTTCTATTCTTTCAGAAGATAAATCCTCCTTATCTTCCTCATCCTTGAATTCTAAGTCTTTTTTTATAGTTTGACCTGATTTTGATTTGAACTCTTTATATTTGTATTCCTTCCCCCCTCCTTTTCCTGACTTATTTCTCACCTCTAAATATGTCTCAAGCTGGAGAGAATCAAAATAATTATAGAAGGTTGGTTTGGAGGCATCAATTTCATCTTTATAATCGTCAAAGATTTGATTTTGAGTCCTAAAGCCTTTGTCTTCCGGTGAAATTGTCTCATTTGTTTTATCTCGTTCTAAAGCATCCTTAAAAAATGCAATTATTTGATTGAATGATATTTTTAGATCTTCAGGTTCTTTTACTATATCTTTATTTATTTTATCTTTATGTTCATGAGGTAATTCTAAAAAATCTTCTGCTTTTAAGAATAATTCTTTTCCTTTTAAGAGAAATTGCTGTAATTCTAAAGTTAAGTTTTTAAAATAGGTATGAGGAGATAGGTCTTGGTTCTTAAGATTAAACTGAATAATATCTTCGATAGAATATAAATAAGAGACAAATTCTTCAAAAAGAAAAATAGGATTAATACTTAATATTTCTATAATCAAATTATTTGAAGGACGTGGGAGATTATATGCTTTGATATAGGGCGATATTATAAATTGATTACCCTTCTCTTGGCTTTCAAATATCAATGAGCTCTCCTTAAATTTCATGGATTTTAATTTCTTAATAATTTCATATGCTATCATAGAATTCTGATAGTCTTTATTTATTACATCTATCTCTGCCTTCCATGTATCTTTTATATTCTCAAACCAAAATGAAAAGATGATAATTAAACTATATGTCACTGTTTTATATTTCTTTAATTTAAGATGAGCAGTTAATCCAAAGAAATCATTTTTGAGAATTGATAGGGATTTATAACTCCCGATATATTTGGGAATTGACAAAGAAATAAGTGGTTTTTCATGTTTTATAATGTCAAATATCTCTCTTCTTGAAATATCTTTATTTTGAAAGCTCAATTTCATCCATGTAGAAAAATATTTCTCAAGAAATTTAATAAATTCACTCTTATTCTTAACTTGCTTAAAAACATCAAATTTTTCTTTCCATGGTTGAAGTTTTTGGATATATTCTTTCTGGATGGATGAGAAATCATGAGAATTCTCTAATAGACTTACCCACCTATTTTTTAAGTCATTACTCAATTTTTTAAGATCTGTGCTTACAATTTTAATACCCTGCGGGGTATCTATTTCTAATTCTTCAGTGTTAATATTAAAAATATCCACCAAAAACTCAATTAAAAATTCATATTTCCCATAAGTGTCTTGTTCCAACATAATTCCTACTTTTTAAATTCTTTTTACAGCTTATTATTCTTTTATAATAAGTTTACCATCAACAAACATGAATGTTTTCCTTCTTTTGTTTATCCATTTTTTTCCAAATTCTCCCCAATATTGCTTATACTTATCATTTGTTAAGATATCGCAGTTCAATTCCTTAGCTACTGCTAAGACATACCAATCGTTATCTACTAATGCTGGAGCTCTCAAAATCTTTTTCATTTCAACCATTTTGTCATATACTTCTGGTTCATCAACTTTATTTATAAAAGAGGAACTGCTTATTAGGAAAATTTTATCATAGTCATGATTTCTTAAGACCTCGTAAAGAAGGTCTATATACTCCATTTTTGCCTTGCCAGATGAATCTTTATTTTCGAATAAATAATTAGGCAAATCAACTGCTATGGATTTTTTTACCTCTAAAATATTAATTTGTTTATTTTCTATCACTTTTAATCTCATTATTTTATATGTTGCTAAAGAATATAAAGTATGTTCAACTTTTAAGTATTTGGTTTTAAGTTTTAAAGTGTAAGAAAGCGAAAACTTAAAACTTTCTAAACGATTTAAATTTATTAAGTGAGGTATTATTTTTGTTTAGATAGAGACTAAAGCCTCTATCTAATGATTTTAAAAGATAAATTTAAAAATATCAATTTTTGCTTATATCTTATGAAAATCGAAGAAGTTTTAATATTTGCTACTGGTTATAGTGTTAAAAAAATGATTAAAGAGACTTTGGATAATCCAAATGAACTTAGTAAATCATTTAGGAGGAGAGTAAATGAATTTTATCTTACTCCCGCTAAGAATTTATCAGCATTTGCTCAAGGGGTATTATGTTTTACATTAATTGATTTTTTGGCAAATATAATTTTCACTGATATAACTCAAGTTCAAGATTATAGAGAATTTATCAAAAATAATTTTGAAGAAAAATCATTTTCTCATAAGAACCTCACAGTAGAAGATCGAATTATCACATTTCTTATAAAAGAATTAAGAATATTTCCTTTTAAATACGGATATTCTTTTTATAAGTATGTGCGAACTGGACTAATCCATGAAGGAAGAATAAAATGTGGTTGCTATCTGGATAATAGAATTGAGGATGCATTTCAACTTGAGAATGGCATTTTAGTCTTTAATCCAAAGGTGATTTTAAAGACACTTGAGTTATGGTTAAAAAAATATTATCACGAAATTGAAAATGGAGGAAAATCATATAAAAAACTCAAGAGATATATAAAAAACATGCTCAATGAAGATTCTGAAGCAATTCTCAAAAGACGTAAAAATACTAATTTCCCCTGCTGAGAAATTGATTTATTACTCAATAATCAATATAAATAGCTAAGAGAATTATCCACATATTATAGATTTTAAGATTGATGTTAAAACTATTAACTTCTTGATTTAGTTGGAAAATATCTTTTATATTTGGAAAATTAGAAGATTTATGGGATTAGTATCAGCGGAATGGAATAGTTCGGGATTTTCTTGTCTTCTGATATAGTCAAAAACTATTCTTCTTACGAATTCGGAAGTGATTTTGAAGTTCTCTTTATTGGCAAAATGTTTAATCTGCTTTTTTTCACTTGATGTGACCGTGAATTGTACATATTTATAGGTATATATATTTTTGTTTGGGTTCGATTTTTCGCTCATTTGTCTTTTCCTCCGTTTTAAGAGACACAAGGTTCGAGCCTTTTTAAATTTTGTCCCAATTTCCTATGAAATTGGAATGGAAAGGTAAAATCAGAGTCTGATTTCAAAGAAAATTCCATGGAAATTTCTGTAGAGGTCCTAAGAACTGGAAAAATTATAAAACTTAGGGTGGAAGGGATATATGAAAATTTGTATCATAGAAGAGAATCAAACGGGAGGTATAGGATCTGGGGGACATTATCTAGATGATCTTTTTCTTGAAGGGGCTTTATATAATCAGAAATTGAAATTAGTTAAGCTTTTAATAGGATCTTAATATTAGGGTCCATATTAGGAAAAGACATAAATTCAGAAACTTCTTTAAATTCTAAAATAGAATAAGCAGAAAAATTATAAGACAAACCCTCCATGATAACGATATAAGGCATAAAATCTATCAATTTAATGACAGAAAAAGACTTTGAAGATGTCGATAGGAAAACCATTAATGAATTATTAAGTTATATTAATCCAAAATTTTTTGATTGGGCTAGGGAAGTAGCTAAGTTTAATGTGATAAGAGCAGTAGAGCTAAATACATTTTTACTAAATTTCTCAATTTATACTAATTATATCCCATGATTTCGATTATTGTTTGAACATTTTCCAGAATTACTGCCTGAAGGTAATGATTCCCTTTTACTTAGATCTCTTATTTTTATTACTTTCTAGAAATGTTTTTAATTATTTCTTGTCCCCTTTTTAATAAAATCTTTAAGATTCTTTTTTAACGAATTTGCACTAATCTTTAACAATTCAGTTCTATCTCCTATTTGTAGTAATACTTTCTTTGAAATTTTTTGTTCAGTGGATGAAAAAGATTCATCAAAAACTAGATAACGATTTCTTTCATTAAAAAAAAGAAGTAATTCTTTTTGTCTCATTTTTAATCTTAACAGTATTCCCAATAAATCTATAATATCTATTCCTTTAATGTTATTAAATCCACATTTTTCACATTTAAACTTAATATTTCTTTCAGTAGAATTTATTGTTATAGATTTTGAGTATCCACAGTTAAAACAAATATATGAGATATTTGCTTGAATAATATTAATTATTGAATTTTTAACCACAAAAAAGCTATTGCAATCCTCGCATTTGATGAAATTCTTATTTAGTTGTAAATCGCTCTCTACTGTTATTTCATGATTATTAATTGGACAAAAGATTTTAAATTTTAGGAAGTTTAAATTAGTTAAAATTTCGTAATATTTATTTTTAAGGATGTAATTTAAAGCTTTTTCATTATTTTGAAAGTAAACTCTTAAAATCTTTAAATAATCCTGCAATCTTACATCTGTTTTAAGATTACGAAATTTATATGGTAATCATCTAATCGTCTAGACCAAAATCGATTCCTAAAAAAAATCATGAATAAAGGCAATCCAATTATCCCTACAAACTTATATATAATAAATGGATCGATAAGTCTGAGATCATATATTTCTCCAGTTATTATATGAACTACAAAACAAGCAGTGATAGCAATTGTAAGTTCAATTATTGGCTTATATTTTTCAAAGATCATATTAAACTTTGAACCTTTTTTATCAAATATCCTCTGAAATCTTGTAATTTTTGATTTTAATTTATTATAATTTAGTATTAAATTAGAATAATTTTTTGAATTATAAATATAATTAAAATTGGCAAAGATTAATTCTAACTCTTGTTTATATACTTGAAGTCTCGTTTTCTTTTTTTTATACTCTGCATAATTGTAATAATTCAAATAATTACCTATTTTATTATCCCAAACAATAGTCATAATTGCAGAAAATAAAAAAATAGACAATAAGATTATATTTAAGAAATTTGATATATTTAGAAGTGCTATGGAATTTCACTCTGTATTAATAAATAAGAAAAGGAGTCCGGATTAAAATCAAGATAAGTTAAATTGGGTTCAATTTCATCTCTCATGTTATCAGAGTTAGGATTTATGCAAATATCATCATTAATAATTACGGGATAATATAATTCCAAGCATGAAATTCTAAAAAGATAATTATGTGCTCTCATTGTAAGACATTTTCTCATATTTTTGTCTTAATTAAAATATAAAATCTTTAGTATTATAAACATGATCAATGAGGATTCATGGAATCAATACCCATTATATTATTAATTCAATTTCATTAATAATTAAAATTATTATAATAGTATCTTTAAGAAATTTAGAGATAATTATAACACTATGCAGATTAATAAACAAAAGTAATAATCATTAATTTAAGAATGTCAAAACAGAAAATACCGATTCATTTGAGAAAAGCAATTTGGATTGCTTATGACTGTAAAAGTGGTTATGAAAGAACTTCAATAGGATTTCTAGAAATGGAGATTGATCACGTAATTCCTGAAAGAGTATTAATTAGACCAAAAGAGCCTGATGAGTTCGATAAATGGAAACAAAAATATCATTTAGACGATGATTTCAATATTCACGGTATTGAAAATCTGTGTCCTTCTACAGAACATTTTAATTTGATGAAAAGCGATAAAGGATTAGATGATGAGGGTGATGCGTATAGAGGGCATATTGAGAGAGCATTGGTAAAAGCTCAGGACCTAAAACCTAAGGTAGTAGAATTAAGTGATAAATTTAAAAAGGACTTAGATAAGAGGTCGGCAGCAAAAATAGTTGATATTATAAAATTAATTGATGAAAAAAAAATTGATTTTAAATCATTAGCCTCTGAGGGTTTGAGAGTAAATTTAGAAGAAGTAAAAGAAATTGAAGAATTAGAAAATTATAATATAATTTTGAATAAATACAGAACAGAAGGTATTAGATTTTATAATTTTGGAGAATATTTCGAGGTAAAGAGTGCAATAAGATATTCCCAAAAAAAGAAGATTGAAGATATTGATTTTTGGATTAGTCTGATTGATAGTTTCTTAGAAAGAACAATCGAAGATAGCAAATTGTATAAAAATCTATTTTATGAAAAATTAATGGGAATGTTTTATACTAGAAAAAGCTTGATCCCAATTGAAATTGAATTAATAGAATATTTTAAATCTATGAAAAAGGAAATTAATGTGGAAACTCTAACGCAAGCTTCAACGTTATTCAATTATTTTAATGGAGAATTTCAACGACGTAAGGTAAAATCAAAAATTGACACTGTTTTTGATATTAGAGAAGAACTCTTGAAGACTTTAGAAGAAAAT
Source organism: uncultured archaeon (assembly GCA_964493385.1). Lineage (GTDB taxonomy): Archaea > Asgardarchaeota > Lokiarchaeia > Sigyniarchaeales > SOKP01 > Loki-b32. The sequence continues at coordinate 78,728 of CAZBNW010000001.1, read as the reverse complement.
ATTAGAAATTCTAAAACTAATATGAGAATTGCTAATTTAGAATATGCTAAATTTCTTATTAATACGGGTTTGACTAGAGAAGAATTTTTAACAGAGGATAGGGATGTGGCTTTGATACATTGGATAGAAAAATACTATCGAGAATTAAGGCTACTTTTAGAAATTCTAGAGGGAACGAAATTTTTCGATTTCAATGTATTTTATAATTATTTTATAGGACTTTCTGAGAAACTTCCAATCATTCGAGAGCATAAGGAATTTAATGATTTATTTGACAGAATTGTTAATCTGAAGAATACTTATGAAGGAAATAATTCCACTATCACAGATTTGATGAACATAGGGATTGAACTATTTAATAACGAAAGATATCCAAAGGTTATTAAACATTTTCAAAAAATAAAAAATAAAAGTTTTACTCCTGATACACTCTATGATTGTATCTTCTCAATTTACTATCTAGGTGAGAGTTATACTAAATTGGGATTATTTTATGCATCAAAATATTATTTTATGGTCGCTTATTATCTATCAAATGAAATTGATGCAGAGTATAATATTAAGCAGCTTACTTATGATTGCGGTACAGATAGACTTGCTATGTTAAGCTACGATTTAAATCACACTCTTGAGGCGGTCTATTTTTCATCAATATCCTTAATTCTCAGGGAATTTTATTCAATAGAAGGTTTTAATTTTTCAAAAGAAAAAGATAGTAATGCATATATTCTCCTTGAAAACATAATCAGATCATTAGCTTATGCAAAACAAAGATCTAATAAGCTATATGAAATAATTAGAGATTTTCTTAATGTATATGATTTATTAGGTATAACTGAAGAAGTAATTAATAGGACTCAGTTCTCTTATTCTCCAGATGATATTAAAATGTTAAAAAAATTGAATAAAGTTCCATTTAGGGATACAGAAGAAGAAAGAATCTTTACTTGGGCTCAACTAGGAATAAATTGGACCGTCCAATGGAGAAATAAATTCATTGATACCATGATAGCAGAAGAATTTATTGCATATGTCCAAATACTCTTATCCACTCTAGAAGATATTGACACTTTATCTACTGAGGATCTTAAATTTAAGGTATTACCATCAGATAAGTTTCATTTTTATGATAGCAATGAGGAAATATTTATTGAAATTCCTATCGAAACGGACAAAGAATATATCCCCAGATTTATCAGTATACTAATAAACATAATGAGATCTCATATGATTATATCATTAGATCAAGTTATGCAAGAGATAGTTCCCATATTCGAAACGGGTTATTTTTCTAATCTATATCGGGTTTTATATAAATCACTGGTTCAAAAAGATTTTTTTAATTATTATAAGCTAATTTATAGTGATGCCAATGAGCAAGTTAAGTAAATTTTATGATAAAAAAAAATCTGAAGAGATGATAAAAAAAAGATATAAGAATTGCATTCCTTCAATTCGGTTATCATTAAAAAGAATAGTTCCAACTGAAGACTTCCAAATCCTTAAGGAAATTTTAAGATCTCAGGGATGGAAGGATTGGCATATTTTGCTTGCTATTTTTAATTTAGTTATGAATTATAGAATGAGTAAATTAGGAATTTTAAGTAATGTTAATTCTATGATTGAATTTGGTGAGAAATATCCATATCAAGAAGAAAATAAGAATAGTATTTTTGTTCCCCTAGATGAATTTACTGAAGAAAATATGAAAAAATCTTTAGAATTGAGTATGCCTGCGTCATTAAATGTGTATGGTTTTACTTTAAAAGCCAAAAAAATTAAAATAGATGAGATAAAGCAGTTTTTAGCAGAGAAATTTAATTATTGGGTAGACGATGTAGATCATGAACCAATATTTGATATCTAAATTAAATGTCTCAGAATGTAATTAATTGCCTTTTTTATAACGAATTCTTCAATTCTATGTTGGTCTAATATTAATTGAAGAAGTTAATTTCATTATAATCCAATGTCTTAATTAGATATTTCTCTCCTGTAGCACCATTGATTACTAAGGCGAGTCTGTTCGGTAATTGTGTTAAGATTTGTCGTTCAAAAGGATCTTCTGAAAAGAGCGAATTATTAGGAAAGTCCTGCCTAAAAATTACTTTTATGCTTGGCTGAGAGGCAACATCCTTAAATAAATTGTCAGGAGATTGATCTGCAATGACAAATCCAACCCCTCGGCTTCGATATTCTTTTAATAATTCAGAAAATATTTTTGCCATTTGTTCTTTCATGATAAAGTCAGCGTCATCGCTGTTCGTAGTAATAGGTTTTTCTAAAATAGCATGAGCTTCATCAATAACGATGAGGTATTTTAACTCCTCAGCTTCACTATCTTTTGTAACAGTTCTTACAAGCTGAAATATCGCATTTACAATCAGCATTTTTACAAATTTGCTGCTCATGGATAAATCAAGAAAGATATTTTTACCATTTAGCCACTCATCAACCCATTTTGGCAGACTTTCAGTTATTTTTAAAACATTTTGGACTTTATCTTCATCAAAAACGTTCATTCTATTTCTAAAAACTTGTAATAAATTAGCCTGTTCTTCTGGACCATATGGATTATTTCTGATATAAGTCTCTACACCTCTTAGTAAACTTATAAAGAATTCGGGTAGTTTTCCTTTTAATTCTAAGAAACCTATTTCAGTACGGTAGATAATTTTTTCAAAAACATTTTTTAGTCCTAATGACGCGCAAATATAAGTAGCAATCTCCTGCAAACGTTTTTTTAGAGTTTCTTTTTCAGTTTTAATAAAATAAGGTATATAAAAATCCTCATCAGAATACTTTACTTTTTTAAAATTATGATAGAAAATCTCTTGAGATTCTTTTGCGATATTTAATACTAAAATCCCAACTTCTTCTGATTTTTCAGTAAGCTCTTGTATGAATCGAGCGAGAAAATATGTTTTTCCACTGCCAGATTTCCCGAAAATAGCTAAATCTTGAGGAAGTTTGTTAATTGGTACAAATGTTTCATGGTTAGTTATCACACCATCCTTGATATGATTTCCTACTGTTATCGCTGTTTTCTTAAAATCCTCGTGGATATCGATATATCTCACATTTTCATTTTTTAAAATTGGAAGCCTTGGTAATGGAAGATTCTCTGGAAAATCAAAATTAACATCTTCTTGAACAAAATTTCTTAATGATTCACATCTGTCATTAAAAACGCTCCCTTCCAGTATTTTTAGATTTGAAACATCAGAAGGATTAACAACTCTCGCACGATCCCCCATTTGATTTTCAATATCCATCGATAAGAATTGTATTATGCCTTCGAGTTTTAATCTCTCGTCTAAATTGGAATCGTTCAAATCGCATTTTATAAAAACTCGTATATTAAATAAATTAGATTGCTCCTGAGATTTCTCCGAACGAGGTTCTCTCTGCCATAAAATAATTAGCTCCGTAGTGTGGTTTGCTTTATGATAAAAAGCACTAATGAATCTTTCAATTATATTGATTTTGTTCTTAATATACCCCATTGGAAGGCTAATTTCGAATAATTTACTCTCTTTCAATATTTTTTGGCCATCTTTTATTATTGGTTTCGCTTCAACAATACCATCTAATCCTATGAATTTATACCTCAAATTAGAAAGCCACGCATGACCTGATTTAATTGGTCCCATTTTTGAGATTGCTTTAGAAAAAAAAGCGACTTCAATATTATCATTTGCGGTTAATCTAAGACCGTAAACTCCTGGAGGATTGTGCCCAAACGGATCATATAGAAAGGATCTAATATCTTCATGCTTCTGATAAAAAGGGACAGCAGTCTCCTGAATTTCTTGAGGTTTAAATGGTTCTGGAGCTTGCGTTATTTTAATACAAGTTTGCCAAAATAATATCTCATCTTCGGCGCTAATGCTATGCTTCTCCTCCATGTTCATCACCACTATATTCCTCATCGATATGGTCATAATCCTTACCCCCTTCACTTGAATAATCGTCAATTCCAGCAAAATCTTCTCTTTCCTCCTTAGATTCCTTATCTAAACCTTGAAAATCCTTATCTCCCTCGCTAGAAGTCTCATCAATTCCTTCATGATCTCTGGATATAAATGAGATGTTGTCTGAAGATTTATCAAGACCGTCATAATCTTTTTCACTATTGGTATCGGTGTGTCCAAGATGATCCCAATCACTTTTAATTAAATCGTTAATGTATATCGGAATATCATAATAATCAATAAATCCCCTCCCTCTTTCAGCATTTCTCTTAGCTTTTTCTTCCTCATTCTCTCTAATCTTCTCTGCTATTAAATCCTGTACTGAACCCTCTCTTGGAGGGCCACTCGTTTCAAATTTGTGCTCTTTACTCATCTCTTCAGAAGATTCACTAGATTGATTATCGATAGCAGCTTGATCGTGAGACTCCTCGATCTGTTCCTCTGATAATTCATCCTTTTTTTCCTCTCTTTCTTCTTCAGTAGGCTTATCTGTTATCTCTTTCGATGGCTCTTCAGCTTTCTCTTCTGCTGATTCCTTATCTTTTAATTCTTTTTCATGATCCTCTCTTGGCTCTTTTTCTGAATCTTCAGGCTTGCTCTCTGATATCTGCCTATCTTCTTGCTTCTCAACATTTTGGTCCTCGATATCTTTCAAAACATTGTCAATTTTTTTATCTTCTAGATATTTTTTTGCTTCTGTGTAGTTCTTAACACCACGATCACCCAACATTTCTTCTATTCTTCTATTTACCGTCTTCCCATCCATATTATATTTCTCATCAATATCCTTTTTCTGCATATTTTGAATATCTTCGAGGAATTGTCGCTTATCAGTTATCTCTTTTTTGTATGGTCTATGGGACTCTATTTGTTTTTGCTGATATTCCGGATCCTTCCATTTTTCTGTAATAGAATTACTCATTTTCTCGCTATATCCTGGTCTTTGGGTAATCTCTCGATTAATTTTAGTCATTTTTTCTCTCCATTCTGGATCTTTAGCTCTTGCTCTATTTATTTCAGCCATCTTTTCTCTCCATATTGGATCCTTTGCTCTTTCCCTCCTTTCATTAGCTTGCTTATTGTAATACTCAGCATCCTTTTGGTATTTTTCTGTAATAGTATTACTCATTTTTTCCCGATATTCTGGATCTTGTTGTCTTTCTTTACTGATTTTACTCATCTTCTCCCGATATTCTGGTCTTTGCGTAATCTCTCGATTAATTTTAGTCATTTTTTCTCTCCATTCTGGATCTTTAGCTCTTGCTCTACTTATTTCAGCCATCTTTTCTATTACTTCTGGACTTTGTCTACCTCCATCACCACCCTCGGTCATATTATAGCCTTTATCTGGATTCATCGAATCATATTCTTTAACATAATATCTTTCTAACTCATTCAATTCTTCTTTACTATAAGCAATATCTTCCTGCTTAACAATAAATGCATCAGGACCATACTTAACTAGAGCATTATCAAAATGAGTACCCAATACTTTTTTATTAGGATTAGCTTCTCGCTCTCGCTCTAATAACCTAGCATCGCTTAGATGTTTACCCCATCTTTTTTCTATGGTTTTTTCAGTCTTTCCTATGTAATTTTTCCCATTATGAATATTAGTAGCTCGATAAATATAACCAAAAGGAGAATCTTCTTTTCTTTTTTTAGCCATTTTTGAATTTTTATCTGTTTTAATTTGTGTTTCAAAACAAGTATTTAAACTTCAATTGTTAAAGAAAACTCCTTATGAACCACTCAGTTGAAGAAATTTTTGTTTAAATAGATACGCATATAAAAATAGTAAAACAATAAAAAAAAGGAGCTGATTTAAAATAACTGAAAATCAAATAAAAGAAAAAGAAAGTCCAAAATATATGAACATAGACGAAATTATCGCTTTATTAGTAGAAGTGAGAGTTGATTTAACCGTATTAAAGAAATCCGTCACCTCTAAAGAAATAAAAGAACAACTTAAATGGGCAATCAACGGAATTGATATAGTCGGATGTGAACTAGCTCAAAATATTGCTAAAAAATTAAAAGAAAAATAGAAAGAAAAAATAAATTGAAAAAAATGATTAAAATTCTTAATACATCCCCGGAGGCATTCCCATTCCTCCCATTCCTGGAGGACCTCCCATACCTCCCATCCCTGGAGGACCACCAGGAGGCATTGGCGGGCCAGCAGTTTTTGCAGAGGCGATAACATCGTCGATGCGTAAAATCATCGAAGTAGCTTCGGTAGAGCTTTTAATTGCTTGAACTACCACGATAGTCGGTTCAACAACGCCTACTTTCATCATATCATCGATTATTTTATCAGAATCTAAATCTTGGCCAGCAAATTTATTTCCTTGCTGATGAGATGATCTTAATTTCATTAGAGAGTCAATTTGATCTAAACCTGCATTTTCAGCTAGGGTTTTTGGGATTATATCGAGTGAATCAGCGAATATTTCAACAGCAAGTTGCTCGCGTCCGCCTAATGTGGATGCGTATTTTCTTAATTGAATTGCAGTTTCAATCTCAGGAGCGCCACCACCGCCGACAATTTTCTGATCTTCTACAACATCTCTAACTACACAAAGTGCATCGTGAATAGCTCTTTCGACTTCATCAACAATCATTTCAGTGCCTCCCCTTATAAGGATTACAACTGATTTAGGATCTTTACATTTTTCAATGAAAATCCATGAATCATTCATAATTTTGCGTTCTTCTACTAATCCCGCCCATCCAAGTTTATCGGAGGTAATATCATCAAGGTTAGTAAAAATTGTACCACCAGTGGCTTTTGAGAGTTTTTCAATGTCAGATTTCTTAACTCTTCTTATTGCCATAACTCCTGCCTTAGAAAGAAAATGCTGAGCCATATCATCAATCCCTTTCTGACAAATAACAACATTAGCTCCAGATTTTTCGATCTTTTCAACCATACTTCTTAGCATATGCTCTTCTTCATCTAAAAATTGCTGGATTTGTTCTGGGCTAGTGATTTGAAGTTTAGTATCAAACTCAGTTTTTTCAATCTCTATAGCGCTTTGTAAAAGTAAGATTTTTGCGTCATTAACACTCTTTGGCATACCAGGGCTTACAACTTCTTTATCTAAGATAATACCCTTAATTAGTCCTGTATCATCGATTGAATCTCCCTCTTTCTTCTGAATCTGGACTTTTTCAATGTCAGCAATCCAGTTTTCATCATCAGATTGTTCGGCAATAGCTTTAATCGCATCCATACAAATCTGAGCTAACTTCTCTTTTGATTCAGAAACAATCTTACTGGACATGCAAGTCATAGCAGAGTTCCTTAATCCTTCTTCATCATCAATTCCACTTTTTACTGATATATTCTCTAGAATTTCAATACCTTTTTCTGCTGCTTTTCGGAAGCCTTCAGTAATAACAGTTGGATGAATCTTTTGTTCTAAAAGTTTTTTGGCGCGTTTCAGAAGTTCTCCAGCGAGAACAACTGACGTTGTTGTTCCATCACCAACTTCTGAGTCTTGAGTTTTAGCAACTTCAACCATCATTTTGGCAGCAGGATGTTGTACATCAATTTCCTTTAGTATGGTAGCTCCGTCGTTCGTAATGACTACATCACCAAACTGGTCTACGAGCATTTTATCCATACCTCTAGGTCCAAGTGAAGTCCTCACTGCTTCTGCGATAACAATTGCCGCAGCGATGTTATTCTGCATTGCATCTCTACCACGTTGTCTTTCAGTTCCTTCTTTCATTATTAATATGGGTGTTCCGCCTAATTGTGCCATTTTAATTTTTCACCATTTATCGTTAATTTAATTATTAAAAAATTTTTTTGATATTTCTTTTATTTATATAGATCTCTAAGTCATAAAATTAAAAAAGTTTACGAATTTTGAAACTTTTTCTATGATACGCTTAAATAAAGCGATTATTCAATTAAGAAATGTTTCATATATAACTAAAAAAGATAAAAAAAATATTAATTAAGATTTTTCCTTGGAAATCCACTTTGCTTGAACGACTCAGGTTCCCTCCAACATTTCCATGAGAATTGTTTCCATAGCAATACCGGTTTGCACGCCTATGGACATTGATTCCTCGTATTGTGTGTCATCCCATTCATCCGCGGGGATTATATAACCCAACTCGTCATTACCCAGTCCTATCTGGAACTTGTACTTTCCCGTCATAGCTTCCCTCAGGCGGTATCCTATGCTTGGTAGGACTTCTCCGGGCATAGTGATCATCTGGGCCTTCCCAATAGTGATTACATTGACCTCCGTCTTTATATTACCCAGATCGGGATATATTTCGAACTCGTACCAGGGTGCGGGTCTAGAAAGTACACCTCCCAATATGCCGAAGTAAAATAGTTCGTTTTCCAAGGGAACTGTAAAGTTCTGTTTTTCCAAATTGAAAGCCATTTTCGGGAGAGCTTTTTTCGCACCAGCCAGAGCCCCAACGGTTGCATCTGCGAGTATGTATCCAATCTCTTTTGCCTTCACGAACGTACGTTCCTCCACATCTGGAGTTATCATCCCTCCTAGAGCCCCGTTGAAGAAGATTGCAACTCCTCCCAGCTTCTCTTCGACTTTATCGCGGAGGTAACCCACGTAGTCAGAGGTTATTTCTAGATTCTCTGTTACAAGGACCTCCGGGTGACCCGCGTAGTTGATCATCGTGGCAATGGTATCGCCTCTCCTGTCCTCGACCTTCATTACTTCCAAATCCGGATAAACTCTTCCCGGGTCACGGGAGTTTTTCATCAGTCCTGGAACGCTCGTAGAGGCAAATCGTATTCTAGCCTTTTCCATATTTTGATATGCCTGACCTATACACTCTACGATCTGGGCCCCTACATATTCCATATACGGCCAGTTAACTCCTGGAATGGTGCCTGTCCAGAGTCCTAAGGTGTCGGGTCCCGAGTGAGTGTGCGTACAGGCTATGATGACATTATCAGCCTCTAACCCATACTCGTCCTGTACTTCCTCTCTCACTGCATCAACTTGATCAATACCATAGCCGATAAGGTCAAGTGCCACGAAGACGATCGATGTTCCATCATAATTTATTATCAAACACCTTACATAGACATCATCGTGAACGGCTATAGCAGGTCTGGACGCCGGTCGACCAAATCCCGCTAGGAAAACTTGTGACCCGTCCGGATTTCTGGGGACTCCAAACTCATCCGTTATTGGCGTTATTGGCAATGCATATGCTCCCACCATTAATTTCCGTTTAGATTCACTAGCAGCCATCGCACCCACAGGAAAAACAGCGATTATTAGACCCACAACGAGCAAGACCATTGATACTTTAAATTTAGTTTTAACCATTATTTCGTCACCTCAAAGATATTATTATTAAGTCCATATTTAAATGTTATTCATTGTATGAGGAGATTATTCTAATTTACAAGCTTGGTATTAACATGACTATAGTACACGTATTATTCATAGTAATCTTGCCTTTCCATTACTTCATGAACTTGTAAACGTAGGAGGCAAGACCTAAATCAATTAAGAAAGTAAGGATTTCATCATAAAAAAAGACTGTATTAATCTATTTAGTAAGTTCTCTTCTCTTTAGTCGCAGGTCTTTCCCATGGCATCTTCTACATTTTTTAGCTCTGAGTGGATTAAGAGCACCACATCTTCTACAAACCGTTTTTTCTAATAAATGATATCTAGCAATTCTCCGTTTGACAGGATCATCGATCGGACTCAATTTTACTCACGCAATACTTTATTTATTTGAAGTTAAACTAAGATATTATACTAATAAGAATAATTTCTAAAACATGTGATTCAAAATAAAATTTTTGTTTAGAATATTGTAAAATATGATAAAATTAAAATTCTATAATTAATAGATCTACTCATCATTTACGTTCTGTAAGATTAGTTGAGTTAATGTGCCTAGAGAAATATTTGATGAAAATAAGTTTTTAGAGATCTCTGAATATGCAATTCATTGTCGAGTTAAGCGTATAAAAGAAATTGTGAAATTAAAATTAAGAACTAAGAAAATTCTTTATACTTATAAAACAGATCCGGCAACAGCAGAGAGATTATTAAGAAATATTAGTTGCGATATTATAGAATTATGAAATCTACTTATATTAACCGCAATTAATTTACTCCGCTCAATAGATCGGAGAATGATTTACTCCAAAGTCATATGAAAATAAAACTACAGAAAAGAAGATAATATACTTTAAACCTTAGTTTTTTGAAAAAGTTAATTATAAATTATTTTACTTTTATTTTAATCATAAAGTAGATGATAAGAAACTTAGAAAAAAAACAAATATTTTAATATTATAAAATCAAGATAATTTAACGATGATTCAAGCATTATATATTTTTCAGACTAGTTCAAAAGATCTTATGTACAATAAGAATTTTCAAAGTGATGAAAAATTAGAAATGTTTGATTCTTTTTTTTCAGCGTTGCAGACTTTTGTATCAGAACTTACTGAAAGCAGTACAGAATCGTTAAATACAATTGAATTGGGAGAATATTTTGTATTAATTACACGAATACCTGAAATATTATCAGACCTAGTCATTATTACCGATAAGGACGATATAAAAGAAGTCCAAAAATTAATCCCTGAAATAAATACAATTGTACTTGGTCATCAAGATTTATTTGTTAATTGGGATCGTAAACCAGAAAGACTAGAAATGTTTGATTTAAAAATTATACAACTAATTCTTTCAGATAAAAAACTAATAGCAGGATCATCTCTAACTGCTGACCAGAGTACAATTTTAAAATCGATATGGGACCAAAAAGGCACATTATCTGAGCAGTTAAGAGAAGATTTATTAAAAGAAAGAGAAGAACTCAGAGTTAGTTATTTAACTGAAGATAATTTTATTAAAAAGTATGAAATTTCAAGGAAATTAATTGAGATCTCTGAGAAACTTAGAGATGATGAGAAATTTATCGTGTATCAAACGGAAGCTAAATCCCTTAAAGATGAGATTGAAGATCGAAAGTTAAGATTGAAATATTATTTGAATAGGGTTAAAGAGTCTTTAGAATATTCTAAATATGCAGAAACTTATTCATATCTTTATTCATTTTGTTTAAAACTTGAAAATTTTGCAGAGTCTCATCTTATATCAAAATATAAAACCCTTACAAAAACATTACTCAACAGGAGTAAAGTTCCTAAAGATGAGTTTAAACAATCAATTAAAGAGATATTAATGATAGAGCAAGAGATAAATGAAATTCTATTATAGGGTTTATGATTAAAGTTTCTAAATTTAAAATAAGAAATATTTTTTGATTTTTTATCTTTTTATTTAAAGATTGTTCTAAATTTTAGAATATAATCTCTTTTAAATATAAAATTTAAGAATCTTTATAAAAAAATTAATTAACCATTTTTAATAGATATCAATTACAATACGGTATATCAATACGATATAATAGAATTATACAAAACTTGATATGTTTAATCTGGTTTAAACCTAATGAAAGTTCTTCCAGCAGATAAGACATGTATAAATTCTGGCTTTTTATGTACCAATTGTCAAGCTAGACTTGATGCTGGAGAAGTAACTAAATTTGAGATAGATTTAGCAAAAGATCTTATTCAATTGGAGGAAAAAGAAGAACAATTTACTTTTCTTAAGGATGTTTCATTTCACAAAGCGATTGATTATGAAGATGTAGTAATATTAGTGGTAGGGAAAAAGGATAAATTGAAAATAACTCCAGAATTAGAAACATGGATTAAAGAAACATATGAAATTGATGAATTAATATTAATTGAAAAAACAAATAAACCACGTCCGGTAGTAGAAGCATTAATTGCCCCAAGTGCAAAATTAGTTTCATTAAATGAAATCTTTTTAGCTACTGGTGATATTCAATTCAGGGCTGTTATTTGGGAAGAGGATAAGGATAAAATTTTATTCACTAAAGAAGAACTTGAAGAACTGATATATGAATTAACAGGAAATATTACTAGAGTAGAATTTCAATAATTAGTAATATTTAATTAGCTAATTTCTTAATATTTAATAGATTTACCGTGGACGAATATAAACAAGTCATTTTAATAAGAACAGATTTAAAAATGAGCACTGGCAAAAAATGTGCTCAATCCTCTCATGCGAGTGTTTCAGCTTCAGATTTAGTACGTGTCCAGAATAAGAATATTTGGAAGAATTGGAAAAATTCAGGCCAGAAAAAGGTTGTCCTTAAAATACAAAGTATAGAACAATTAAAAGAAATTGTACTTAAACTTGAATCTAATAAACTTCCATATTTCATTGTCAATGATGCCGGCTTAACTCAATTACCGCCTGGTACGACAACTGCAGTTGGTATTGGTCCTACCTTATCAACAGAGATTGATAAAATAACTGGAGATTTAAAATTATTATAATAGTAAAACTATAGGCTAAAAAATTGTCTGAACAAGAAAAGGATACTTATTCTTTTAGGGAAAATAATGAAAGAGAAGTAGAAAAGTTTGTAGGAATTGAAGTTTTTGCTACACATAAAATTAAGGGAATAGGAGGAGAATATAAGAAAAAATTCAAGGATTTTATTGTAAGAGAGATTAATAATAATGGAAAGATCATTGACATTAAAGAAGATTATAAAACTCACCCTTTTTCTGAAGAGCTAAAGGATAAATATACAACATTTAATTTAATAAAAATTAATAAAGATACATTTGAAGCCTTAAGACAGATTAGTAAAGTTTTAAAAATTCCTTATAATTCAATCAATTATTCTGGCTTAAAAGATAAATTTTCCATTTCGGCTCAAAAAATCTCTATAAAAGGAGATTACATCAAAAAATTAAAGAATATAAAATTAAAAGACATTTTCATTAGAAACGTATATCCAACTAAAAAATCTGTTAAATTAGGAAGCCATTGGGGAAATAATTTTGCAATAATACTAAGAAATATAATCTATAATAAGAAGCTAAAAAGTAAAATAGAGAAATATTTAAATTTTTTAAACACTTACGGATTTCCTAACTATTTTGGACTTCAAAGATTTGGAAACTATAGACCTAATTCTCATATTGTTGGACGTTGTCTTCTTGAAGGTAATTTTAAGAAAGGATTTGAAGAATCTGTATCAACAACTTATTCAACTGAGTCTCTAGAATCAAAATTGGCTAGGAGAGAATTTAGAAATACCGGAAATCTTGAGAAAGCGTATGAAAATTTTCCAAAAAGTCTACAATACGAAAGAAATATGATCCATTATTTAATTGAACACCCAGACGATTATGAAGGTAGTATTAATACTTTATCCTCTGATTTAAAAACATTATTAATCAGTTCCTTTCAATCTTATTTATTTAATAAGATGCTTTCAATAAGAGTGCAGAAAGGCTTTCCTTTATTTAAGCCTATAAAAGGTGATGTCATTAGTATATTAGATGACTTTAATGGAAATATAACAAAAGTAAAATACATTTATGGGGGTTCCTATGATAGGTATTTGAAGAAAGCATTAAACCTAAATCGAGCTGTTTTAATAATACCTATTATTGGTATCAATACAAATTTAGATGAATTTCCATTAATGAAACTATTATTCGAAGAAATTGCAAAGCAAGAAAACATGGACAAAAACATATTTAATAATAAACTCCCTATTAGCCAAGAATTTAAAGGTTCTATTAGAGCAATGATAACTAAACCCACTGCGCTAAAAATGTTAGAATTGACTGATGATGAACTTAATCCTGAAAAGAAAAAAATTAAATTGGAATTTTCTCTTCAAAAGGGAAGTTATGCAACAATATTAATTAGAGAACTCATTAAATAATTTTAATTTTATATGATTTCATAGATTCAATTCCAAAAATGTCAATTACTTTTATTAAAATATTATAATTTCCTCGCTTATCATAGTGATATGAGTCTGATTTTAATGTCAATGTCCTGATTTTTGGAGTTCTGTAAGAAAACCACATATTTTTAAAAATTTTATTTTGGGAATTAAAATCAATAGCCCAATAATCAATCCAATCTGAGAATGATTTTATATTTCCTTTAACTTTCTCAGATATCAAATGGGTAAAGGGTATTATGTAATCAAGTAATTCTACCATAATTTTATTATTATTTTGATGGATTTTTACGTTCAAATCCGGGATTTCTTTAATTTGGAATCCGTTTTCATGCTGAATATCCTTAGACAAAAACCCATTGGGTATTGAATTTAATTTATCGTTCTTTTCAATACATAAAATTTTGAAAGATTGAGGATCTTTATTATACATCTTTTTCCAATTTAAAATATCATTACTTTTATTTAAGTTAAGAATTCTTTTCCTTGTCATATGAATCGCAAGTTTATTTGAATCACATCCAATCCAATGTCTTCCAAGTTTTTCTGCTACAGCTAGGGTAGTACCTGAGCCAGAAAAAAAATCCACTACAAGATCGCCTTTATTTGTTGATGCTAAAATAATTCTTTTTAAAAGACGTTCTGGTTTTTGGGTAGAAAAACCTTGATATTCTGAAGTATTCGCCCTGATATAAGGAATATCATTCCAAACATCTCTAGGAAAGATTCCTTCCTTTTCTATATATACTTTCCTAGACAACTTTTTTCCATTATGACTTCCACCTCTATAATAATATATACCTTTATCATCTTTCTTTAATGCATTTTTGACTCGATCAGAAAATTCTTGGTATATTTTAGGATCATCATTAAAAATATAATCATCAGATTTTGAATAGAAAAGAATTGTATCGTAAGATCTCATAAAAAATCGTCTTGTTTTAACTGAAGCGGCGGGATATGCCCATATTATCTCGTTCCTAAAATTTTCAATTCCAAAAATCTCATCCATTATTATTTTTATATAATGAGATATATGCCAATCTAAATGTATGTATATAGAACCATTATGTGCTAACAACTCTTTCATTATAATAAGCCTTTCATGTAAAAAGTCCAAATAATCGTCTAATCCCTGTCCCCACTTATCTCTATAGGCAATTTCATCCACATATTTTCCAACTTCTCCTATTTGAATCTTAAGATTGAAATCTCCTCCTGTAGCAAACGGAGGATCAATATATATAAGATGGATTTTATTTTTGAATTTTTCTAACAATGAATTCATTACTGCCTTGTTTTCTCCCCAAATCAATAAGTTTTGCCAGTTTTGTTCCGATTTAGTGTTAATACTGATAGACGGATAAATATCAAGAATATGGAAAGGTGTAGTTTCATATATTTTTGAAAGAATATCTTTTCTATTCAATTTTCCTTTCCATTTCAAATTTACCATAAATATAAGATAAGATGGCAAAAATTTTATTTTTACTTTAATTTTAAAAAATATATTCGAGAAAATTTTAAGAGTTTATAAGTTGCCACTTGACAATTTGGATAATTGGAGAAAAATCTATTTCACGAAAGATGTAACAACAGATTTAGTGAATAAAGAAGTCATTTTAGGTGGATGGGTTCGAAATTACAGGGATCTTGGAGGTTTAAAATTTATATCTCTTCAAGATAAATATGGAGAACGCCAAATAACCTTAAAAAAGGGAGTTGTTTCTGATGAGGTGTTTGAAAAAGCAAAAGTTGGATATCAATATTGCATAATGGTAAAGGGAATTGTAAAAGCGTTCAATGAAGCACCAGGAGGAATTGAAATTATTCCTACTGAAATAAAAATATTAAATACTACACCTGATAAGCTTCCTATAGATATGACAGGAGAAACTATCTCAGAGTTAGATCTAAGATTGAATAATAGAGCTTTAGATCTAAGATCCCTTAAAAATCAAGCTGTGTTTGAGATTAGAGGAGAATTGCTTAGATCTATTAGGAAATTTTTATTTGAAAGAGATTTTACTGAGATAACAACACCCAAAATTATAGGGTCTGCAACAGAAGGAGGTACTGAGTTATTTCCTATTATATACTTTGAAAAAGAAGCATTTCTTACTCAATCTGCTCAATTATATAAAGAACAATTGAGCGGAGTATATGAAAAGGTTTTTGAAATAAGTGATTGTTTTAGAGCTGAAAAAAGCCGCACAAAAAGACATTTATGTGAGATTTTTACTTTAGACGTAGAAATGGCATTTTCAACAATGGAAGATATTCTTAAAATATTGGAGGAAATGGTTCATACTGTCATTAAAGATATAAGAGAGAATCAAATATCAGCATTAAAATATTTAGAAATGGAAAATAAAACAATCGTACCAGACATTCCTTTTCCAAGATATAAGTATGAAGAAATCATTGATTTAATTAATAAAAAATTTAGATTGAACATTGAATTCGGAGAAGACATTTCTACTGAGGCTTATAGGAAATTAGGTGAAGAACTAACTGAATATTATTATATTACTCATTGGCCAATGTCTATTAAACCTTTTTACATTATGCCCTCAAAAAATCATAAATACAGTGAATCCTTTGATCTGCAAAAAGGAATGTTAGAATTGACTTCAGGAGGTACTAGAGTTCACAATAAAGAACAATTAGTAAAAGCACTTGAAGAAAAAGGACTTAACTCACTTGCGTTTACATCACATCTTAATGCATTTGATTATGGAATGCCGCCACATGCAGGATTTGGATTAGGTGTTGATAGATGGTTAACTCTTTTATGTGGATTAGATGATATCCGGGAATCGGTTATGTATCCAAGAACACCCGATCGATTAATTCCTTAATTTTATTTATTAATAATAACATCTTCGAAAAAAATGACAAATAGTTATATTAAGGATTATATCAAAGCTGGAAGTGGACTTATTGCTGCTAAAAAATTAGCAAAAAAATTAGTTAAACCAGGAGAACCATTTTTAGAAATCGCAAATAAATGCGAAGAGGAAATAATAAAGAACGGATGTGGACTTTCTTTTCCAATCAATATGTCTTTAAATGAAATTGCTGCTCATTATAGCCCTCCAATTGATGATCAGACTACAGTTCCAGAAAAAGGATTATTAAAAATTGATATTGGGGCACATTTTAACGGATATATTGCAGATTCTGCATTTACTATTAATATCAACGAGGATCCTAAGCTCCAAAATTACATCGAAGCAGCAAAAGAAGCTCTTGAAGCTGCGATTGAATTATTTAATCCAGGAACTAAATTATATGAACTTGGTGAAGTCATTGCTCAAAAGATTATAAATCGAGGTTTACGCCCTATAATAAATTTGGGTGGCCATGAATTAAAGCAATATAATTTACACGCCGGATCTTTCATTCCAAATTATAAGGAAAAAATGCACAATCAAGTATTAAAACCAGGAGATGCATATGCTTGTGAACCTTTTGCTACTTCTGGTGTAGGAAAAGTCGAGAATGGGAAAAATGCCTATATATTTCGATTTGTAAAAAGAATCAAAAAAAATATGCCATATGAACACTTAGGATATATGAATAAAATCGAGAAAAACTTTCGACACCTTCCATTTTCGCTACGATGGATAGAAAATAATAATCTTATACCTAAAAATAATATACTGAGAACTATTGAATCTTTCATAAGAAAAAAAATTTTAGATAAATATCATATTCTAGTAGAAAAATCTAAAGAACCCGTAGCTCAAGAGGAGCATACAATTGTAATAGATATGGATGGGAATAGAATTGTCACTACTAAAGAATGATTTTAAAGAAAAATTATCTATTGTCATTTTATGTGCTGGAGAAGGAACAAGACTTAAAGAAATTACAAAGAACATACCAAAACCATTAATTAAAATCGAAATATTAAATAATACTTCAATTCTCAATCATATTATTAATAATTTAATTAATTTAGAAATAAAGCAGATTGCTATAGTAATAGGTTATTTAGGCGATACAATACGTGATTTTATTTCAACAATAATAAAAAATAATAGCTCCTTACAAGATAAACTGATAATAATTAATACAGAAAATCAATATAAATTAGGGCCATTATATTCTTTCTTATCTATTACCAAGAATAAAACTTTCTTCAATCCTGATAACTCCTATATAATAATCCCTGGGGATACTATCTTTCATTTAAACATATTGAAAGAAGTTTTATTCATAATTTCTAAGAATTATCAGTTGATTCAAGAGCATCCATTTGTTTTTTATAGAAATATAGGATTAAAAACATTTAAAGGAATTCATAAAAGAATTAAATTAATTTCTAATGCTGAAGTTGAAAAAATCGGTTCAGAAATCGTTTTAAAAAGAATTTCTCAGGTGAAACTTAGTGATATTCCTTCTAAGGATGTTTTAAATCAATTTATTCCCATCTTTGCATTAAGTTATGATTCTATCAACGAAATCTTGAAATTGAAGGATAAAATTTCAGTAAAAACGGTTTGGGAGACAATAAATCATATGATTGTTAATGGAAAGAAAGTTTTTGCTTTTGAAATTGAAAGTAAAGATCACTTTTTTGATATTGATAATTTAGATGATTTAACTAACTTAAAAAAAAAAAAAGAGGACAATAGGCGCTCCGATTAATCTAAGTATAATTGATTCAAAGGAATTAAAGAGGCATAGTCCAATGAAGCAATTATGAAATCAAAGCTCCTATATATATTCTAATTCCGATTTAATGCAATACAAGTCCCAATGTCTCAGGTATCAAAAAAAAATACGGCAATATCCAACTAGAGTTCTAGTTTTAAAGTTAGGTTGTCTTATATTCCAAAAATGTGCAAATTAAATCGAGAATTTGTTGAAATACTTTAAATCCTGCTCCAAAGTGCCGAATTAATCATGTTTCTTCTGTATAATTTATATTGTGTGTTTTAAGCACTACAGGAACAAATGAAAAATGTGAATAATTTTAATGAGAGTGTTTTGAATCCTTAGAATCTAAAAAAAATTGTCGGAAATTAAGGATCAGTTTAATTTGTGTATACAACTAATTCGGTGTGCAAACCGTAATTGTGTATCTAATTCCAATGCAAAACAGACCTATTGTCCAGATAAATATATGATAATTTGACTATTTAAATCTTGTTATTAATGGAAATAAAGTCTTTATTAATTATTTTGACAAAAATATAATATTTTTAAGATTTAATTTAAAATAATATAAATATCAGAAATTACATTATTTATAAAATATGAGTGTACCAATAAAGATAGATTTATTCGGAATTGGCACATTAGAAGGTGATATTATCCGATATATAGCACCCCTTACGGCAGATGCAATAATTGATAAATTACCTTTTATATTAAGAGGAAGATTTAGTTTTGGTTCAAAGAAATATTGGACATTACCTGGTGTAGAAATATATAAAGGAACTAATGCTAAATCAACAACAAATGGTGAAAAAGGCGATATTCTTTATAAACCTAAAACCGATGAATTAATAATAATTATTGAAGACATTGAAATGCCAAATAAAGTAAATAAAATTGGGAAAGTAAATACTAATCTTGAAATACTATTAAAGGCAAGGAACGGATTAAATACTAAATTATCAAAAAAGAAATAATAATATGGCAGTTTCGAAGAAATTAACTATTGTATTCACGATCTTTTACTTAATTGTTATTGCTTATATATTTCTATTTTTATATATACCAGATTTTCAAAACTTTGTTATAAGTGCAAGAAAAAACTTAATTGTAATTACACAAGGCTCAAATTATTTTTGGGCTCTATTGATTTCTCTTGGGATATGCTTTTTAGGCTCAGCATCAATAGGATTTCCAATTCCTTTTCCATTTGTTTTATTTTCACTATCAAACGCAGTATATCTTAAATACTATAACATAGGATTAGAACTAACACAAATATTGCAAACTGGTTCTTTTTGGCTTGAAATTATCGGTCTTGCATTAATAGGAGGTTTAGGCAGTGCATTAGGCGAATTCACTGGCTATGCTGTTGGGTATGGAACAAAAAAAATAACTGAAGAAAGAGACTCAGAAATATTGAATAATATAGATGGATTTGGCAAATTAATCTTAGAAAACGAAAAACGTACGCCTTTATATATATTTCTATTTGCATTGACTCCACTACCAGATGATATTTTATTCTTGCCATTAGGTATGATAAAATATCCCTTTTGGAAATGTATTATTCCTGGGTGGTTAGGTAAAAACATTACAACTCTAATTTACTGTTGTTGGCCTATTTTTATAGCACTTGGATTCGTAACTCAAGGAATTCAATCTAACGATAAATCAAGCATAATAACGGAAGCAATTTTACTAATAGTTACAATAACCGTTATGTTTTTTATTATGGCTTTTGATTGGAATAAGTATCTAGAGAAACGTAGTCAGAAGAAACTCAAAAAAAAGACAAATTCGTAAAGTACAATAATAAGAACTATATTAACTAAATTTCCTTATTCATTATTTAAGCAATTCTTACAGACAAAAACAGTTTTCCTTTTATTTGTAGAATTTTCGTCGTAATAAATACGTTTATAAATGAAATTATTACAGATCTGACAAATTTCAGAGAGCCGGGTCTCTTCTAATAGTGGCCCTAAATGTTCAAAATTAGATTTAGCGTTTGATTTCATAAAATTAAGTAAATGATTTGGTTTGAAGCGTAATTTCAATTTTTGAAATGATATCTATTTTTTTCTTATTTACCTTATTACTTTTATTATAATAACCACGTTGCCTATTATATAGATAAGGACGACTTCCTAAAGAAACATTTCCGATTTCTATTCTAGGATACATACGACTTTTTAAAATTTCGGCAACTTCTACCGCGGTGCTGATTTCTTCCCCTTCACCCTTTATTAATAATGATTTTCTACCCCCAGAAAATGCAAATATTGCATCTTTAATTGATTTTTCTTTATCGTTTCTGTTTCTTATTATAATTGTAGTTTCATTAACCATGAAAGAACCTTTAAAAAGAAGCTTGATTAATTCTTAATAATTTACTATCAATATAAAATTTTGCTAAAGTACTTAAATTGATTATATTTTTTTATATTTTTAAAGTTTGATAAATACAAAATAAAATATCTATGCTATTACTCTTCCAATTTTAATTCTGCTCTGTTATTTAGCTCATCTAAGATTTTATAATATTCAAAACTTCTCTCTTCAAAATATTCAATAACTTTCCTTTCATTAGTGTCTAGATAAGTATAAAAAGGAAAAATACCTTCAATTTTTTTAGAGAAATTCTCCATTAATTTATCATACCATTCATTTGGTTTTTTTAACATATTTTGAATTTTTTTTATTAATTTCTCTTTTCTATTTTCATATTTTTCTTTTTCTTTCTTTTCAATTAATTTATCTAATTCATCGTAAGCGGTTGCTATAACCTTTTCTATTTTTTCTCTAAATTTTGGAATACGATATGATTTTTTAAAGAATTCAGGATCCCACTCATATAAATACCGTTCATCCTCTTCAGCTACCTCTTCATCATCAGTAATAATTACTTCTTCTTTAGGAACTAAAATTAATCCAAAATTCCTCTGTAATTGAGCCAAAGCCTTTTTTCGGAGCACCTCATCAATGTATTTAATTTCTTTCAATGCCTTATCCATGTTTTTGTCAATTTTTTTAATTGTTTTTTCAACTTTTTCTACCATTGTTTTTTCTTCTAATTCATAGTTCAATTCGATCAAGTCATAAGTAGAGGAAATTCCTAATTCTGGATCTTTTAATCTTAGCCCAGCAATTCCCAGAAAATGTAGATCGGATTCCTTCTCACAATGATCAAAAATTAAACCTACTGCATATGGATTAGGGATTTGATATCCTAACTGAGTCATGCAATCTATTGGAGAATAAAAAAATCCGAAGCCAGGGTGAGTATGAAACCATCCAATGATAAAATCAGTTTTATTATCCTGAATAGATCGTTCGAATACAGAAGCGTCAATTTGAGCCATATCGACATATTGTTTATTTTCATATTTTACACCAGCTCTATCTCCAACTACCATCGGAATTGCGTCTTTTACAATTACTTTAGCGTTATTTTCTATTGATCCTATTAAAATTCCGTATACTTCACGCCATTTATCTGGGTTCATATCTTGATTAGCATATCTTATTGCATAACCTACGATTCTATTATATGCTTTTTGAGTTAATATACATAAAGTTTTGAATGGATCAATTTTTTTATTTTTCTTCATAACTTCTGCAATTAAAGCTTTGTTATGTTATACTTTAAAATTTTTATTTCTTATTCTATATAGAATCTAAACAAAGTCTAAATATTTAAATTATATTAGTTAAATTTATATTCATGAAAGTAATAGCAATAGCGGGTCAACCCGCTTCTGGTAAAACAACGGCAATAGAAGCAATAAAAGATTTAGGGATTGTTGTAACTATGGGCGATGTTATTCGAGATGAAGCCAAAAAGAGGAATTTAGAACCTTCTGGAGATATTATAGGTAAAATCGCTAAGGAATTGCGTGAAAAAGGGGGACCAGCAATAATAGCTAAAAAATGTGTAGATTTAATAAAAAATAAACATGAAGAAGTTATTTTTGTCGATGGGGTCAGGTCTCTCTCTGAAGTTAATATATTTAGAAAGTTTTGGAAATTTCCAATTATAACTATTGTTGCTGATGAAGAAAAAAGATTTAATCGACTTTTTCGAAGAGGCCGTAGTGATGATCCAAAAAATCTTGAAGATCTAAAAGAGAGAGATAAAAGAGAAATCGAATTTGGGCTTAATAAAGTTTTAGAAAACGCAGATTATACAATTCTAAATAATTCTACCATTGAGGATTTACAGAAAAAAACAAGAAAAATAGTCTTAGACATTATTAATAACTATTAATTTTTATAAATATCTTATTTTATATAATCAGCTATTATTTTTGCTAATGAAACCTTACTGGCTTCATTGTCAATGGAGTCTGTACCAATTATTTCGTCTGCTCCAGCTTTTATTATTCTAAATTTGGCTTGTTCTAGCAATAATGCGTGAGTTGCTACCACAAAAACTTTCCTAGCTCCGCTAGCTTTAGCTAATTTTATTGCTGTTGCCATTGTTCTCCCTGTAGCAATAATATCATCAGCAATAACAACATCTTTATCTTTAAGATTCAAAACACCACTCATTTTTATTTCTCCAGTTTTAACATCTCTTTCTTTTTCAAATACTTCTACAGGAATATTCTCACCAAAATGTTTGGCAAATGCAATTGATCTTTCTATAGCACCTTTATCTGGTGCTACTACTACAATATCCTTAGCCCCCTTATATTTAATATAATCAGCTAGTAATTTCATAGAATCAATGTTAATTGCTTTACATGAGCACTCTTCCATGATTAAAGGAGCATGCATATCAACCGCATAGAATTCATCGATACCTAAAGAACTGATTAAACGGATAATGACATTACCAAATTGACTTTCTCCTGGTCGAAATATTTTATCTTGACGTGCGTAGGCTAGATAAGGAGCAACAACAATTATTTTTACTGCTCCCATACGTTTAACAGAGTCAATCATCATAAATAGTTCCATTAATCTATCATTTTGATCAGAACTAGTACTAGGGCCTGTTGATTGTACAATTATTATTTCTTTACCTGCAATTAGAGTTTCATCTTCAATATTAATTCTTACGTAATTTTCTCCATCTGGAAATTTTTTAGTTTCTGTATTAATTGGCTCAATTCCTAATTCTTGAGCTATTCTTACTCCCAGAATTTGTGAAGCTGGTCCAACAATTAGAATTTTTTCCATTGGTATCTCACAAAATATTTTAACTTTTAATATTTTAACATATAAATTCTTTTCTTATAATTTTTTCAAGAATTTAATTGAATAATTAAATAGATGATCTCTTTGACCTTCAAATGAATGACCTCCTTTATCGTATATTAATACATTTTTATCACTTAAACCTAGATACTCTTTGATTTGAATGACATTTTCAAAGGGCATTCTTATATCGTCTTTGCAATGTCCTATAAGAATTCTATCGTTATTTAAGGGATCATTTTTAAGAAAATATTTGGGACTAATTTTTTCTACAAGATCCTGAGGGACTTTTAGATTAACCGTATTGTAATCATAACGAGTACAAAGAGCGATTAAGATTTTTGCTCTTTTGTCTATGAATCCATGCGTCAATATAATTGCTCCACCATAACTTCTTCCAAATAAGGCAATTTTATCATCTAAAAGTCTATTTGATTGGTTTTCTAATATCCAACTGATTACTTCGTGAATATCTGAAAAAATTTTTGGTGTTACTTTAATAAAATCAACCCTATCTGTTTCTTTTTCTGTTTCTCCATGACCTCGGTAATCATAAGATAAAACATAATAACCAACGCGGGCAAATCTCTCAGAAAAAGCTTTAACAAATTTGCTTCCACGATGAGCTAAGAATCCTGCCAGAATAATTATCCATGGAGCCTTTAAAGGAGTTTTTGAAGTATAATAAATTGATCCTTTAAGTTTAATATTTTCTGACTTTATAGGGATATCAATATTTTCAGTTTTTAAACCTATCATCACAAACTTAAATTAATGCTCATGTTTATATTTTTTAATTGCAGTTTTGAGAGTGTTGATTGCTAAATCAATACAATGTTTTTCATCAGGAGGTATTCTCATTAATGCATTATTTATTTCTTTTGGTTTTAAATTTTCAGCAAATTCAATAGATTTGCCTTCTATTAATAATGTTAGTTGATTTCCAGTTGCAATCATCACACCACAACCATCTGTTCTAAAATTTGCTTTGATGATTATATCATTCTCTATCTTTAAATATAATCCGAAGAAATACTCTTTAGGACCTCCTCGTCGTTCTTCAAACACTGTTATTTCTTCTTTTGGAGGTTTTCCCCAATTTTGAGGATTATAGCATAGATTTACAATTTTTTCATTGTGATCTTCAATTTCCTTTTGAATTATTTCTTTTTGAAGGTTCTTTACAAATTCATTAAATTTATCAGGCATTATATAATCATTAGAAAAATTGTTATAGGTGTTTTAAAATATGGCTCTCTAATATTGCAAGATCTGTTGGCTTATTTTGATATTTTTTTACTATGTCGATGATCTTTTTGTTCAATTCATGATGTTCCGCCAGACAACTTGTATTACTTAAAAACTCCTCTCCACGACGAATAGTAGCGGTGTTTTCGGTCACCTTTATTAGCTCAGTTGCTATTATACCATTGATATAAATTAAATCTGCGAGCATGTTTTTAATATATAATAGGATTGATGTTTGTTCAGACATAATATTAAAAAGAATGCTAAGAATAAAAATAGCAAATATTTTAGAAATAAAGATTTAAAATATGTTTTCTTAAAATCGAATAGTATTTTACAATCTTTTTTCTATAAATAAATTTCAACTTATTATCGATTCAATATAAATAGATAACCAAAAAATAGATATAATATTCTACTTGAATTAATTTCTATATATATAAAAATTGTTTTTATATCTCGATTTAAATATAAAATTACTGAAATTATCGTTTGTAAAGTGGTGGTGTCACCTTAGATTACAAAGATTTCCATAATGGTTTATTATCTTTAACATTAACGCTATTTTTTTTCTCATTAACACTTTTAATTGGATCAATTGTACTTAAACCGTATATTGGACTGCAACCTCAAGAAAGAGATTTTATTATTATTTTGTGTTCTATAAATCTTATATTTTCTTCATATTATTTGTGGAATGCTTTAAGATTAGAAAAGATTTTCAAGTTAGAAAATAAGAACATAATTAAATTTGGCAAAACAATAGGCATTGTAACAGTTTTTTATATTCCTCACATTTTTACATTTTCAACGCTTTTTCTTAAAGATTTACATAATCTGGAAATGATAATGATATTTCTTATATTTCTTATAGAATTAATGCTGATTGGTTTAGTACTTAAAGAAGCTTATGATCTAGTGTTTTTAGAAGAATCTCGAAGAAATTTTGAATTGGAAGCAAATCGTAAAAAGTATATAGAAAGAGAAAAAAAAAACATTAACTGAGGAAGAACTTTAAATTCCAAGTAGATTGAATTTATTTTTTCGCTAATTTTTCTATAGCAGAACCAATCATTTCTAATTTTGTAGAATATTTTTCCATTAGTTCAGCAAAC
Organism: uncultured archaeon; assembly: GCA_964493385.1. Classification (GTDB taxonomy): domain Archaea; phylum Asgardarchaeota; class Lokiarchaeia; order Sigyniarchaeales; family SOKP01; genus Loki-b32. The sequence continues at coordinate 52,684 of CAZBNW010000001.1, read as the reverse complement.
TTATCTACTTCTATCTCATTATTTTCTTTTAACACCTTTAATTCATTAATTGTTCTTACGACTCCAGCCTTCTTATCAATTAATTTTTCTTTTTTACTATAGGGAATTTTTTCTTCCAACTTCTTTCTTTGGTATGACTTAAATCGTTTAATATTTAAATCTTTAGGAACAAATTTTGTCAGATATATAATGCTTTTTGGGACAAATGGCGCTAAATTTTCTGGAATAATAATTATTGGTTCAGGATCTTGGATCTTCTTTATTTCTTCATATTGCAATTGTTCTACATCATTTTCTTTTAAATTATCTTTTACAATAGATAAATTTAATTCTATATTTTCTTTTTCTTCACTTGAAACAGGTAGAGTTTTTAGCATATCTTCCCAAATATCTCTTGCTTTTAAAAAATACCATAAAGCTTTTTGTTGTAGTTGGTGAACTTTTTCTTTATTAATTGATGTAATTGAGGATTCTAATGAAGCTCGTGCTTTGAGATAACATGATTTTCCCATATCATAGTGAAATTGAGCTCTGATTTGTTGTTTCTTTTTCTCTTCATGTTTCTTTAAATAAAATAATCTTTTTGATAGTAAACTAAGGCCTGCATATAATTTTGAAGAAAAGTAAATATTATTATTATTTTCTTCTTTTAAAGCAGCGATACTTTGAGCAAGAATTCTTGATTCTTCTGAATTTAACTCTAAATTTTCAGAAGTAAGAGTTAAACCCATCTCTCTTTGATAAGCAACAGCAGCGCTAAAATAAGCAGCTGTTTTATATATTTTACTGCATTCAGTCATCGCAATAATAGCATTTTCCCATTCTTCTTCCTCTTCATATTTTTCAGATAATTGGGAATAAGCTTTTGCCATAACCCATAATGCACGAGCACATTCAAACATTATATCTTGAATTTCAATATCACTGTTAGCTAAAGGGTCAAGAAAAATAGGGGTAATATCTAAATCTTTTAAAATCTCTTTATGATTTTCATTTTCATAATTAATATTTAAAATCTTAGTATACTCTAATATAAGATTTAGATCATCTAAACTAAAGTGTTCATCTTCTTTTTCTAAAGCATCTTCTAAATGTTTTATTTTGAAATGCAGATAACGTATTCTCTGCATTAATTCTTCTGTAAAAAAAGTCATAATAAAATCTTATAGTTTTTTATTAAATTTAGTTAAATTAAATAATTCAAACATCATTTTAAAACTAATCTATCAAAACATTTTAAAGAATGACTAATCTATAAAAATCTGAATATTAAAAAATTACTTTAAAAATGAGTAAAAATTTAATTTTTATTTTTGAATTTGTCTCTGGTGGCGGTTTTAGTAAAGTTAATATACCCATTCCACTTTTTTGTGAAGGTTTTGGTATGTTAAGATCGATTATAACAGATTTTAAAGCGTTGGATTTTGAGATTCTTACATTTTTAGATTATAGGATTTTCTTCTTATCAAAATTTTTAGAAGCTGATGTTATAAAAAAAATAACTGCTAATGAAAATTATATAAAAATCTTTAAAAATTATGTGAGAGATTGTAAATATATTTTTATAATTGCTCCAGAATCCTCAAATATTCTTTTTGAATTAACTAAAATTGCTAAAAACTCTAATAAAATAATTTTAAGTACAAATTTAAAAGGTATTAAACTTGGTACCTCAAAAATAAGAGTGTATAAATATTTTAAAAAAAATGAGGTTTTAACTCCAAGAACTTACAAAATCCCTTACAAAAGGGAAATTTTAGAATTAGATTTCATAATTCAAAAATATAGAAAATTGAAATGCCCAATTGTGATTAAACCAGAAGATGGAGTTGGAGCAGAATCTATTTATTATTTTGAAAAAGAATATCAAATATTAGATTTTTTTAAAGAATTAAATAGAAAATATGATAATAAAAGGAATTTTATACTTCAAGAATTTATTGAAGGGAGGGATTCAAGTCTTTCATTGATAGGTGCTCCAAATTTATTAGTTTTGCATCCAATTATTCTGAGTGTGAATTCGCAGGATATTAGTATAAAAAATCTAAAATCTGAATATTTTGGGGGGTATACTCCTTTAGAAAATTATAAAGAAATACTTAAAGAATTATCAGTTGTTATGAAAAAAATCAATTTCTCTAAAATTGAAGGTTATTTTGGCATCGATTTCATAGAAAAATACCCTTCTACTTTATATTTTATAGAGATTAATCCTAGGTTAACTACTTCATACATAGGGTTAAGAAATACAATTAATCTAAATTGCGCAGAACTAATTCTAAATTCCAAAACAAATAATTTAGAATCAGTAGAAATAAAAATTCTCAATCATTCACACTTTACCAGAGTTGATTTTTATATTAATGAATTCAAAGATAAGGAAGAATTATATGAAAAGTTAATACCTTCTTTAATGAAACAGATCCCTGAATTTGTCACACCTCCAATTTCTCTTAATAATTCAAACCAATTCTCGTGTTTTATTGCTACAAAAATGAAGAATTTAGCCTCATCGAAGATAAGAGTGAATGAAATAATTCAATCTCTAAAAAATCTAAATTTTAAACTCGTTAAACCAGCATAAATAAAATTATTGTAAAACCACCATAATGAAGCAATAAAGAAATAATTAGACTACTTTCAATTTTTAATCCTTTCTTTACACATAAACTGTATGATAATAACCATAAGGACCAGACTTGGAAAACAATTAACAGTACTTTGTCAATTAAATTAACTATACTGAGATATATTATACCTGAAGATTTGAAAATCAAGTGGAGTATAAGATACAAAATCATTGGAAATTCAATAATCGCAAAAGAAATAAAAAAACTCCAAGTATTTTCCTTCTTATTGTAAAATAATCGAGAAATGCCTTCTATTATGATGAAAAATATAAAAAAGTTAATTATGAAACTAAAACTAATTAAAAATTGAAAAAATATATCCGAACCTATTTGAGTATTTTCTAAAAAAAATAATAGAAAAGAGGAAAAACCATTTAATCCACAAAAAATGGTGCCTAGGGCAATAATACCAACAGATATTAAAATAGTGTAAATTTTATCTTCTTTCTCGAAAAGAATGAATCTTTTAGAAGTTAGTAACATTAATTTTCTTAAAATTGGGGATTTGAATGCTCTAGTAGGGGATTTAATTGTTTCAATGTTATCCTTTAAAGAGTTATATGCATAAACTCCTAATTCTGTTAAATAATACTTTTTATCTTGTCTTTGCTCTATTAACTCTGACAGAGTATCTAAATGATGATAAATTGTCCCAGTACTTACTCTAAGCTCTTTTTTTAGGACGGTAAAGGATGTGAACTCATTATCTCCAATAATTTTAATTATTCTTCTTCTAAGCTCATGACCTAGAGCATAATAAAAACTTGATTCAGAATCTTGCCCATTTGATTCATTCTCAGTTTCATTAGGTTTTTCTGAAATTCTTAATTACCATCCGTGTGTTTTTCTATAGTCATTAATACATTTATTATATTAATTAGTATTAAAAGGAATCCAGCGACTCCTAAATATAATCCAATACGCGCATTAGGGAGGTATCCTAATAATGAAATAATAATCGTAATATAATCAACAAAAAATATTATCAAAAAGCCTAAACCAATGAAAAATATTATAACAGATTTAACTTTTAACTCTATTTTATAAATAACTAAAATACTAGCGATTAGACAAATGATACCACTCATTAGTGGAAATAGAAATAAAAATGCATCTGCGATAGCCACAGATATAGTATCAATATAAATCTCAATTAAGCTAGAATCAGAAAACCATGAAAAAAATTCAGACAATATTATTATTATAGAACCAATTAAACCTATTATAGATGTATTTAAGTGCTTTCTAAGTTCCATAAAATGTCATACAAATTTTTTCATTCAAATTGAAAAATTATAAAAATTCAAAAAGAATAATATTAAAATAAGTTTTGAAAATATTAATTTTTCTGAGATTTTGAATTACCAATTAAATAATAAATAAGATTGAAATGACATCACAAATTGAATCCGAAATAGAAACAGAATCGCCTCCTCTATTTAATTATTTAAAGCAAGAAATTCCACTTGAAGATATAAGAGATTACGCATCGCCTAGAAGAATATCATCAATAGACTTTTTAAAAGGTTTTGCTATAGTCTTTGTAATATTAGCTCATACAGCGCAAGGATGGCTTGATGCCGATTCATTGTATCTTTATGGACTCCTTTTTGCCCTCTTAGATATTCTTGGCCCTTCTTTATTCGTGTTCCTTTCAGCCTTAAGTGTAATATTTAGTATTAAAAGAAAAGAAGGTATTATACACCCAAAAATTATCCGAAATCGTATTTTTACTCGTGGTATTGTAATGATTGTTTTAGGAATGCTTACTAATATAATAGGTGTTGATCTAAAAACAGGAGAAGTTGTTGTAATAATTTTTGGCTGGAATATTATTACATTTATAGGATTCTCTCAAATTTTTTCTTTTTATATCTTAAAATTAAAAAGGTCTAACCGTATTATAATAGGAATAATAATAATCATTCTCTCTCCCTTTTTAAGAGCTATTCTTTATGAAGGTAAAGAGACAGGAAATATATTATTAAGTATTTTCCATTATATTATAACCTCTCCAACCCCTCATCTAACTCTTCTTCCTTGGGTTTCAATATGTTTTATTTCTACCATTTTTGGTGAATATATCTTTGAAGCAATGAATAAAGGAACGAGAGATGCTTACATTGGTTTGTTTAGGATATTTTTTGTCTGGGGCATAATTTTTATTTTAGTTGGAATTTTTGCTCCCTTTCCTAGTGGGCTAAATCTTGCCGATTGGCAACCCGGCTGGGCGCTACAAACTCCAACTATCATGGGGGGCACTATGGAATTATCTGAATATCCTCATTTAGGTTTATTAGCAATTGCCAATAATCAAAATTATTTTATAATTCCTGGAATGCCAAATTTCTTAATAAGAGGAACAAGTGCAAATATGTTTTATAATCAAGGTGCTGCATTATTAATTATTGCCATTTTCTTTTATTTTATTGATATCAAGAATAAATCCAATGACCTCATCAATACATTAATATATTTCGGCAAAGTTTCCTTAAGCTTATTCATAATTCACTTCCTATTCCTTTCACTTTTCTTTAATCAATTTGGTGTAGCTTTTTTCTTAATTATTGCTTCTGCTTATATAGGATTTTTAGGGATCTTTATGTATGTTTGGATGGAGTATGCTAAAGGGGTTGGATCCCCTGAATGGTTAATGGTTCAATTAGGTAGAATAGGTCAAAAATCAGGCGAAGCTGTTAAGAAAACAACTAAAAAGATGTATGATAAAATTAGAAAGCGTGAAAAAGTTAAAAAAATGGAAGATTTCATGAAAAAATTGAGTAAAGACAGTGAAAATGGAAAGACGACAGAATAAATATATCAAATCGCTTATTGAATAGATAAGATAAGATTTCTAATGTATAAAACTCGATTATTTTTTTTCATAGCTTGTATTGTCAATGCTTTCTATTTGATCTTAACTTTCATTTTCTTTTATTTTTTAGATAGCCCTTTAATGAGTATTAATGAAAATGATTATTTGTCATTTTATTATGCTGGTTTGAATGTGTTAGAAGATTTACCAAATTTATATAACTCTTTGCTTTCCCCTTTTCCATTTAGATATTTACCAATTTCAGCTTATTTTTTTACACCTTTTTCAATTTTGGGATTAGAATTGGGCTATTTTATATTCCAAATTTTCAATTTCTTTCTAAACATTTTAATTATTTATTTGATCTATAAAATCATTCAGATTTATAAGAGCTTAAGTAATAGCTCTAATTTATATTATAAATTAAAAACTTTTAGAGATATCTTTGATAAACCAGAAAACGAATCCATTCTTCATCAAAGTGCTCTTTTTCTAATAATGCTCCCGCAATTTATGAATTATTTCTTAGGACAGATTAATATTTTAGTTTCAATTTTCATTCTTTCTTCACTTTTTTATTTTTTGAAAGGAGGAGTTAAGAATGATTTGTTAGGAGGATTTTTATTAGGATTAGGAGTTTCAATTAGACCAACATTAATTTTTGTTTTACCTTTTTTAATAGTTTTAAACTATAATAGAGAAGCTAGGAAATTTATTTTTAATTTTAAAAAAACTGTTATGAGATTGCTAGGATCTGTGATTTTAATATTGATCTCGGGAGTTTACTTTATAATTTATCCGCAAATGTTAATAGATTTTATTGATGTTAATCTTGCTGGAAAATATACATATGCCATTGAAGGGGGGTTAAAAATCAATCCATCATTCAGTCTTACTAGGATAATCTTAATTTTCCTGCAATTGATTAAAGTAGATATTAATGGTTTTTTAATTTTTATTATAATAGCCATACTAATCTTAGTTCCAATATTTTTTCTATATATTCAAAACTCAAATCACCCGATTAATTTAATCAATGGATATTTAGCAGGGATATTAATAATGCTAATTGTTTATTTTGATTCTTGGCCTCATCATATTGTCGTTTTGGCGCCCTTCTTGATTTTTTTCATTCTCATCAATAAAAATTTTAAATCGTATAAACTATTCAAATATCTTCATTATCTAATAGCTATACTGATGGTTATTTTCTGGGGAATTTTTTATCTATCCTATAAATTTTTCCCTTTTAATGCGGGAGGATTAATATTATTGATGTTATTATACTACTGCTTAGTTGTATATTATGTAAATCAAGTTAGATAGAATTTTTAGAAATGTTATAAAAACTACTCTTAAAAATAGAGTTTTTTACGCTTAGAACTGCTCTTATATTAAACTAACATAATGGTAACAAAAAGGTTTTAAATAGTTTAAATGTTCAATAATAATAATATAACAATTTTAGTTAGGAAATTAATGTTTTCCTTATTCACTTAATAATAAATAGAGTAGGATCAAGAATGTCAATAATAATTGAAGAAGAATTAAACAGTGATATTAAAAATGATGCATCAAAACGTATTGGTTCAATAGACTATGTTAAAGGATTTGCAATAGTTTGGATAATCTTGGCTCATGTAGGTCTCAGTTGGTTAGATAGCGATTGGATCTATGTATATGGACTAGTTTTTGCATTTATGGATGTTCTTGGTCCTTCTTTATTCGTTTTTCTTTCGGCTCTTAGTGTAGTTTTCAGTTATAAAAAAAAAAAAGGAAAAATGTCAGAAAAGGCAATTCGCAATGGGATTTTGACAAGAGGATTAGTAATTATTATTATAGGTGTGCTTTTCAATCCAATTTCTTTATTCACATCAGGGGTAAATGTTCCTTTCCCAGCAAATTTATGGGGTTGGAACATACTAATGTTCATTGGATTCTCTCAGATTTTCTCTTATTATGCAATAAAATTCAATAGGATTACGCGTGCAGTGATTGGTATATTAATTATTTACTTCTCTCCTTGGATTCGAGAACTCCTCTATGAATTTAAGGAGGGAAATATAGTAATAACTATCCTACATTTTATTATAACTTCTCCACTTCCTCAAGTACCAATTTTACCATACTTAGCAGTTTGTTTCATGTCTACAATATTTGGTGAGTTTCTTTACGATGCGATGATGAAAGGGACCAAAGAAGCTTATTATAAGTTATTCCGAATATTTTCCATCTATGGTATTGTATTTGTATTACTAGGGATATTCATAATTGTTCCTAGGGGAGTTGCTTTTAATATATGGGAAACAGGATTGGCACGCTTAATTCCTGGAACTCAATCATCTCCAGGTATAATTGTACGATCAGAATATTTACATATTGATTTATTGCATATCGCTAATCAACAAAATTATTTTAAATTTGGAGGAATGCCACTTTTTATGATAAGATGTAGTGCCCAAAATATGTTCTACAATCTCGGTGTTGCTTTTTTACTTATTGCAATATTCTTTTATTTTATCGATATAAAAAAGAAATCTAATGATGTGATAAAATTAGTCTTATTTTATGGAAAAACAAGTCTCTCTCTTTTTTTAATTCAATATCTATTTCTTCCATTATATGCTGGTCAATTTTCAATAATATTTTTACCAATTGTTTGGGTTGGTTATTGTGGCTTTTTAGGTTTACTTATGTATATTTGGTTGAAATATTTTAACGGTGTTGGAACACCTGAATGGATTATGAGAAAAATTGGAAGTGCAGGACAAAAAAAGAAAAAATCGTGAAAGAGATCTCATTTAGAGTAATATAAAAAATAATTAGGCTATATTATAAAGATATAAATATCTTTGAAAGATAATATGAAATAATAAGAAATGAATTAATTAATAATAAAATTCACTAAAGTAATTTAAATTATATAAAAAATTTTATATCTGACATTAAAAGAAATACTCTAAATATTTATTTTCTACGAGGAGATTGATGATGAGTCCAAATTCTCAATATAAATTTAAAATAACTCTTTTTGGACCTGGTGGTGTAGGTAAAACATCTCTTTTATTGCGCTATATAAAAGATTACTTCAGTGATGATTTAAAAAAAACTATAGGTAGTAATTTTTTAATCAAAGACGTTGAACTTGATGAAAAAACTGTGCGCCTCCTTCTCTGGGATATCGGAGGGCAACCACAATTTCACAAGCTTCGAACGATCTATTTTAAAGGTAGTAACGCCGCACTTGGCGTTTTTGATTTATCATCTAGTCAAACTCTTCTAAAAATTCCTGGATGGGTAAGTTCTATTAAAAAAACGGTGAAAAAAACTATACCAATGTTACTTTTAGGTAATAAAGTTGATTTAGAAAGAGAAGTAGATCGGATAGAAGCAGAAGATTTAGCAAAAAGGCTAAATTGTGAATATATGGAGACATCAGCCAAGACAGGAGAAAAAGTAGAATTAGCGTTTGAAAAGATCGCAAAAGCATGTCTTGAAGATATAAGCAAATAAACGATTTTATGGTTTTTTTACATAACCTTTAACTTTTTAAGCTCTTCTATGAGTTTATCAGTATTGATATATTTTATGCCAATAATTCCTAATTCTCTCGCAGAACGTATATTATTCAATCCATCATCTATGTAGACTATTTGTTCTGGTTTACAACCAGCTTTTTGAATAGCATATTCAAAAGTTTTAGGGTTAGGTTTAATCAGATGAATTTCATGTGAAAGAATTAATTCATCAAAATAATTCATAAAGTCCCATTTTTTATCTAATATATAATTCCAATGACTGGAGTTTACATTGGATAAAGCTAAAAGTTTATATTGATTACTATCTCGTATTTTTTTGATTATTTCTATTATATCTGAATTGAAGCCTGATATAATACTATTAAATGCATTAAAAAATTCAGATTGGTCTAACATGCAAACTTGGAGGAGATCACAAGCAAGTAAGTAAAATTCATCATCACTCATATTTCCTTGGTGGTATATGTCAGATTGTCTAAAAAATTCTAACATAATTGGCGTTTGAGGTTTGTTTAAAGGTGATTGAGTTATTATTTTGTTATAAAAGTTTGAAAAATCTAAATCTATTACTACTCCTCCTAAATCAAAAATAATTGCTTTAACTGTCATAGGATTTAAAAAAAAATTATCTAAAATAAATTTTAGTTGAGAACCTTCTAAATGGCATTGGCAATTTATATTTTGGAAAATTTCTTGTATCATCTTCAAGCATTTCTAATAATATATCTAACTTTACATCATTTAATTGTTCAGATGTTTGTTTTTTTGGACCAAATGGTTTACCAATCAATCTTTTTCTAATTGAAATTGTTTGATTCTGCTGTTCTTTTTTTCCAATTATTATAGTATACGGTATCCACTCTATTTCAGATTGTCTTATTTTCTTGCCTACAGTTTCTTCTCGATCATCGAAGTCCGCTCTAAATTCTTCTCCATTGAGGATATTGAGTATTTTTTCAGCATATTCGTTCTGATCATCACTTACGGTTATAATTCGCACTTGTATTGGAGATAACCAAGTTTTAAATCCAGGAACTAATTTATCTTTATTTCGGATTGATGACTCAATCAAACCCCATAAGACTCTCTCTAATCCTCCCGTTGGAGAATTATGAAGAATAATCGGATGTTTTACTTTACCATCAGTATCTGTGAAGAAAATATTATACTTTTCCCTTTTTTTCCCATCCGTATCGACCATATAATCTAAGGAGCTTTCTACATCTATCTGATTAGTTGCAAGTGTAGCACTTCTGTTTTGAGCAGAAAGCACATTTCTTTCATATTTTAAAATATAATAGTAATATCTATCTTCCCATAATTCTAATATTGTAGGGTATTTTTCTGTTTTGATTAAATTTATAATCCAATCCTTATTTTCCTTATAATATTCTTGCGTAACTCTGAAAATAACATAACTTTTTACCCCTAAATCTTTTTCCAAATTATTAATTAACTCATATTGCTTTATAAACTCATCAATCGACGATTCTAAATTTTTACAAAGCGTATGAAGGTCAGGCATAATAAAACCACGTAACCTTCTCAATCCGGATAGTTCACCTTCTTGTTCTCTTCGAAAATCGTACTGTTCATATTCATATACTCGTAATGGAAAGTATTCCGGTTTTAAATTCATTTGAGAGAATAAATCAAATAGAAGAAAATCACTAGCATATCTCAAAAGATATCTATCTTTTCCGGATTCAAGCCAATAACTCCTAGCAGGAAACCGAGCGGTTTGAGCTGTTAATTTCTTATTTTTTACTGTATACATAATAGGAGTATCAATAAGAATTGCCCCATAATCTATTAATCTATCTTCTACAAAATTTTTTATTAAATTTTTCATAATAACTCCTTTTGTATACCATCTAAAATTTCCTGCATCAGTATTGGGATCAAAATCCACTAATTCAAACTCTTTCATCACTTTGATATGAGCTGGTTCGATTGCTTTATCAATCCTTCTAGACCCTAATTCAGATTTGAGAAATAAATTGAAATCCTCATCTTTAATCTCTTTAGGGGGTAGAATATTCCCATCCTCATCAAAATTTATATCTATTTCCTTTCCTAATGGTGTGATTACTTTAAATACTGAATTTTTAACCTGTTCTTCAGGTTTAATAGCTAGTTTCACATCTCTATACATTTCAGCCACTTCGTGACCTAAACAATTAATTTTAAATGACTTATACCATCCAAATGGAGAGAATTTAGCTTCAATTCCTCTTTCTTCTAAAAATTTAGCGATTTTAGGACATACTTCCATAGCACTTACTTCCTTACTGAGAAATTTGCTTAAATGTGCCCATGGATAAACTAAAACTTTGTCTACATGGTACATATCCCGATCTTTAATGAGTTCTACTATTTTCCTCGGTTTTCCTTTGATTTTACCTTTCTCAATCTTTTTATTGTATTCTCTTATTTCTTCATTTTTTTGCCTTAATTTTTCTGGGAACCCTATAATTTGTAATATAGCTGCTTCTATTTCTTCAGCACCTTGTCTAGCAATTAATTCAGTATCATAAGTATCTTGATCTTCAACAGAGACAAAACAAACAAGAATTAAACCTTCCATTTTTATAAAATTATCTGCAAATTCCTGCGGGTTGCTGGTTGCTTCTTTATTCTTAACAACTTCTACATTTTGAGAGTGAATTAATAAAATTTTCATGATAAATCCTTTTTTTAATCTGTTAACCAATACCTTATAATAAGTTCTAAATATTTTACTTAATTTTGATATATAATTATATTTAAAATTCAAATTAATTATTACTAAAATTTAGTTCTATTATAATGAATCTTAAAAAAGCTTTTTCAGAAATAACTGAGTTATTAGAGATATTATATCAAGATAGAGAAGAAATTTTGAGATTATCTCGTAATATAATTAGGGATTGTAGCATCGCAATAAAAAATATTCATAGAAGAGAATATGACAAGTTTCAAGAAAAAATAGACACGATTAAGATTAACCACCAGAATTTGATTAAATTAGTTAATAAGAATCCTGGAATTTTTTTCAAATTTTTAAAAACACCTGAGCAAGAATTTGCAGAATCAATTACTTTTTATTCAATAATTAACAAAAAAGAAATACCAACACCATTTGAATTAGAGATTAATCCTTTAAATTTTATTTTAGGTTTAGCAGATGTAATTGGGGAATTGCGAAGATATGCTTTAGATAACATTAGAAATTCACAAGTTGACGATTTGAATGAAATTTTGGAAAGTATGGATGAGATATATACATATCTATTTACATTAGATTACCCTGTTGGAGTAACTCAAGATCTAAGACATAAAGTAGATGTTGCGAGAAATATAATCGAAAAAACTAGGGGAGATATCTCTCTTGCTATTCAAATGAATGATTTAAAAAAATGTTTTGAGGAAAATATGTAAATCAAATCATTCGAGTGAAAAAATCAATTTAAAAAATTATATATGAGATGAGTTAATATAAGGAAAAAGGTACTTATTGCAGGGACATTCGATTTGATACATCCTGGGCATATATTCCTTATCAATGAAGCTGCGAAATTAGGAGATGTATATATAATCGTAGCTACTGATAAGAATCGTAGATTATATTCAGGTAGATCTCCAATAATACCACAGGAACAGAGATTAGAAGTCATAAAAAGCATAAAAAATGTGAAGGACGCGAGATTAGGAAGAAGTGACAACGATACTCTAAAAACAGCAGAAGAAATCAACCCAGATATTATTTTGCTAGGACCAGATCAGAAATATGGGGTAGATATATTGAAGAATGGACTCAAAGCAAAAGGATTAAATCATATTGAAGTTAGGAGACTTGAAACTTACTATGATAAGTATGAGTTACATAGTTCAAGTTTAATAAAACAAAAAATAATTGAAAAATATAGGAAGAATAAATCAAAAAATTGTGATAATGGAAGATAAAGAAGACATTTCTTCGGATAATTATGCGAATTGGTTTGCACTTTTTCATCTTTGTCAAAATATTGGAAGTCGTAAAGCTATTCATATAAGTAGTGTTGAATTTGGCAAGATACTCAATTTATCGCAACAAACAGCCTCCAGAAGGATAAATCAATTAGAAGAAATAGGGTGGATTCAAAGAAAAATTGTCGGAAAAGAGCAGATAATAAGGATTACCAAAAAAGGAGCTGATATAATGCTCTCAATGTATAAAGATTTAAAACAAATTCTTGAAGAAATCTTAATAGTTGGTGAAGTTACTGAAGGAATGGGAGAAGGAGGGTATTATATTAGAATTAAGGAATATTATGAACAATTTAGAGACAAATTAGGATTTAAACCTTATTATGGAACATTAAATCTACAATTAAGTGATCTTAATAAAGAATTATTAGAAGAAAATTTAAAAACCCGAATACTTGTTAGAATCGCTGGATTTGAAAAGGAAGAAGAAGGACGCGTAAAACGGACTTATGGGTCAGTAGATTGTTATGATTGCATAGTTTCTCGTTTGGATGATCAAGTTAATAAAATAAGCGCGGCTATATTAAAGATTAAAAGAACACACCATAAGAAAAATATAGTTGAAATAATTGCAGCACCTTATTTAAGAGATAAGTTAAATTTAAAGGATGGAGATAGAATTAGAATAGAATTAACTAAAAAGTAAACGGGAGAAAATTTTTACTCATTTATCTTATTAGTCTTCTCTTTTATTAGGAAATAGATACGTATCATTCTAAAAAGAAATGTTCCTATTACAAGCCACATATAGATAAATAAAAATAAATTAACAAAATCGTAAAAAAATCCGATAATAGAAGTTATAACGATATAAAACAATCTTTCAGATCTTGCCATGAGTCCAACGTCGAAATTACCCTTAAAAAATACTTCTGCTCTTGCCCTACTATAACTAATCATAATGGAAACTAAGAAAGATATGAATATAATCATCTTCATATCAATACAATTCCATAGTAATTGATCTTGGACATAAATATATAATCCTAAGAAAATGAAAAATTCCGAAATTCTATCCATGAAAGAATCAAAAAAGCCTCCAAATTTTGTAGATTTACTAGTTAATCGAGCAATTGCTCCATCACATCCGTCCATAATTCCCGTCATAAATACAAAAATAGAGAAGCATAATAAATTTTGAAAAAACGCTAAAGAGATAAAACTTAAGACAGAAAAACAAAGCGTAATAATAGTTGCTAAATCTGGTGTGACCCTAATTCTAATTAAGCCTTTTGCTATTAGATTTACCAAAGGTCTAAAAATATATCTTACTCTAAATTTAGAAGCCATATTTTTTACTGTTTTATGGGTTAAATTAAAATATCTTTCACTTATTTTAAATATATAAATTAATGATTTACATAATAAGGAGATTGATAACCATTGAAACTACGCCTTATTTTAAAAACAACTACAAAGAAAAAAAAAGAAATAAGCCTTAAAATGAATATTGCACCGAGTAAACATATTGGATTTATTAATTTTATAAATTTAACCTTAAATCAAGATTTGCCCATTGATTTATCTTTTGAAAAGGTATCAAAAACAGGCGAACGAGAAGAAAGCAAAATTTTTGGACAATTTAAACTGCAAGGGAAAGCTGATTCACGAATGTATGAGTTAGAAGAGGAAATTCACGACGCAGAGCGTAAAAGAAAAAAACTCCAGCAAAAAAGAAAGCAACATTAACATTTTCTTTTCCATAATTCTATTTTGAACGATAAGTTTAGTACCTAATATTATTATAAAAGTTCAAATGTTATGAAAACAAAAGTTACTGTAAAGGTTCCTGGTCGAATTTGTCTTATGGGGGATAAAATAGACCTATTAGGTAAACCTGTCATAGGAATGGCTATAAATTTAATGATGACAATAAATTATGAAGAAAGAACAGATGGAATGATCGAATTCTTCAGCAATAATACAAAAGAAAGGGTAAAATTCAAGTTAGGCGAACTTGCTCCTCTTAATATAGATTTAGCTTATTGGAGTGTATTATATGAAAGACTAAAAAATCATATTAGAACTGGATTTTATTTGGATGTTAAATCCGATATTCCTATCGGGGCTGGTTTGTCTACATCTGCGGCCTTATCAATTGGTTTTATTAAAACACTAAATCAAGCCCTAAATCTAAATATGTCTAACGCAGATATTGCGGAACTTGCTTATTTAGGGGAGAATCATGACCTTGGTATTCAATGTGGAAGGCTAGATCAATATACAGAGGCATTTGGTGGTGTTGTATTCATTCATACTGATGAGAATCCTAGAGTAGAGCACTTAGATGTTGAAGAATTACCTGTAGTAGTTGGAGACTCCATGGAAGAAAGAAAATCATCTATTATATTAAATAGAGTAAAAAAAAATATCCAAGAAAAAGATCCTGCTACATTAAAAGCATTTAAAGTAATTGAAACGTGCGTATATCAAGCAAAGGATTCGATATTACAAAAAGATTTTAAAAAATTAGGAAAATTAATGGATAAACAACAAGAACAAGAAGCTATTTTAAAAGCAGATACACCAAAAATTTTAAAATTATGTAGAGCAGCTAAAGATGCTGGTGCTTTAGGTGCTAAACAAATGGGGGCAGGAGGAGGAGGTAGTATGGTGTCAATTGCACCTGGAAACCAAAAAAAAGTTGCTCAAGCAATTAATAATGCTGGAGGGAAAGCTTGGATTTTTGAAATTTTTCGATATCCTAGGTAATCTTTCTATATTCAAACTCCCAAGTCTTCTTAACATAAAGCGTATCATTTATCGTATCATAAATCACAGCTCTTTCACTCAATCCTCCTGTGTCTTCAGCTTCAATTTCTATTTTATTTGCTTTTAATTCTTTTTTTACAGCATCTATATTTTCTTGATATGTCATATCATAATCTAAAAATAATTTAGCTCCTCCAACTACCAGAGCAGTAATATTTGCGCTTTTAGCTCCATTATATATTAAATTATTATATAAATCTTTAACTGAGGTATCTACAAATGTATAAGGGAAGAGTAAATGGTAACCCTGTTTTGAAGCTGATGATGAGGGTAAAGAGATATGCGACATCGCATTAACTAAAAGAGATAAATCCCATTTTAATAAGGTTTTTGCATACATTATATACTTGATTTTGATTCAAATTTAAATAATTAGCAATTTGGTTTATTGATTTTTTTCCATTTATTTGTTCATAAACTTTACATGAATTATCTCCTGTTAAATAGTACTTTGGATTAATTTTTTTAGAGCTCGTGAAAATGGGAATATAAAGATAGTATTCTGGAGCCTCTTCAATATTTTCCGTATCGTTTCTTGGCTCAACTGATTTTATATCTTCTTCCACAAAACTATTGAGAAATTCAAAAGCTTTATTATTATCTTGAGCCTCCTTTTTTCTTTTTTCTTCTTCAAGATATGGTTTAATTATACCATCAAATGACTTGAAATAATCTAACTTCCCATTCCAGTTTGAAATTTGATCAATATTGAATTCTTTCAAAAAAATGTAAGACATTTTTTTTAAAAATCTTTGTACGTTTAATAGTTCCGAATTTTCGTCAAAGGTAGCGAGATATATTAAATCTGGGATGTTTGAATCTTTTAAAAAAGATAGTTTTAGATTATTATTTGATAATTTTAATTCACTAATGGTTCCTAAATCATCAAATGAATCCGAAAAAGAATTCAATGCTGAAAAAAACCCAGATATCATAATGAGATTGTCTTCTTGAGAAATAAGATTCTTAATATTTGAAGAATTAGAAAAGTTCTTTGAAAATAGAGGTAATCCGTCTTTAATAATGACAACGTCGCAAATCATTAATCTCAGGAATTTATATCATGTATTTTTAAAAAAATGAAGATCTATTGTTAATTTAAAAGGATCTATGTTATTGAAAAAAAAAAAGAATTATAATACATCTGTGATATCAGAGTAATATAAGTATTCATTATAAATAAATCGAAGTAGCTGGAAATGAAACACTCTTAATCAAATCAAGTAATGGTGTTGAGATTTATTGAAAGCAATAGTGTTATGTGCAGGATTAGGAAAAAGACTACACCCTTATACTAAAACTTATCAAAAATCAATGTTACCTATTCATGGAAAACCTCTTTTAGAATACATTTTAAACGGTTTAATATATGCTGGCTTTAAGGATTTTATTTTAGTTGTAGGATATAAGAGAGAACAAATTATGCACTACTTTAAAAATGGAGAAAAATGGAATATCAGGTTAGAATATGTAGTACAAAAAAATATAAATGGTACAGGTAGTGCTTTATTAAAATGTGAGAAATTAATAGAAGAAGAGCATTTTTATTTAACTTGGGGTGATATATTAGTACCCTATAATGTATATAAAAAAGTTTTTACTACTTTTAAAAAAGAACAGAATGACTTTATTTTAGTAGCTAATTATACCGATGATCCTTATAAAGGAGCAGTTATTTATAGTAAGGATAATTATTGTGTTGATATTATTGAAAAACCACCAATAGGTAAATCTAAATCTAACCTTAATAATTGTGGAATTTTTATTTTTTCAAAAGAAATTTTTGAGATTTTAAATATCCTTAAACCTTCTAAAAGAGGTGAAATTGAGTTGACAGAAGCGTTAAGGATTGGTATCAATAAAAGAAAATGGAGGATTCGAATTATTAAAATGGAAAAGAATCAATTTAGAGGAGATTTCGGAGATAAAAATGTTTATGAGAGATTGAGTGTAAATTCAAGTTGGTTGAGAGAATTAGTCAATACTATTTAAAACTAATACATAATTTGAATCACTCATTTATAGAATCTGTTTTTACTTTTTTATTATTAAATTTTGGAAAAAAATACGTCTTTTTATATTAGATATTAGAATTATTATTGTACTAAGAATTCCATACAAATTAAATAAAAGAAATAGCAAAGGGATTTCAAGAGTGCGACAAATTCTCGAGAAAAAAAGAATTATTATTTTTATAGATCATGCCAATATTTTCCACAATATCGAAAAAATAAACATTCGGATTAATTATCAAAAAATGAAAGAAATCTTCACTAAGAATCAACACTTAGTAGGAATTTTTATGTATATGGGAATCCCTGATAAGATTCTACCAAAAAAACTCAATTTTATAAAATATTTAAAAGCTCAAGGATTTGTAATTCAACCAAAACCCGTTATTATTTCTCCAACTGGCAAAAAAAAACAGAAGGGTGTAGACATTTTTATATATAAAGACATAGTAGAATTAGCTGAAGAAGATACGTATGATAAATGTATTCTTGTGAGTGGAGATGCCGATTTCGTAGAAATTGTAATTAAATTGAAAGAATTGAAAAAAGAAATTGAAATTTGGAGTTTTAAAAAATCAATATCACGAGCTCTAATAGATGAAGCAGGATATGATAATGTTCATTATATTGATAATATATTAGATGAAATTAGATATTAATAAACTAAAAAGTTATGAGTTTAAATATAAAAATTAAGACTAATTATTGTTTTTTTGGTTAATATTCTCCTTTTTGAGAGGATGTTGAGAAGAATTTCTAATTAAATCATTCGCTAATCTCGTTTCCCTTCGAAAAAAACTCTTCTCACAATTTCTCTCTTTAATTTTAATTTTAAGGTTATAATACCACTATAAAATGCTAAATAATGTTATTATCCAACTCTATAAAAATTGGACTATTTAAGAAATATTAACAATATATTTTTATTTTAAACATGATAAAATGTAATATCAAAATTTTAATTGATAAAAATGAGTGAAGATAAATATAGACATAGATATTATTATAAAGAAAAATACGAAGCTGCCATCGGAACTTTCGCTTGTGCTATGGTTTTTCTTTTTGTGGCAATTTTATCATTATTTTTAAGAGCGTATAACATTGATTTCATATCATTGGATACTTGGGGCTATTGGCTCTTTATTCCTGCATTTTTTATTTTTATAGGGGGTTTTCAACAACTTTATAGAAATTATAAATATAAGCAAGTAGTTAAGAATGCGTTGGCACAGAGAAACTTTCAAGGCACTTACAAACTTGAACATATTGCCTTGGAAATTGGTATGAGGTCAAGAGATTTACTCCGTGTGCTATTAGATTTGAGAAATAAAGGTCTTGTTAAATATAGTTTTAATGTTGAAACGGGAGAAATTATATTAGGTTCTCCCATAACCTACAAACCAGCAACTGAATATGTTCCACCAACTAAAAAGTTAGATGCTCCCTTACCAACAGAAGGAAAAAATTTCTGTGTCTATTGCGGCCATAAATTAGAAGCAACAGGAAGTTTCTGTCCTAATTGTGGGTCTAAACTTTAAGTTTTCTTTAAAATAACCAATTTATTTTTCTTTTTTCTTTATTATTTGTAAATTAACCTCTTCTTCTATCAGAAATTAGCATTCCACCAATACCTACATTTTCAGGTGAATTTTCTTTAATCAAAATTACAGTATGTTCTCTTGGAAGTTTATAAGCTTTTTCGATAGCATCAGTAATTTCTTTGATTAACATTCGCTTTGCTTCTAAATTTTCGAGTTTGGGTCCATCTATAGTAATATTTGGCATAGATTTATACCTCTTTATATTTTTTAAAATGTAATGTGTTAAATATTTTAAACTTTCAGTTAAAAAATAATATAAATAAAGTATGGAGACAAACAAAATATAGCTGATTTATTTTAATCTAAATGAATTATTTTTAACACAATGAAAAAATTTCGCATTCCTACTCCTAATTCTGGAGGTTTAATCCTCTCTTATAAGTGTAGTGGTGAGTGTAAACATTGTATGTATTTCGGATCACCCAAGTGGAGCGGTGATTGGATCAGTGAAAAAGATTTGGAAGAAATTTTGACTCAATTATCATATACAATCCAAGAATCTCCATATGGTCCCGAAAATGTAAGTCTCAATTATGGAATTCATTTTACTGGTGGAGAGCCATTTCTAAATTACGATATCTTATTAAAGACAGTAGAAATAAGCAATGCTTTAAATATCCCATCAACCTTTGTGGAAACAAATTGCTACTGGTGTAAAAATGATACTATTACAAGAGAGAGGCTAGTTGAATTAAAACGAAAAGGATTAAATGGTATACTAATTAGCGTAAATCCTTTTATCCTAGAATTTGTACCCTTTGAACGTACTGAAAGAGCAATTAGAATAAGTATGGAAGTATTCCGAGAAAACTTTATGATTTATCAACTCTATTATTTTGGTCAATTTAAGGAACTTAATATTAAAGAAAAACTTCCACTTGAGAATTACCTCCAATTAATTAGTATGGACGATTTGAAAAGAAATGTAGAGCTATTTAAAATGGGACGAGCAATCTACACCCTTCAAAATTTATACAAAAAATATCCTATCAATTACTTTTTTAATGATAATTGTCATACAGAGTTGGTACGGAATTGGCATTGTCATTTTGATAATTATGGAAATTATATGCCCGGATACTGTGGAGGGCTTTCTTGGGGTAATATCAGAAATTTGGATCCACTTTGTAATGAAGGAATTAATATTGATGAATATCCAATTTTACGAGCTTTAATTGAAGGAAAATTAGAAGATCTCTATAAATTTGCATTTGAGAAATTTGGTTACAGAGAAAAAAAGGAAGGTTATGTTTCAAAATGTCATGCTTGTTTCGATATTAGAAAACATCTAATCTCGAAAACCGACGAATTCAAAGAACTTAATCCACCTGAATTTTACCAATATATTTAAAAAAAAGGACTTTATTTAAGGATACTAATTGAAATTAAGCAGTTATAACTCTTTCTTTTTTTTCTGAATGTAATTTTCTCGCCTGTTCAGTTAGTTCATCGTATTTTTTTTTATTTATTGGAAAGAAGATCATACTTAAAATCCCTAAAAGCAGGAATATTGTAGGAAAAATAAACATTAAGCTGCGTAAACCGAAAATATTCTCTGTAGTGATCGTACTAGGGTCAAAAATAGCCCAATCAGTTCCAATAAAGACTAACGCTATTGTTATATAAATTAACACATTAGTTAGTTTTATTACAAATCCAATTATTCCATAGAATCCAGCATCTCTTCGAATCCCGGTATTCAATTCATCTTCATCAATTATAGCTGAAATAGTAATATCTCTAACAATCAAAACGCCTGCTAATCCAAAGCCCCAGATTAAAAGACTAATAAATCCAGATATTTCATTTGAAATGAACATAAATGGTGATAATGTCGCAATAAACACTATTAATGATAAAATGTATGATTTTTTGGCTCCAAGTTTGCTAACGATGATTCGCCAAGGAAATACAAAAATCATAGCCGCAACAAAACCAGTTCCAAGCATTAATGACTGAATAAAAGCATCTGGAACACCCAGAACAAAATCACCATAAAGTGGAAATATTGTAGGAAGTATACCGAATGAATACCAGAGAGCGAAACTACCCACAATATAAAATCTAAATGATTTATTTCGGAATGTATACTTCAATGAATTAAAGAATGAGGGAGCACTCTCAGGATCCTTAGAAAATTCAACTCTTTCTTTTAATCCAAATATTATAAAAATAAATCCTGAAATATTACATATAATTGAAATAACAATCGCAGCAAGACTAAATTCAGCAAAATATTGAGGATCATCAAATTTTGGAATGAAAATACCTGGTAAAATAAACGCAATTAGAAGAGAAATAACTTGGAAGAATTGTACTGAGGTATTTGCTTTGGTTCTTTGATCTAAATCTCGAAACATTTCGGGAAACAAAGATGTTTGATTTACTGAGTACATTGTATAAAAAAATTCCCATAGGATAATAATTATTAAAAAATAAACAAAGGTAGCGATATCATCACCTCTAGGAGGTGTCCAAAGTAACACATTTATGATAAGAAGTGGGATAAATCCTGCAATAATGAATGGTTTTCTACGGCCCCATTTTGAGCTAGTACGGTCTGACAATGATCCTAAAAGTGGATCATTAATGGCATTCCAAACAGACCAAATTATGAAAGCAACTGTAATTAGAGTTACATTTAATGAAACAACGGAATAGTAGAAAGTAAAGATTAAAAAAGTAAAGAATTGAAAAAAAATGACATCTGTAAAACCACCAAAACTATACAACACTGCTTTTTTTAAGGAATATTCATCTTCTTCATCTTTTCTTTCTTTAGTCATGAAAATTCACTATTTTCATAAAAAATATTACATTTTTGTTTAGAATTAAAAATAATTTGCTCTTGAAATTTATAAATATTTATTTTTTACTTACATAGTTCTCTCATCCTTTTTTTACTATTGACGCTCTCTTACACACAAGTATTCAAATTTCCACTAAATTCAGAGAGGCTTTTTTTTTAAATATTGAAATGATTTTACTAATATCAAATTGAATTCTCTCTGAGATGAAATATAATTTCAAAAGGCTTTGTTGATAAAAACTACTCCGAAATTTCGATAGAGAAAAATCCAAGTGAAATGAAAACAAATATTTTCAATAAGGGCGAGTTTCAAAAATTAGATAATAATGTAATTTCTAAACTTGTCTCGGAGCTATTTAACCACATAAACTCAAAAGAATCTTTTAATTATATTTCAGATTTATTAATTGAATCTCTCAGTGAATATAAAAAGAATTTTCCAGTTGAAAATTTTATTGAGAATAAAGAACATTCTCTTAATAAAATTAATAATGACAATATCAGCAACTTGGAATTTAACTTAAACGACTCTAAAAATGAATACCTTGCCATTTCAAATGATATCCACTCGATTTTATCTAATTGTCCAGATTTAACTAACATACAGAAACTTGATTTTTGTAATAATCAACGATATTTCATGAAAATGTATTTAAAAGAAGTCTTAATCCAAATTAATAAAGTATACCCTATTATTGAGAGATATTGAAATTATTTTATGATAAAAAAAATCTTTATTCCTAAAAAAAAAATTTAAAAAAAATAAATTATTTAGTTTAATTTGCTTTTAAGTCTTTAAACCTAGGTACATCCAGACGGCGAATGTAGCCATTACAACTCTTATGACCCCAATAGTCCAAGGTGTCGTGATAATTGAATCTAAGGCTCCACATACAACAAAAATGATGAAACCAATCGATAAATAAGTAAACTTTTTCCTCAATAAACCTGTTGCTTGTTTTGCTTTTACAACACTTCCTATCCCTAAGAAGATTAACGCAGACACTAAAAATACAGCCACCATAATAAAAGTAGGATGGCCTCTGTTAAAACTTGCATCAATTAAACCATCTGTTATTAGAACATCAATGTGATCAAATGATTGATATGGCTGAATCCAAAGAAATAATTCAAAAATTTCTCCTAGAAATAAAAAAATTATTACAAGTAACCATTTATATTTAGGTATTAAAAGTTCACCACCTAGATACATCGAAAAAAACAATGCTGGCGCTACCCATGTATAACTTAAAAGAACGTAAAAATGTCTCGGGTCAATATTAGTGTTCCATATTAATTTTAAGAAAAAATCAACAGTTGGTCCAAGCCATAAGAAACCAACGAAAATCATGACTATACCCGCTATAGAAAGTAGTTTTGCTTTTAATTTTATTGATTTATAAAAAGAATATAATCCAAAAATCACTGAGGAAAAAACTATAAGGGAAGCAGTTAATCCATCTAACCAACCTTCAAAAATTAACACCATTAGTTATATCAGCCAATTTTTATTAATAGGTAGTTCAATTTCAAAATTATATATAAATTTATTTTGATTTTATTTATAATTATATTTTTTGATCTAATAAAGTAATATAATATATGTTTAACAATAGCATTAAAGTGATATTCTCACTTATAATTCTTTCTATTTATGAAATTTTCCTATAAAGAAAAGTGAAAATTTCCTGTTTATTTTTTTTATGGGTTAATCTGTATTCATATTTTAAAAGAGAATTGAAATCATTGAGTTGATATTTGTGAGAGATAATAACTGCTCCTCTTTTTGCCGTGTTAAATATATGTTTAAGATATTTTTGCATAGGAGGGTAAGAATATATATAAATAAAATCATATTTTTTTAAATTTTGAAGATAAAAATCTCCCAATTTAATCTTAATTTTTCTAAATATTCTATTTTTGAAATTTCCGTTTTTTTTCAATGATTTTATGCGTTCTTTTGCTTCTTTCATCAAAGATTGATCAAGTTCAATGCCATATGATTTAATACAGTAATATAAAGCTGAAAAAATAACAATACTTCCATTTCCTGCTCCTAAATCAATTAATTTTTGATTAGAATTTCTTTTTAACCCGAATTTAAGTTCAAGTGTTTGAAATATCTCTTTTAAAAATTCATTATCTGTCTCCAAAAAGGGTAAATCTAATTGCGAATAAAATTTATCAAAATTCTTTAGTTTCTTTTTCAATTTATAATCATTAATCTTTTAATTAAAACTTTGGAAGATCTAAAGTATAATAATTGAAGTTCTTTAATAAATGCCTTCTGAAATTGATAAGGAAATATATTATCATTTATTCCGAGGATTCCTAATATCAAAAGATGTAAAATCTAAATATCCCTAAGATCTACCTTTAATACGATGTAACTTTTTAATATTTTAACATTTCTTTCTAATCTTTTAGCATTTTAGTCATGGTAAATATATTAATAACTGGTGGTACGGGTTTTTTAGGAGTTCCTTTAGTAAAAAAGTTACACAGTTTAGGACATAACTTAAAGTTATTAATTAGAGAGAGTAGTAATATTGAACCTTTCCAAAATTTAAAAAATGTTGAATATGTCATTGGAGATGTTCGAGATATTGATAGTTTATATCAAGCCGTAGATGGCATTGAAATAATATTCCACCTTGCAGCATATACTAAAATGTGGTCAAGAGATAAATCCATATATAATGACGTAAATATAATAGGTACAGAAAATATAGCGAAGGTAGTTTTAGATAATGATAAAAGACTAATTTATATTAGTTCTTTTATTGCTCTGGGAGGAACTCCCCCTACTCCTGTGGATGAAACTCATGAAAGTGAAGAGGGATTATTTTTAGAATATGCTAAAACTAAGTTTCATGCGAAAAGAATAATAAAAAAACTTATTGAAAAAGGGCTTAATGCTACAATATTTTATCCGGGAATTACTTATGGTCCTGGAGATTTCAATATTTTTGGTCAAATTATTTTATATTTAACAGCAAAGAAATATTTGGGATGCCCCGGTAAAGGAGAAACTATCGGTAATTTTGTATATTTAAATGATGTTGTGGATGGACTTATAAGTGCAATTGATAAGAACGACTTAAAGGGTGAAGAATTCATTCTTGGAGGAGTCAATACAAAATTTAGTGACTGGCTTGATTTAATTGCTGAAATTGTAGGAAAAAAGAGAAAACCACGACATTTTCCAATGAGTATAGCTTTAATGTATGGTTGGTTATGTGAATTAAAAACAAAAATAACCAAAAAAGCGCCTTTTATCAATATGAATCCTAGAATAATCTTTGGACCTTATATTAATCGGGCTACTGTTAAAATGATTGATTACAACTGGGTATATTCCTCAAAAAAAGCGATTGAGAAATTAGGGTATAAAATCACACCGCTAAGAGAAGGATTAGAGCAGACCATTAAATGGTATAAGGATTTTATTAAACTTAATAATAAAAGTTAAAAAAAAAAAGAGTTGGGATGTTAAAATGAAATTGGATATTTTAAATAAATATACTGGAGAAGTTATAGATTCCCTTGAAGCTGATACAGTAGAAACTATAAATCAAAAAATAAAAAGAACAGCTCAATGGGAATATAAACTTTTGAATACCACAATGGAAGATAGAATTGATGTTATAAAGGATATTGCTTCTGTTTTGGTAAAAAACAAGAAAAAAATTAAAGACATAATAGTTGATGAAGGTGGACTTCCCATTAAGTACTCTGAATGGGAATTCTCTATAATTGAAAAAGGTTATAGTTATGTTGACTGGTTTATTGATTTAGTACAGGATAAGGAGCAGCGTGATTTAGAAAGCGGTCAAATATCTCTATTAAAGTATCAACCAATGGGATTAACTATTGGCATAACTCCTCGTAATACACCAATGAGTCTCCCAATGTACTACTGGGGAGCAAGTTTTATGACGGGGAATCCTGCTATAATAAAACCTTCTACAGCATGCCCTTTAACAATGAAATATTGCATTGACAGAATCAAAGAGAGTGATTTTCCCTTTAATGATGCTTATGATTTAGTTATTAGTCCAGGTAATTTTGCAACTAAAATATTTATTGAGTCAAATTTAGTTAAAAACATTGTTTGTGTAGCGGCTTCCCATACTGCTAAGCAGATATTAATTGATTATGCAGACTTTTTAAAAAAAAATACTCAAAAGTATTTAGGCGTTAATATGATAACCCAACCTTTTAAAAATTTTGTGTTTGAATGCGCGGGTAATGATGCAGGAATAGTAATGCCAGGTGTAAATTTAGAATTGGTCGCTAAATGGAATATAATAGCATCCTACACGAATTCAGGACAACAATGCTTCTCAATGAAAAGGATAATCGTACACCAAGATATTTATGATGAATATGTTGAATTACTATTAAAAGAGATTGAAAAGTTAAAAATGGGTGATCCTCGAGATCCCGCAACGGACTTAGGACCTCTTGGTTCTCGACGAATATTAATGATGATGGAGGTTATGGTTGGACAAGCTATTAAACATAAAGGTGTTAAAATTTTATGTGGTGCTGAAAAAATTGATACGGGAAAAAGTTATGGGCTATTTTATAAACCAACTTTAGTAGAGATTCCTAGAGAAAATATACTTGATTTTGATAAAGCCCCTTTTTTATGGCGTGAAGAAGCATTTGGCCCTGTAAGAAGTATTACGAAAGCAAAAAACCTTGATGATGCGATCTTTCTTGCGAATCATTCTAATTATGGCATGAGAGCTGTTGTTTACACTCCACCCGAACATATAGAAAGGCTTTCTACTGAATTACAAGCAGGTAGTTTGTATATAAATTCTGAACCTATGCAAGCCAATATTAGCACAGCCTTAGGAGGGTGGAAAGATAGTTCATATCCTCCAGGTATAAAATACCCTCCTAAAGAAATGGTCAAAAGCAAAATTATTTATAATGGATCCTTAGAAAATGCAAAAAATCTTTTTTCTAAATCTATTCAACCTACAGTTAAAACTTCGCTTTAGTTTTAATTTACTTTTTAGTTCTAATTTTCAAAATTAAAGTAAAATGATTTCTTTTTATAAGGAATAAATGCATATTCTAAATCATTCAAAACTATTCAAAAAAACTTAATCTTAAGATTGAAAATGAATAAAGAAGATATATGTTTTATGTCTGCTTGCGAAATGAGGGATAAAATCAAGACTCAAGAACTTACTTCGCAGGAAATAACTGAAATAATAATCGAAAGAATTGAAAAAATAAATCCGAAATTAAACGCGTATTGTACAACTACGTTCGAAGTAGCCAGGGAAATGGCACATAAAGCAGATAAGGCAATTAAAAAAGGTGAGAAATTAGGATTATTACATGGAATACCTACAAGTATTAAAGATTTAATGCAAACTAAAGGAATAAAAACTACTTATGGTTCTAAATTATATGAAGGTTTCATCCCCGAAGAAGATGATATTGCAGTTCAGAGATTAAAGGAAGCGGGATGTGTTTTAATTGGGAAAACAAACACACCTGACTTTGGTCATATTGCTCTTACTAACAATTTAATTTTTGGACCAACTAACAATCCTTGGGATTTAGATAAAAATTCTGGAGGTTCTAGTGGAGGGGCTGCAGCAGCTGTGGCTAGCGGGTTAGGACCTTTAGCCTTAGGTTCTGATGGGGGTGGTTCAATTCGAGTTCCTAGTAGTTTATGTGGAGTTTATGGTTTAAAACCTACTTTTGGACGTATCCCTCGTTATCCATCAATAGGTATAGCTTTTTGGACATTGGATCATTATGGACCAATCACCAGATATGTTAAAGACTCAGCTTTAATGCTAGATGTAATGAAAGGATATCATCTATTTGATAAAAATACCTTTCCTGATAATGGTATAGATTATATTGAAAATATTGAAGAACAACCTAAAAAGCTAAACATTGGTATTTCAATGACTTTAGGATTTTTTAAATCTTTTGAAGATGAAGTTGAAAAGAACGTACTTGACGCAGCTCAAAAATTTGAACAATTCAATTGGAATATAGAAAACGCAAAAATTAAATTTAAGAAACCAGAACATGCATTCAATCAATTAGTATGTAGTGGTTATGCCAACGATTTGAAAAAAGAGTTTGAAAATAGACCTGAAATTTTAAGTCCAGATTTAGTTAGTGAGATCACTTATGGTTTATCATTAAGTATACTAGATATTGGGAAAGCTGTAGCTATAAGGAAAGAAGTTTGTGAAGCATTTTATAAATATTTCAAAGAGTATGATATTCTAATTACACCTACAACGCCAATATATGCTTTTGAAGCTAAAATGGGACAACATGGTACAATATTTCCCATTATTAAGAGAAAAGCTTTAAACATTACTAGTTGGATGTCTTATGCATATCCCTTTAACATGACTGGTTCACCAGCAGCTTCAATTCCATGTGGCTGGACAAATCAGGGCCTGCCTATTGGAATGCAAATCATTGGTCGCTTATATGATGAGAAAACTGTACTTCAAGTGTCAAAAGCTTTCGAAGAAATTGCTCCTTGGCAAGATAAAAGACCAAACTTTAGTTAATTATATTTATTAATTTACTTTCTTTTTTTTTTAAATCTAAAAAGATTTCATATTAGAAGTAGTTATGTAAGAGGAATCCCCTATTGTAATACTTTTCTTAATTAAATCCTCTAAAATTGAATAATCCCCTACAATACTTTCTGAAGAAATTATCTTTTTTAGATTTGCTCCATCACCAATAACAGATTCAGATAAAATACATTTTTCCAAAACCACGTTATCTCCAATGGAAACATTTGGACCTATAACTGAATCAGATATCTTAGTATTTTCTCCAATAAACACAGGAGGAACGATTTTTGAATCGATTATATTACCAGATTGAAAATATTTCTCATATGTTGGATCTTGTATTTTAACTTCTGCTAATAATAGACGATTACCAGCTATTAAACTTTCAGGCCGGCCAAAATCCAATATATCTTTTTTCATTTCATTGATTTTTAATTTAAAACCTTCTTCAATTAGGCGTTGAATAACTGGTGTAATGGCATGTTCTTGACCACTTTCTAATGGGATTTTACTTTGTTCTGTTAATAACTCAAATAAACGTGGTGTAATACTCATTCCAAATAAATAGGCTCCAGATACAGCATATTTGGATTTAGGTTTTTCGGGCTTTTCAACAATATTTTTAACGATTCCATTTTCATCCAATTCAATTACTCCATAAAATTGGGGATTATCTACTTGTTTAACATTAATTACACCGTCACAAATATCTTGATGAAAGTTCAATAAGATTTGTGAATAGTCTTCTAAAGGAAATCTATCACTCAAAAATATAAAACAATCATCATTCCCGGCAAGATTTTTAGCTAATAAAATCGCATCTCCTAGACCACTAAAATATGGTGCATCTGCTTCATATCCTAATGGTTTTTGTTCTATAAAATGGATATTAAAATAATCTGAATGATTTTTTTTGAGGTATTCGGTTATCTGTCTTTTTTTATAGCCAACAATAAAGCATATATTAGTTCCTTTTGGAAAGGAATTTTTTAATTTAATTAATACATGATCAATTAAACGTTTCCCAGCAACTTTTAAAAATGCCTTGGGTTTAGAATAAGTAAAAGGCTGAAGTCTCCGTCCTGTTCCGGCAATTGGGCAAATAAGAAGCATTTATCAATTCAAGAGATGTCTAATTTTTGCTATAGAAAATATAAAACTCGATAAAATAAAAAGTATTTTGAAATTTCCTTATAATTTTATAATATCTTAATTAATTTATCTAATATATCGTAATACTCCGCTTCTTTTAGTTTTTCCTTAAGGTTGCTTTTTAATTTCCTTATATGATAATTATCTGAATTTGTTCTTTTTGCACCATGTATCAATTTATTTATAGCAATTCTTATTTTCTCATCTAAGAATTTCGGTGGAATTTCTTTGTATTTTTCAATTATTTTCTTTTTCTCATTATACAAAGCTAATTTTTCCTTCTGGTTAGATGCAAGACTTATCATTGAATATAAATTTTTTATCCACATTTCAACTTTTTCAAAATCGCCTTTTAGATAAGTCCTTTGGTTTAACCAGTCTGTGAATTCGATTATTTGTTGTAAAATTTTCTCTCTTTCTGAAATTTCGCTAGTTTTTTGTTCTTCCTTTTTAACCATTTCTCGAATCTTCTTCTTTTTTAACTCCTGGACTTCTTCTTTTGAAAGTTGTTTAAAGACTTTCTCTCGTTTAATTCTTTCTTCTTTTGAATCTTTTTCATTAAGCCATTTATCAATCGACATGTTGGTTCTCATTAATATAAAATATCGATATTAATAATTTGTTTGTTATTAAGTATTTAACAGAAACGAAACATTTCTCACTTCTTTTTTGGTTGAGATAAATTAAAATTGAGAATAAAATTTTATTATTATTAACATAATGCAGATTAAAGGAATTATTTTTGATTTTGGTTTTACATTATTTTATTTTGACAATCCCTCTGTTGAGAGATATTATGAGTGCTTTAAAAAAGGATTACTAAAATCCATTGATATATTAAAAGAAAACCGAATCTGGAATGAAAATATAACAACTGAAACCTTCCTAAATAGATTTGGTAAAAAAAGACAACACTTTTTTAGAAAAAGTATCAAAACAAAGATAGAGTTTCCAACAACTTTAGTTTTTCAAAATGTTTTGGAATCACTTAAAGAAGAGGAAATCATTGATAATTTAGATAAAATGTCAGAAAAAACATATAAAAAATTAGCTGAAATATACCATTCATGTGAAGAGGATGAATGGCAACCTTTTGAAAAAACCAGAGAAACATTAGAGAAATTAGCTATGAAAAGCTTGAAAATTGCTTTAATCTCTAATCATCCTAATCACAAAACTATAAAAAACATGTTGAAAAAGCATGATTTATTAAAATTCTTTAATTTTATTATTACATCTGCCAAATTTGGAAAGAGAAAACCAGATCCAGAAATTTTTAATTATACCCTAGAGAAGATGGGCTTAAAAAATCAGGCAACTTCAGTTATTATGTGTGGTGATGAATATGCTGACATTGTTGGTGCTCAAAGGGCTAACTTGCAATCAATTCTACTTGAAAGAAAATATAAATTTCCTTTTGAAAAAGAAATTAATGTATCAAATCTAAGAAAAATTAATAATATTTCAGAAATTTTAGATTTCATTAAGTGAGGTTAATTAAAAAAGAGGTAAGTGGTTCAAAAATTAGTGGTCCGGGGGGGATATATTCCCTCCTTGCTAAATGCTAAGAGGATTGAACCCTCGATATCTGGCTCCGCAAGCCAGCGCCCTATCCATACTAGACTACCGGACCTTCATAATTTTCTTTTTGTAATTCTTAAAAATTAATAAATCTCTATAATAATTATCTAATCGTTCTTTATAGTTAAAATTATGTTTAGTAATTATTGTGTTATTTTTGATATGGATGGTGTTCTAGCAGATACGGGGCCTATTCATTTTGAAAGTTGGGTTAAACTGACAGCAGAAATTGGTGTAGAGTTTACAAGAGATATGTTTGAACAAACTTTTGGTCAACAATCACCCACAATTACTCGCAAATTAGTAGGACCCGAAGAAGATAATAATCTTGTTGAAAAATGGGCTAATCTTAAAGAGCAGTATTATCGGAAAATGATAAAGGATAAATTAACACCTTTACCTGGTGTAATAAAAATTATTAACGATTTAAAATCCGAAGGCTTTAAATTAGCTGTAGGTTCAAGTGGACCTCCTGAAAATGTGGATTTATTATTAACTAAGATAAAAATTAAAGAGAATTTTAATGTTGTTATTACCGCAGCGGAGGTTAAAAAGGGGAAACCTGAACCTGATGTCTTTTTAATGGCTGCTAATTATTTAAACATTAATCCTAGAAATTGTATAGTAATTGAAGATGCACCCGTTGGCATCGAAGCAGCAAAAAGAGCTGGAATGCAATCTGTTGCTCTGACGACTACCCATGATAAAGAAGAACTTCTTGATGCTAACTTGATAGTGAGTGATTTATCCAAGATAAGCATTAATGATATAAAGAAATTGTTAGATATCAAAAGTGGGTAAAGATTTAATATTCAATCCATATAGGACCTGTGTAAGAGACTCTTCAATTTCTTATTTTTGTCATAAATTGAATAATCCGCAAATTTATAATTTTTAATAATATATCGAATTAAAACTAATTAAAATATTAAAAATAACAAAATTTTGATGTGATAAGTTATGATAAAAACTAAAGTAACTGAGATGTTAGGTATAAAATACCCTATTTTCTGTGGAAATATGATGAATATTAGTTATCCTTCTTTTGCTGCGGCTTGTTCAAATGCGGGGGCACTTGGAATCCTTGCTTCCGTAATGTATCGAAAACCTCAACCATTACGTGAGGCGATTCATGAATTGCAAGCTCTAACAGATAAACCATTTGCAGTAAATGTGAATTTATTTCCGATGCTCAAACCAATAAAACAAATCGATTTAGTTAAAGCTATGATCGAAGAGGGTGTTAAAATTATAGAAACTTCAGGCCATCAAGCTCCCGAAAAATACATTCCCTTATTTAAAGAGAATGATATAATTTGGATTCATAAATGTGCAGGTGTAAGATATGCAAGAAAAGCTGCTACATTAGGAGCAGATATTGTAGAGGTAGTTGGTTGGGAAAATGGTGGTGCTACAGGACGTTATGATATTGGAACAATCGTATTAACACCTGCCACTGTTGATGCCTTAGAAATTCCGGTTGTTGCTGGAGGAGGAATATCAGATGGAAGAGGTGTGACCGCTGTTTTAGCGTTAGGAGCGGAAGCAGCATTAATAGGTACTCGTCTTCTCACTACACAGGAATGTCCTATTCATGACAATTTAAAACATGCCCTTTTAAATGCTACAATCTACAATACTACAATTATTATGAGATCGCTTAATGCGACTCATCGAGTATGGGACAATCAAGCAGCACGGAAAGTTCTCGAGCTAGAAACTTCAAAAAGTGGCCAAATGGAGATATTTAACGCTGCTGCTGGAGCAAAATCAAAACTTATGTATGAAAAGGGTGATTTAACTGCGGGAGTAATTTCTGTTGGTCAAGGTGTAGGACTTATTCACGATATACCAACAGTTAAAGAATTAATTGATCGAATTATGAAGGAAGCCAATGAGATCGTTCAAAACCTTTATAATTCATAAATATTTTTTTTTTAGGATAAAACAATGAATACAACTGAAGAGGATATGCAAAAATGGTTTGGTAATTTTTCATCTAGGACTTTTGCTGATGGCACTTGTCATATTATTGGAGCATGGGCTAATGTTGGTGTGATAAAGACGGAAGAAGGATTGGTAGTGTTTGATCTATCAAATAGAGTTTATCATCGCCGAATTTTTAATCAAATTCGAAAATTTTCAGATATGCAAATAAAATACATTATTTATTCTCATGGACATTTTGATCATTGTTTTGGATACGCTTCAATAATTAAAGAGGTTAAGGATAAAGGTTGGAATATGCCTCAAATTATAGCTCATGAAAACATATTGAATAGGTTTGAAAAATATAAAAAATTAGATGGATACCATGCTTGGATAAACAAGCAACAGTTTTTTTCATTATCCGTTATACCAAAAGAGGCTGTTTCTTCACACGACACACTTAACCCTACGATAATTATTCATGGTAATAATAATTATGAGTTTAAATTAGGAAATTTTTCTTTTGAACTTTATCACGATAAAGGAGAAACAGATGATAGCTTATGGATGTATTTTCCTGAAAAGGGAGTTTTATTTCCAGGAGAATTAGTATCAAATCCTACATTCCCTAATGTAGGTAATCCATATAAAGTTCAACGATACCCAAAGCAATGGGCAATAGCCATGGAAAAAATGTTAGAAAAAGATGCTGAGTACTTGGTACCTGGCCATGGTCCACTTATAGAAGGTAAAGAAAATGTTAAAGAGGCATTATCAATTAGAGCAGAAGTATTGCATTTTGTATATGATGAGGTTGTAAAAAGACTAAATGAGGGAAAATGGTTTGAACAAATCTATTATGAGATGCTTGAAATCTATCCTGAAAAGTTTAAGAATCACAAGTTCTTAACTCCGTCATATGGGTGTTATCGATTTGCAATACATGCGGTTTATCGGCTTTTTCATGGGTGGTATACTACAGGAAATCCAACCGATCTATTCCCAGCTAAATCTAATGAGATAGCAAAAGAATTTTTAGAAATTAACAACGAAGAACAATATCTTAACCATGCAAAAAAACTATATGAAGAAGGGAAATCTCAATTAGCTTTGCATATTCTTGATATTATAATTAAGGGATCAATCTCAGATAGCAAAAGTACACTTTTAGACGCATGTTCCTTAAAGTCTAAGATCTTAAATCAAAAGTTAACAGAAGAATCTTCATTTATCGCAAAAAATATATTGAGGAATAGTATAATTGAATTAAAATCTAAAATGGAAGAATTAAAAAGATAAAAAACTTAGCAATTTTTTTTGTATACCCCATTTATAATTATAATATTTTAAAATTTTATTCAAAAATAATCGATTAGATGTAAAAATTAAATGAATAATGAAGAAATAAGAAAGATACTATGGCTAAGTGGTTTAAAAAATGCAGTTAAATTTAATGGTAAGCCAAATAAAAAAGCTATAATGGGAAAGCTTATGGCTACAAGACCTGATTTAAGATCTCAAGCCAAAATTGTTCTTCCTATGTTGGATCAAATTATTGATGAAATTTTAAAATTGGATTTAAAGGAACAAACAGAAAAATTATTACAGCTGGATCCTCATGCATTAGATAAAATCGAAACTTTAGAAGAAAAAAAGGAATTACCAGAATTACCTTATCTTTCTAAATTTGAAAAGGTTGTTATGCGTTTAGCTCCCTATCCGAGTGGCGCATTACATTTAGGTAATGCTAGAATGATTGTATTAAATGATGAATATATAAAACGGCATAATGGTGAACTTATTTTATTCTTTGATGATACAATCGGGAGTCCTAAATCATTAAGGGACAACCCTAAAGCTAAATATGTTTTACCAGAAGCCTATGATTTAATAAAAGACGGTTTGGAATGGTTAGGGGTAAAATATGGCAAAATTTATTATAAAAGCGATAGATTAGAAATCTTTTATGAATACTGTGAAAAACTAATTAAAGATAATATTGCCTATGTTTGTTTTTGTCCTGCTGATGATTTTAGGGATAAATTTAAGAGACAAAAGAAAGATTGCCCTCATAGGAATCATTCTATTGAAAAGAATTTAGAAGAATGGAAGGCTATGCTCAATGGAAAATATCATGAGGGTGATGCTGTAGTAAGATTAAAAACAGGCATGGATCAAAAAGATCCTGCTCTAAGAGATCAAATTATCATGAGGATTTCTGAAGCAGAACATCCGAGGGTTGGTAATAAATATATTGTATGGCCTATGTTAGAATTTTCCTGGGCAATAGACGATTATTTAATAGGTGCAACTCATATTTTGAGAGGAATAGATTTGGTTAAAGAAGGCATTATAGAGGAATTTATTTGGCATCATTTTGGTTGGAGAAAAGCTGAATTACTTTATTATGGAAGAATCAATTTTGCTAATATGAAATTAAGTAAAACCGAATCCAGAAATAATATTCAGAGTGGGAAGTATGAAGGTTGGGACGATCCTCGAACTTGGAGTTTGCAATCTCTTAAAAAAAGAGGTATCAAACCTGAAGCAGTACGTGAAACATTACTGGATCTTGGAATGTCACTAACAGGAATTACGTTCTCAGTAAATTGGTTATATTCAAAAAATCAAGATATTATAGATGGAGTTTCTAATCGATATTTTTTTGTCGAAAATCCACTGATAATTAGTATTTCTAATGTTCCTGCTAAAAAATTTATTGCTCAGCCTTTATTGCATCCATCAAATCCAAAAAAAGGGAAGCGAAAAATTCAATGTAATACAGATAACAATAAGTTGAACTTATTGATAGCCTCTTCAGATGCGAAAAAATTGATGAAAGATCAAGTTGTACGATTAAAAGATTTAATAAATATTAAAATTGAATCTATTGATTTCAGTAAAAATAAAATAAATGCTCAGTTCCATAGTAAGGAATTGAATCGAGATTTTTCAATTATTCAATGGGTACCCAAGGATGAAAATTTAAAGGTTTCAATCATAAAACCTGACGGGACTATATCAAAGGGCAATGGTGAAATTAATCTTTTAAATATACCAATGAATCAAACAATTCAGTTCGAGCGGTATGGTTTTGTTAATCCTATTATACTAAAAAATAATTGTCTTTATTGCTATTTTACTCATTAATTTTTATGGTTTAATAGAATTTGAAATATCTATTTTCTAGTTTAATAATTTAATATCATAATTCAAATAATACATCAAAATATTATGATATTACATGCTTGAGTAATAAGACTTTAATAGTTAAATATCGATAAGTTACTTTATAAGAATAAAGAATTTTATCAATAAGAATACACTCAATGATATCTCATCTCCCATGCAAAAAATGTGGTTCTGCTTTACCTATATTAAAGGGATCTATTGCTCAGTGTCCTTATTGTGGGGCTAAGACTTTATATATGGAGTCGATTTATTCTTTTAAATATTATATAGAAAAAATACTGAATTTCACATCAGTAAAAAATGAAAGAAAAATAAAGGATGAAGAATTGGAAAGAAGAAAGTCCTTAATTAAATCCTTTTTTAATAAGTTAAATTCTAATTTTACTGAATATAGTCATTTAATTATAACTAAATTAGATAATATTGATATTGATACAATAAAATTATTCGATTTAATTCGTTCTGCTGGTAATTTTGAGATTATTGTTGAAAAATTTTTACTAATTCATATTAATGATGGTAAAATTAGAAAAGAATTGCAAAAATATAGAGATTACTCTTATATAATCAATAAGTCGTTATTGGGGTTATATTATAGTTATTTAGCAAAAATTTCATTGTATCTTGAAAATTGTAATAGATATTATGAATTAGCTGAGAAAAATTATCAGAATATCGTAGATTATTGTAATATTACAAAATTAGAAAATGATTGTTTAAAAAATTCTAAAAAAACGGATATATACAAAATCCTTGCTGAATTTGCGGTAATATTAAGAGAGATATTAAATAATAATCCAAAGCATTTTTCAGAAAAATTAGAGAATTTGCTCGAGAAATTAAATAGAGTTGAAGAAAAGAATATTCTAATCTACAATTTATACACTCAAATCGAAAAAATATATCAATTAGAGCGTAATACGTGTGTTGTATTAGAAAAAGTAAAAATCGATTGTCCATTGTTATCTACAGATACTTCGGAAGAAAATATTATATTTAACACTGAAGAAAATCTTGAGAAGTTAAATATTGTGCGGAAGTGGATTAAAAATGCATCTGAAAGATACCAAAAATATCAAAGAAACCTTTTAAAATTACATTCTGGAAAGTTAATTAAATATTTAGAATCTTATCGCGCAGAATTCATCAATTATAAAAATATGAACGTTGAAAAATTCAATAATTTATTAGAAGAAATGGTTATAAAGGCTTTTGACGCCTATAACTCTGAGGCTATTGAGGTTTTAAATACGATAAGTGATTTTTTACAAGTTGACAAATTGAATGAGAAAATCATTGAAAAATTTGAGATTGAACATAAGGATTTAATCCAATTAGATGAACTCTTAAAAAGCTTTATCAACGATATTTTCGAGAAACCATTACTTAGAAATCTTGGATCAGAATATTATAAAAAACTGATTCCGATAATTTCGGGAAAACATACAGAATTTAATAAACATATCTTGAAATGTATTAATCGTATGTTATTAGAGTTTCAGGAATTTAGAGATAAAAAAGTTTTATCATTGGAAGAACAAAAAAATCAGTTTAGTTTAAAATTAAAGCCCAATCTTCAAAAACTCATTGATTTAAGCTTTAATTTAGACAAAAAAGTTTTACCATACCCTCTTTTCATAGATATTAAGACAAAGAATAAAAGACTTAAAGTAAATAATTCTGAAGTTATTAATTTTGTTATTGAAAATCCAAATTTTATAGAAATTAAGGATATAAAGATATATTTCTTTATGCCTAACTCATTTCAAGCAAAATTAAAGTCTACAAGTATAAAGAAATTAAAAGCTAATGAAAGAAGAAATATAAAAACAAAGATTACTCCAACAGAAGAAGGCACTTTTCTGTATATGGTTATGATTGAATACCAGCATATAAATAAAACTTTTTGGATGCCTTCAATAAAACTTGAATTAACGGTTGAAAAAGCTGAACAATTCATTAAATACAGTTATTATCCAAAAATAGATATAAATATCTATCATAATGGACTTGAAGCTACTAGAGCTTTAAAGCATATTAGAAGCTATATTTAAAAATTTAATTAAAAATCTGGCTTGCTAAAGTTCTTTATAATTTGAAATGTAAAATTTTTAGTAATTTAATTTCCTTTTGTAATTTGATAATGAATAACAAAGAAGCTCAAGATCTTAATAAAAGGAAAGACTATACGAATCCTAATGATAAAACAGAATTAAACAAATTAATCTGGTTTTTTTGTCCAGTTTGTGGAAACAAAATTCCAAAAATTCAAAATTTAAAGTTTTGTATAAATTGTGGAACTAATCTTAATTACCTTAAAGAATATAAGAAATTACAACCAAAGAAAGTAAAAAATCCTTATGTTCAAGCAATGGAATATCCCCTACCTTTAACACTTCCCATTTTATATGGACCTAAGAAAATTTTAGATGAAGAAATAATTAATACAAAAAACCATGAATTATGGGGGACCATGGCTTCCATTGGGGTGCCCTTAGGTGCTTATCTTTTAATGAATTTTTTAGCTGCAGTATTATTTGCTGTTGTAATTTATTTTTCTTTTAATTTAGAGTTTTTATTTGATCCATATTTTATAATTTTTAGTTCTTTCTTCGAATTGATATTTATAGTAGTTCCAATAATTTATGTAGAAAACTATCTCCAAAATCCTACTTTAAAAAATAGGTTGGGTTTATTGGGATTTACTTTAAAAGGGCTTAATAAAAAAGATACATATAAAGAAATTTTAATAGGGTTGGGATTTGCTGTCATAGGTATATTATTAGTTGCCTCTGTCTCATTTTTAACTGAGTTTATATTAGAAATATTTTTTGGGATTGAAATTGTTCGGGATTTAGGTAGTACTACTACTGATGTAGAACTGATCATCTCATCCGCAGATATTTTTAGTTTGATTATCTTATCTATAGTAATGATATTAATTATAGGTACATCTGAAGAGATATTATTTAGAGGCTTTATGCAAAAAGGGTTAATGCGAAGCTTAGGGAATAAATGGGGTATTTTAATTACTGCTTTTATTTTTTCAATGATACATCTATTAGGAATATTTTTGATAGGATTTGAAAATCCATTAGTCCTAATAATTTCATTTTTTTTATCTTTTGTTCCTTACTTTGCGATCTCATTAATGTTAGGCTTGATATATTATTGGAGAAATGAGAATTTAATAGCAGTCATTACAGCTCATGGCGTTTATGATACATTAGCAATAATATTAGCTTACATTTTATATTATATGTTTTAAATATTTCTGAGTATTGAAAATGAAAATAATACAAAAATTTGAATTAAAGGCAAAACAAAAGAGAGTCAATATTGGAATAGGATTAGGAGATTCTGGATACCATAATCAGAAAATTTTAAAGGCAAGTTTAAATTTCTTGGAGCAATATAAGTCAAATATTTATGTTTTTGGCAAAATTGGTTCCTTGAATAATCTTCTTGAACAAATTCGAAATAGCAAAACTAAATTACGAGTGAAATTTGTTGAATGTAAAGATCCTGAAA
Organism: uncultured archaeon; assembly: GCA_964493385.1. Taxonomy (GTDB): domain Archaea; phylum Asgardarchaeota; class Lokiarchaeia; order Sigyniarchaeales; family SOKP01; genus Loki-b32. The sequence goes on along the minus strand of CAZBNW010000001.1, from coordinate 12,532 downwards.
TATATATTTTTAATTATTTAAAAAATAACTCTATTCATGCTATTGTAAGGGGTTCTTTAAGCTCAAATATATTCCTAAAAAATCTTAAAATAAATCTAAATGTTAGAGAAATCAATAGGTTAGCATTATTGGAAACATTTAATGGGCATCAATTCTTCTACGGTCCAGTTGGTATTGATGAATGTAATTCTTTGGAAGATAAAATTATATTTCTAGAGGCAGCTATAAAGGAATTGAGAAGATTCGATATTGTTCCAAAGATTAGTATTTTAAGTGGGGGAAGAATAAGCGATGTTGGTAGAGATGACAAAGTTGATAAAACAATTAAAGACGCGAATGAAATTGTTAAATTACTAGAAAAAAAATATCCAAATTTAATGATTTCTCATGATGAGATATTAATAGAAAAAGCTATCGAAAATAAATCTAATTTAATTATTGCTCCTGATGGTATTTCAGGTAATTTAACATATCGCACACTTGTCCATTTAGGAGGCGGAAAAGCATATGGTGCTATTTATATGAATTTGGACAGGCCCATTATTGACACATCCCGAGTAGGTAAATTTTATGAAGTTTATGGTGCCTTATTATTAGCACAAGCTCTATCAGAATAAATTACTGTCCTAATTTTCATCAACAATTATTTTAGTAAAAAATTTCTTATCTTGTTGTTTTATTTTTATAGTTTCACCTATTATCGTGAATTTTCCTTTTAATTTCACATCTTTCTGTGAAAGTAGATCATCCTCAAGATCTAATTGTTTTGAGCTATAGTTTGAATGAATACTTCCAATATATACATCAATTACTCCTGGTTCTATCACAAAATCCATATTTTCATTATAAAATCCAAGTTGTTTCATAGAAATTATAAAGGAAACCTTTTTACTTTCCCTTGGATCTAAAGTTATCCGTTTAAAGCCAAATAATTCTTCAACCGGACGTGTAATGGTAGCTTCACGGTCGTGTAAATATAATTGTATTACGTCATCTCCACGAACTTTTCCCGTATTTTTAACTTCTAGTGATATCTCCACTTCATCATTTATTTCTACTTGTGGCTTATTGATTTTCAGATTGTCATATTCGAATTGAGTATAACTTAATCCATATCCAAAAGGAAACAAAGGTGTTGTATTATCTTCAACATAATTCCATGTCCAAACTGAAAGATTCCCTGTAGGTTTGTGGTTATGAAAAACAGGAATTTGCCCCACATTACGGGGAATAGATATTGGTAATTTTCCTCCCGGATTATAATCGCCAAATAAAATATCTGCTACAGCATCAGCTCCTTCATCTCCGGGCACCCATGCTTCTACAATCGCAGGTATATGTTCTTTTTCCCAAGGTATTGACAATGGACGACCATTAATTAAAACTAGAATTATAGGTGTACCTGTAGCATGAACTTCACGAATTAAATTTTCTTGTACTCCAGGTAAAGTTAATTTATTCCTATCACGTGTCTCTCCACTCGTACAGTCTATAGTAAGTCCAGATTTTCCCCCCATGATGAGAATTGCTACTTCAGATTTTTTAGAAATATCTAATGCGTTTTTAAAACCATTTTTATCATCCCCTAAAATTTCACATCCTTTAGCAAAATATACTTTTGTCTTTTCAGAGACTTTTTGTTTGATTCCATCTAAAATACTCTTTATTTCACATACTGTTCGTGTAAATGATTCTTTATCCTTACTTTCAAATGACTCTTTAAAAAGTGCTTGTGTTTCTCTATTAATCTCTCTTAAACCAGTCGCATTTGAGATCGAGTTTTCGTATTGACTTACAAAAGTATAATCGCCTAATAAATTGCGTACACTATCAGCATTTGGACCAATGACTGCAATAGATTTAAGATCCTTCTTAAGAGGTAAAAGATTGCCCTCATTCTTAAGTAAGATCATAGATTTTCGAGCAATATTCCGTGCTAATTCCTTAACTTCTGGATTTGAAAATATTTTAGTAACATTTTCGGTTTCTTCTTCTACATACGGATTTTCAAATAAACTGAGCTCAAATTTTTTTCTGAGGATACGAGCAACTGATAGGTCAAGCAACTCTTCATTTACTTTTCCATTTTTTACAGCTTTTATAAATCCATTCCCATATCCCGCTGTTCTAGGTAATTCAACATCTAATCCCGCATTAATCGCAAGAATTGCTGCTTGAGTATTGTTTGAAGCCACTCGATGTATTCTGCAAGCATTCTCAATTGTCACATAGTCAGAAACAACAATCCCACCAAAACTCCACTCTTTTCTTAAAAGATCTGTTAATAACTCTCGAGAAATTCCGCATGGAATACCATCTATTTCATGATAAGCATTCATTATAGAACCCATATTAGAATCAACAATTGCAGCTTCAAATGGCTTTGTAAATACTTCTAATAATTCTCTTTTTGGTATATATGCAGGACCCCAGTTTCTCCCTCCTTGAGGTAATCCGTACCCCACAAAATGTTTACCAGTAGCTATTATTCCTTCTTTGAGTGATCCACCTTGTAAACCCTTCACATAGGCAGCTCCCATTCGTGATACAAGATAAGGATCTTCACCAAAAGTTTCTTCTGTTCGACCCCATCTAGGATCACGAGCAATATCAAGAACAGGAGCTAGTGCTTGATGAGCACCAATTACCTTCATTTGTCCTCTAATTTTTGTAGTCATAGCTTCTACTAATTCAGGGTCCCATGTAGATGCTAATCCAATGATTTGAGGAAAATTAGTTCCGTCCATCCCACAATAACCACTTAGACATTCCTCATGAACAATCGCTGGGATTCCTAAGCGAGTGTGTTCTTTCAAGAATTTTTGAATTCTATTTGCAAACTTTGTGCACTCTTTTGGGGGAAGATTTAAAGTTCCACCTATTCTTGAAATTTGCCCAATTCCATGATGAAATTTTTTTTTCATCTTTTCTAAAGACAATTTATTTGACTCCATTACAGCAATGGGGTATTGAGAACCAAGTTGAGCAACTTTCTCTTCTATTGTCATTCTGGAAATCAGATCTTCAACCCTTTTTTCAATTGGGTGAGTAGGATCTAAGTAAAGTGGCTTAATATTTTCTTTATTTAAATTCATATCTTATCAACCTAAGTATCAATAAAATCCCTAAATTCCATTAAATAAGTAAATATGACTTAATTTTAAAAATTAAATAAAAAGAATATTCGGTTATCAATAAATTCAAAAAAAAAAAAAGGAAAAATTTTCTAATAATTAAGTCATGGCTCCAAAAATTGCTGCGATGAGTACGATTATCCCCCCAATGAAAACTGAAAATATGATTAAAAGAATACCAAAAACGCCTATGAATGTAGGAGTATAATGAATTGGCTTTATTCCTAATAAAATAGGAAGTATTGCGAGGACTACAGCAATTGTCTCAACAATCCATCCAAAACTCCAAAATTCGAAAACTCCTATCAAATGCAATATAGATTCTATCAGGGCAACAATTCCTCCAATAATTGCCACAACTCGCATAAACATATCAGATTCTTGCAACTTGCTCCATGGCACTTTTAACTCACCTTTTTTTTTTATATAGTTTTAATCAAAAAATATATTAGATCTACTTATAAATTTTAACAAAATAAATAAGATTATATTAATAAATGGAAGAGGGGAATTGAACTGCAGGAAGACTATCGAAAAGTCTAGTCTTTCCCTGTCTACTTAATGTCTACTTAGATGTCACTTATATGTTTTAGAAAATTCTCGGAGTTTAATAAGACCTTTTTCCAAATTGTGTTAATGTCAGAGTATGGAAATGGGGATTATTCTCATGAAAACGAGAGAAATAATAAAATTGAAAATAACTTCGAACTAAAAGATGAAAATATCAATAATGAAGGTATATTTATTAATTTTGAACCGATTGATGAAGAAAATTCTAAATATCTCTCTGAAAAATTTGAACCCCTTAATGAGAATAGCCTAAAAGAGGAAAATTTAAAACTTAAATCGAGAAGGAAGCTTTTATATGATAATCCAAAAGAAACTGAGAGAGAATGTGGAAAATGTCATCAGATAAAACCATATGATGATTTTAAAAATAGAACTGATAATAAGAAAAAAAAGAAGTCTATTTGTAAGAAATGTGATGTTAAATTAGAAGCACACCGATTACAAATGAAAAGCTGGATGAATAAAATAGAAGCGATTAAATATGTGACTAAAGGCAAGAACACTTGTCAAATTTGTAATAAAATTGGAATTAGCAAACTTCCAATGTTGGATTTTCATCATCCATATCCCGAATTATCAACAAAATCTGCTATTGAGAAAGGATTTTGGAGGAGTGTGCGTTATAACTCTTGGGAGGTTATTAAAAAAGAGATTCAAAAACAAAAAGTCAAAGTAGTTTGTAGAAATTGTCATCAGAAAAAGGAGACTAATTTCTTTGAAACGCATAAAAAATTGATTCAAAAATGTAAAGATCCGAATTCAAAACTATTAGATAATATAAATAAGCAAAAAAAGCAACAAATTAAAGCCCACATACGGAAAAAGATCTTAATATTAGATTTATGGAATGGAAAATGTACGAGTTGCAGTTTTGGAATTACTTCAGAAAATGTTGATAATTTACCAGCATTAGAAATACACCATGAAGATCCTGTTTTAAAGAAAGACAATATTTCATTTTTTATAAAGAGGACGACTTCAATTGATAAAATAAAACAGATAATTAAACAGGAAAAAGCTACTTGTTTATGTAGAAACTGTCATATAATGGCTCAATCGACCTTTTACAATGAGAATAGAAATGATATATTTGAAAAATATAATAAATTTTATGGTAAGTAAGAGAGTGGGAGAGGAGGGATTTGAACCCCCGACCACTTGGCCCCCAGCCAAGTTTTAAGCTGTAAGATTTAATATCTTACTGTATCATACCAATCTAGACTACCCTCCCGCTTAAAAGAGGACTCTTATTGGTATGTAAAGAGTAGTGAAAACTGGTAATTAAATCTTTTTTGTATTAATTCTTAAATCTTAAACCAATAATTTTTAAATTGCTTAAAAAGTTTTAATTCTTATTATTCTCATCAAAAAACTTATTTATTTATTGACTTTATGAGATCAAGGAAACCCTTTCTAATTTTTTGGCCACAATACTTCGACGCAAAAAGAAGTCGGAGTAATGGTAGACGACTTCCTAAAAAATTTGCTATAGAAAAAGTTAGTTTAGAAGAAATCGCAAAAGCATCAAAAAATCTAGGTTATAATGTTGAAATTGAGAGAAATTATAAATATTCAAGAACATGGTGGGATGACCCTGGAAGAGTTTTAATAGATGCGAAGGGTAAAAAGAAGAGTAAAGTAATGCTTGAAGTTGCTAAAGAAATCAGAAAACTACAAACAAAAAAATAATTTTCCAATTATGCATGAATTTGCTTTTGCTTATAATATTTTTAAAGTTGCTGAAGCTACAGCACTGAAATATAATGCTAAAAAAATCACAGAAGTTTTACTAGAAATTGGGGAATTGACTCTCATCGTTCCTGAACTACTTCAACGTTCTTTTGAAATGGCTACTAAAGGGTCTATAGCTGAAGGTGCGAAATTAAATATTGCAATGACACCTGGTAAAGTTAAATGTCGAGATTGTAATAAAATCTCAGAAGTATCATTAACTCAAGAAGCACAATTAACAGGATTGCAATTATTTAAATGCTCTCATTGCGAAAGTAATAATACGGAAATAATTGAAGGGAAAAAAGCGAACGTTAAAAATATCAAAATTCAAGAATAAGCTTACTATTAAACTAAAATCCCATTTAGAAGGCCATGTTGACCAGGGCGGCTGGTAATTCTTACGTTCCCTAATTCAGTTTCAACAACAGCTCCTTTAGTTAGGATGTGCCTTCGATTCAAATCTTTTGAAGCAGCATTCTCTTCAAACCTCAAAATCCTAACTTTTTGAGTTTTATTAGTACTAGGATCAGTGACGTTAATGAATTTAGTCGCAAATAATTTAAGTTTAAAATTACCCCCTTGTACACGTTGCTTTTTCTTCTTTTCTGTTCCTATTTCTGTAGCGATCCATGGTCGTTCTAATTCTCTTTTTCGTTTCTTTCTAAAATGCTTGTATTTTTTTCCCGTGTATTTTCTTTTACTTCTAGTTTGACTTCTTGCCATGAAATATTGACCATTAAGTATCCAGTTTAATAACTTACAAAAGTAAGCATATCTTTAAAATTTTTTTAAAAATCCTGCTCAATTATTATTTATCAAGGCAAAATAAATATAGACAAAATTATTATTTAATATAAAACATTAACTTAGCTATTAATTATAATACTTTCTACTTTATAGCAAAATGATTCCAAAACAATTTGATCAAGAACAAATTGAAAAAATGCTTCAATCTGGTACTACAACAGTTGGAATAATTATAAAAGGTGGCGTAGTTATCGCTACTGACAGTCAGGCCACTGCAGGAAATTTTATCGTCTCTAAACAAGCCCAGAAGTTATTTGAAATTAATAAATTCACAGCAGCAACTATTAGTGGCGGTGTGGCTGATTCACAATACGTAGTTAACCAGTTAAAGGCTTTATCTCGTTTAAAAGAGGTTGAAGAGGGAATAGTACCAGAACCAAAGTACGTGGCTAGCATTTGCAGGAATATATTATTCAGCGGTCGCAGCTACTTTTTGTCAATGATGATTGTGGGTGGTTATTCGTTAAAAGAAAAATCTGGGAAACTTTACGGAATTGATCTTTTAGGTACCCTTTATGAGGAGGAAAGCTTTATATCTTTTGGAAGTGGTAGTCCATTCTCCTTAGGCGTTTTAGAATCTGAATGGAAACCCAATATGACAAAAACTCAAGGTATTGAAGTTTTAAAGACAGCTATAACCAGTTCTCGAGAAAGAGATGCAGGGTCTGGATATGAACTTCAAATCTGTACCATTGATAAGAGTGGTTTTAAACAAGTTGATTAATTAAACCGTTCTAATTTTCAAGTATCTGTATATCAACCTGCATTATTTCATTGTTGAAATAGATAAATCCATTAATATCTTCCGTATTTATATCCATTATAGTCCATATTTGGTTTTTAAAAGGATTCCTCACACCTCCAACATCCTTATCTAGAAATTCCATATTATAAACATCAGTTGCACTAGGGTATGCAGGAACGGGGTGTGAATGAAAGATACTTATTAACCTTAACTTTTTTTCATTAACTGCCTCTTGATGTATTTCAAAATATTTATCAGAATCTTGTATTAAGTCAAAAGAACCCACAGACTCAATATTTGATTTCAAACAATAAAATTGTTTTCCAATATAATGAATTTTATATTCATCAACAGTAATCGCTACTTTTTTTACATCACCAAAAATTAAACCACATGCTTCTATTGGTGCCGTCTTTTTATTACATTGTTTTAATTCATCAAATATTCTCTGAGATATATCAAGCACTATATCTTTTTCAAACTTCATTTTAATAACAATTTAATTTAATTATCTACAAGAGTCAATGCTGCATTTAAAGCTGCCAATCTAGATTTTTGGGAATTATCACCCAAACCTATTATTATTACATCATTATTATCTAAATTAAAATCATTAGCAGATAATTGTGTATTAAAATAATTAGAAACATTGGACTCTACTTTTGAATGAGGATCATCGGATATTGAGGGAAAGATCAAATCTTTACCATCATAGATTAAACATGTAGCACCAATACCACCTATTTTTATCGCCGCATCTCTTTGATCTATTCCATTAGACAATTTATTTGATGCATTTTTTATTAAGCAATAATAAAGATAATTATTCTGTGATTCAATTATAATATCTTTCAAAATTGATGCGTCTCCTTCTTCAATAATCGGTATTTTCTCTTTAATTGTGTTTAAAAACCTTCGACCTTTCTCTGTTAAAATATGGCCTTTTCTTATATTACTGTCACTTAGCGTTTCAATAAATTCGGTTTTTTCTTTTAACTTTGTAATTAAGGATTTTGCTGTTCCAGAGCCAATTACCAATTCTTTTTGGAGACGATATCTCCCAATTCCCTCTTTTTTTTCTCCAAATATGAATAAAGCCAATATAATATGAACTATATTAAACCTAGGTTTAATTGTAGAACTTTGAAATAATTCTTCTAATTCTTTAAACTTAAACATTATTACATGCAAGTATAATTAATTAATATAAGTTAAAAAAAAATATAAATCAAAATGTAATTTTATTAATTATCTAGATTCCGATAAATATTATGTCCAAAAAAGAGAGCGAAGGAAACCCAGATAAAGCACACAATTTAGTTATTTTTAAAACTAAAGAAGATTATCGAAGTAAGACCATCGATAAGTACTCGTTTGAAAAAATTGACCAAGAAGATAAAATCAAACTTGCAAATGATTTTAAGCCATTTGGAGGGCACTATCGATATTCAATTCTATTAGAAAACCAAAGTTTAGCCCCTATTTCAGAGTTGAAGATCAAAATAAAATTTCCTGAATTTTTAACACTCACGAGGGCATTTCCACCTACTATCAGTATTCCTCGTATAATTGCTGAAAAAGATACAAAACAAATAAATCTTGAATTCGATGGGTTAAATGAAAAAAGTCATAAACAAATTTATCTTCATTTCACTCCAAACACACTTGATAATAAAGGAGAAATAAGAACAATTGTTACTTATGTAAATAATAAAGATACTATTAGAGTGTTGGATTCAAGACCTGCAGAAATAATCATTAATAGAATAACCATTGAACCTAAAATAATTCCTTCTCGTTACATTAGAGAATTTTCTCAAATTCCTGGCACTAAAAAAGCAATTAAAAGTTTGGGTATAGAAATTGCTCATCAAGTAAATTCAGAGATATTTTTTAACCTTTTAGAAAAGGTTTTCTCGATTCATAAATTTCAATTAATCGCTAAAGATGCTAATAAGAAAATTCTATGGTATTTCGGAACTGATTTGGAATCTAAAGAAGATATATTGGCAATTGGACAGATTTTATCGAATAAGGTTGAAATAATTGCTTCTTCACAAAATCAACACCTTTTGATCTCATTTTTAACATTATTCTCAAATGATTTTAAAGAACATATTCTAATGAATGGGATTGTAAATTCAAAAGATAAGATTCATGATTTAGAATGTAAGCAATGTGGAGCTATTCTTTCTTATTTTCCACAAAAAAATAAATCAATAGAATGTAAAAACTGTAGTTATGAACAAATTATTTGGTAAAAATATTAAAGTTTTCATTCTAATTTAGTTATATAATACTAAAATCTATAATTGACTTCTTCTTAATAAAAAACAATAATAATGAGTTCAATTAAAAAGGAATTTATACCTACAACAACGGAAATGATGGCATAAAATAAGAAAAAATATGAAATAAGGAAAGAAAATGGAATATAAAGATATATTAAAAACTCTTGCTCCATGTGGGCTTAATTGTTATAAGTGTTTTGCTAACTCTGAGGGGGGAATAAGAAAAACCAGCCTAAATCTTCAAAATTTATTAGGTTCATTCGATATATACGCTGAAAGATTCTCATCATTTCTTCCTATATTTAAAGAATATCCTTCTTTCAAAGCATTACTTACTTATTTAACAGAAGAGAATTGTCCGGGATGTAGGGAAGGCTCTTGCTTATATCCTGGCTGTGGAGTAAGAGATTGTTATAAAGAGAAGGAGGTTGATTTCTGCTTCCAATGTGATGAGTATCCTTGCGAAAAAACTAATTTTGATCCCCACCTTAAGCGAAGATGGATTCAAATAAATAATCGAATGAAAGAAATCGGCATCGAATCATATTATGAAGAAACTAAAGATTTACCAAGATATTGATTATAACATAAAACTAAAATGGAAAAATCTAATTGGAATATTCTTTTTAATTTAAAAGCGTTTAATTTAAACGGTATTAATTTGATTTTCCTTTTCTTTATTCGTGATATAATTTAAGAATTTAAGCCTAAAGACTCTATAGTCTCAAATTTTGAAAATGAGCCATATAGTAATTCTTCAAAAATTTGCCTATATAGTGTTTCACAATTTGAATATTTTTACCTTATCTTTTTTACTATCGCCTATATTTAATATATCGCAAACCCTAGAATTGTAAAATCTTATAAGTTCCCAAAATTCAACAAAAATCAAAATTCCATAAAAATATCCTAACTTTCACGAGATTGATCATCTTCTTAATTCTGAATTTTGTCGTTCAATTTTTTTGTTTTTTATTTCCATAAAATAATGTATGAAGGAAAATCTTTAAATAAATCAAAGAACATAGATAATATAATAAACTTGATTTAATCAAAAATTTTTAAATTAAAATAATTAACCAAAATAATAAAAAAGTGGAGGAATGAATCAAATTATGAGCGAATATATTAGTTGGAGTCCTATTAGAAGATTAATGAAGCATAATGGAGCCGTTATTGTTGCTCGGGACGCGGTAGATGAGTTGGTCGATTGGATGGGCCAGTCTGCAGAGAAAATTACAAAAACTGCGTTAACATTAACCAAACATTCAAAAAGGAAGAAGGTAACAAGGGACGATAGGTATTTAGGCTAACTAGATATCCGTTAAATTTTATTAGCAATTAAATATTTCTAACTTTCTAACCTTCTTTCAGAACAATTAGATAAAAATCAAATTCTTTTTTTTTTTTATTTCTTAATTTCTTGGATTTTGAGAATCTATTAAGTGAGCTTCGATGATATTTAAATCAAAAGTTAATTGAGTATAATCTAAATATTATATCTATTATTGAAGGTATGAAAATAAAAATTATTACTTCTTTATATTAAATTCTCTAATTTAATTTTTAGATTTTGAAAACATGTTAAGTCTATGGAATTTAAATAGATTATTTCCTATTATAAAATTGTGAAACATGGAAAAATAATATCTATTAAAAATCCAGAATTACGCAAAATTAGAAATAATCTTAGGCGTCTCAATAAAGAAGCTGTATGGTCTAGACATAACTCACTACGGATTAAAAAGAATGAGATATTAGAAAAGAGTGAAAATAATCCCACAGATACGGATATAAAAGCAATCCAAAGGTTAAATAAGGAACAATCCGATTTAAGAGTTCTACTTAAATTTTCTATATGTAAATGTGGAATGTGCAATGCTGACGATGTTGATATGGTGTGGCATGCTGGTTGGGGAGAATGGTGGTGCTTAAAATGCTTTAAAGAGGAAGAAGAAATAATAGTTCCAGAGGATAAATTTAATAAGGGGGTTATCGTCCATGAGAATGCCGAAAAACCATGCCATATACTAAAGTGGTGCCCGTATGGAGTATTAGTTGAAAATTTCAGGTTGCGAAACATGGATAGTAAATACACATGCTTAGTATTTGATCATGATTGCCCTGTTTTTTATGTTTCTGAGCAAATTTCAGAATCTACAAATTTAAAACCTCAAAAGAATAGAAATTTGAAAGATAACTTAAGAAATTAAGAATATGAAAGAATTCAAGGTTAACGATTATATTACGTTAAAGTTAGAAGATGGTAGGACCAATATTTATGTAAAAGAGCTATTATTCCAGCAATGCAAATTTCTACTATTGAATATACCAGTTGAGGAAGTCAGTTCTTTCGATGAGATTGAATCTATCGATGAAGCAGAAGAGAGATTAGATTGTTCATTAGAAGGAGATCCATATGAGATTGATATTCCTCCAGAAACAGAATTTTGGGGACATTGTTCCAACCTTCAAGTGTGGTATGAACACGATTATGTTACACGACTTCTTCATAGAAATTTAGCGTTTCCCTTATTGAAAAAATTGACAGATTGTGGAGACCCATTAGCACGGAGAGTGTTTAAAGAGGAAATTGCCAAAAGACATGGCATGTGGCCAATAAGTCAATTAGTCTATAGATATGGATGGAGATTTTCCATAGAAAGCAGAATTCCAAACGAATATACTAAGGGTACTAGGTTTAAATTTGAAATATCGACTTAAATAATATTTATAGGAAAAGAACCTTTTTCATTAAATAATAACACGATCCTATAAGGCATTTTTATTATAATCATTTAATTAGCTAATATATTATTTAGAGATCTGTAAGAATTAGATGAAAGAAGTTTATCCTGGTTTATTTTTAATAAAGGAAAAAGGGGCTTTGGGTGCCGTAAAACCTCCAGAAAACATATATGTTATCGCTGGTTCTGATGGTATAATTTACGATGCGGGTTATGGAACCAAAAAAGCCATCAAACATGTTTTTAAAGAGTTAAAAGAAATTGAAGACTATTATATAGCGCAAAATAAAGAGTTTAGGCTAACTAGAATCTTACCAAGTCATAGTCATCCTGACCATTTCAGTGGATTAAAGCGACTACGAGATTCTTTAGGGCTACAAACTATTTTAACAAAAAAAATAGCTGATGTTATAAGAGATAAAGAGAGTTTCTATAAGAGTTTTGATGCGGATGATTTTGAGGATTATTTAAGGATTAGAAAAAAAGCAACACGTAAGATTAGGA